>CALCCE010000249.1 GCA_937899835.1 uncultured Flavobacteriales bacterium | reverse complement strand
AAAGCGGACTCACCTACATCGACAACCGCAGCGACCACGAGGTGGTGTTGCCCGATCAACACGAGTTTCGGTGGGTACGCGTTACCCGCGATAGCTACCGCCAAGGGCAGCACCCCCACATCAGCATTGAAGACAAGGTATTTGTAGAAACTGTGGGGGGAGACCTCACCATTAAGATAGAAGACAATACCGAAACAGGCCAAGGCATTTAAGCCGAACCGGTGGAGCACCACGACCAACACCTGGACGAAGCAGAGGTGCACTACGCGGTGGTGGGTAACCTGATTGTGCTCAAGATCAAGCCCTACCAGGAGGAACAATTCCGCTACATCGTTTTCAACCAAAAGCTGCAAACGGCACTGCGCATCGACTCGCTGGAAGATTCTTGCGTGCTGTTGCCCAACGATCATGGTTTGATCTTCGCTAAAGGGTATTACCTGCAAAGCGGAGAATACAAGGTGTTTGAGCACAACCTGGAAAACATGCACTTCGAACGGCGGGTGGCTTCGCCCAACGGGGAGGATTTTCTCAACGTGTTTTACAATCCCAATTCGGGTACTTATGTGCTGCTCTCTTACAACCTGATTGAGCAGGAAGTGCTGAACCCCATTGTTTGCCACGGTTTTTCCATTTTCCCCAATGGGGAGCTGGCTTTCTTTCGGGCGGACGAGGAGCAGAAAAAGCACCACGTGGTGCAGATTTGGCAAACGCCTTACCTCGACCATAACCTGCCCGAAACGGCCGAAAACGAAGGGTATCTCTATAAACTGGGCAACCGCGACATTGTAAATGCTATGGCCGAATGCCGCGAGGTGATCAAGTTGGCCAGCAAAGAAGATTCTTACGCCAACCTCTACCTCGATTTGGTGAACCTCACGGGCGATGTGCTGGACAGCTTTCACTGGCTGAACCACGAAGAGGCTTTTGAGCTCTCCCTCCCCTTGCAAGCCTTGCGCGAAACGGCCTCTTCGGCCGTAGACGAGTTTGACAAGGTGACCTCCATCAAGAAAAACACTGCCGAGGAAGTCACCCGGGTAGATCAATTGCTGACCCAAGCCCTGCGTGGCGTAAAATCGGAACGTGCGGACAGCATCCACTACTTTGTGAACCACCTGAGTGAGTTGCGCAAAGTGCGGGGTGAAGTCATTAGCCTGAAAGAGCTGCGCTACGTGGATGCCGAGGCGGTGGCGGGAAAAGAAGCGGCTATTACCGAAGCCATTGATGAGCTATCGAAGGGTTGTGTTACTTATTTGCTGAAACCCGAAGCCCTCGACCCTTACCGGAATGCAATTGACGGTTTGAAGGAACGCATTGATGCGCTGGAAAAGGTGGTGGATGCTAACCGCCTGGAAGAAGAAATTACCCAAACTTCGACCGACCTGGAAATGCTCATTGAAATTGTGAGCAACCTGAAGATCGAAGACGCTACCCACACCACACAGATCATTGATGCTATTTCGGCCATTTATTCGGGTTTCAACCGGATTATTGCGGCTTTGCGGCAAAAGCGCAAGGAGCTGCGCACCGGCGAAAGCGAAGCGGAATTTACGGCCCAAATCAAGCTAGTGGAACAGGGAATGCTCAACTACCTCGACATTAGCGAAACGCCCGAAAAGTGCGATGAGTACCTGAGCAAACTCATGATTCAGCTGGAAGAGTTGGAAGGCAAGTATGTAGAGTTCGATACGTATTTGGCCACCATTGCCGAAAAGCGGGAAGACCTTTACAATGCCTTTGAAGCCAAAAAAGTGAGCCTGGTAGAGCAACGCAACCGCCGGGCCAATGCCCTGCAACAATCGGCAGTGCGCATCATTAAAGGGGTGCAAAACCGGGTGAGCAGCCTGAAAACCGTGAGCGAGATCAACGGCTATTTTGCCGGCGATTTGATGGTGGACAAGGTGCGCGACATCTTGAAGCAACTACAGGAATTGGGCGACACGGTGAAGGTGGACGAACTGCAAAGCCGCCTGAAAACCGCGCAGGAAGAAGCCATTCGACAGCTGAAAGACAAACAAGAACTCTTTACCGACGGCGAAGACACCATTTCGCTGGGACGGCACAAGTTTTTGGTGAACTCCCAAGCGCTGGACCTCACGGTAGTGCCCCGCAACGAAACCCTTCAGTTTCACCTCACGGGAACCAATTTTTACGATGCCATGACGGGCGATACGGTGGAAGCCACCCGCCCGGTTTGGGACCAGCTCTACCCTTCCGAAACCAATGCGGTGTATCGGGGCGAATACCTGGCTTACCTCATTTACCAGCAATCTATTTTGCCCACCATGGAAGACCGCACCATTGCTGCGCCTGAGGCGCTGCTGCAACGCTCGGTGGACGAACTGGCCGAATTGGCGCAGGAGTTTATGGCGCCACGTTTTCAGGAAGGCTACGTAAAAGGCGTGCACAACTACGATGCTGCCCGCATTTTGCAGGTGTTGCTCACCTTGCACCAATCTTTGGGCTTGTTGCGCTATCCGCCAAAAGTGCGGGTAATGGCCCGCTTGTTTTGGGACACGTATTTGGAAGAAAGTAGCAAGGAGCGATTTACCCACCGCCTTTCGGGCATGGGCGCCCTGCTCAAGGCCTTCCCCCACTCCAAAGAGTTTGGTAAAGTTATCCACGATTTGGAGGAGCAGTTGCTGGCTACCTTGGCCGAAAATCCACTTTTTGAAAAGGATTTGGCGGGACAGGCGGCCGAATACTTGTTCTTTCAATTGGTGCAAGATCATCCTTTTGTCATCAGCCACCGGGCTTCGGAATTGCGCATGGCTTTTGACCGCTTTTTGAAATCGCGCCAGCACCAATCGGGCTTTGAGGGGTCGCTAAAAGACCTGGCCGATCATCCTCAAGACCGGTTTAATCTAATTGTCAACTGGTTGCGCTCCTTCGGTGTGAGCTTGGAAAATCCGCCCTCGGCCGATTATTTTTTGGAAGCCGCAGCTTTGGTTTTTTATCAGGTAAATCCTGCCGGATCGGTGGTGAGCACTTCACCCGAACACCAGGTAGACGAATTGTTGGGCAACCACAACCGAGTGGTGAAAGGCCAACTCGATTTCCAGTTCCACGAATTTTTAGCACGCCTGGGCCAACACACTACGGTGCAAGTTCCCCGCTACAACCAGTTTCAGGAATGGAAGAAAACGGAGATTTCCCGCTACCGGAACGACCTTCGGCTCAACGAATTCAAGCCTCGAATTCTGTCTTCCTTTGTACGCAACAAGCTGATTAGCAATGTGTACTTACCGATCATTGGCGACAATTTGGCCAAGCAAATTGGCACATCGGGTGAAGGCAAGCGCACGGATTTGATGGGCATGCTGCTGCTCATTTCGCCTCCTGGCTACGGAAAAACCACCCTGATGGAATACGTATCCAACCGGCTGGGATTGATCTTTCTCAAGGTGAATGGGCCAGCCATCGGGCATTCGGTTACCTCTCTTGACCCGGTAGAAGCGCCCAACGCCAGCGCTCGCGAAGAACTGGAAAAGCTGAATCTCGGTTTTGAAATGGGCGACAATGTGATGATCTATGTGGACGACATTCAGCACTGCCACCCGGAGTTTCTTCAAAAGTTCATTTCCTTGTGCGATGCCCAACGTAAGATTGAAGGCGTATTTCGCGGAGTTTCCAAAACCTACGACCTGCGCGGCCGTCGGGTGTGTGTGGTGATGGCGGGTAACCCCTACACCGAGAGTGGCGACAAATTCCAGATTCCAGACATGCTGGCCAACCGGGCCGACATCTACAACCTGGGCGATATCTTGGGCGACACCGAAAATGAATTCAAGCTGAGCTACCTCGAAAACAGCCTCACCAGCAATCCTTCGCTGGCGCGCATGGCCGCCAAAAGTCAAAAAGACTTGCATGCCTTTTTGGCCATGGCCGAAGAAGGCACCCGCGAGGGCCTGGATTTTGAAGCCAACCACAGTCCGCAGGAAGCGGCCGAATATGTAGCGGTCTTGCAAAAGTTGCTGAAAGTGCGCGATGTGATTTTGCGGGTGAATATGGAATACATTCGCTCGGCCGCACAAGCCGACGAGTTTCGCACCGAACCACCTTTTAAGCTCCAGGGTTCATACCGGAACATGAACAAACTGGCGGAGCAAGTGGTATCGATCATGAACGATGAAGAACTGGACCGGATGATCATGGACTACTACCAAAGCGAATCGCAAACGCTAACCACCGGTGCAGAAGCCAACTTGCTAAAATTCAAAGAAATGATGGGGTGGCAAACCGAAGAAGAAGTGGATCGGTGGGAATCCATCAAAACCACTTTTCGGGAAAACAACCGCCTGCGCGGCATGGGTTCCGATCAACAATTTGGACAAATGCTCACCACCGTCGAATCAATTTCTAAAGGCCTTTCGGGCATTCAACAAGCCTTGGAGGCCGCCACACAAACTCCATCACCGAATACCGATGAATAATCAACGATTTTCTTTGCGCAACCTGATCATTGGCATTGGTGTGGCGGTTGCCACAGTGCTCATTCTTCGTTTCACCTTCCGGTTGGGTTTCATTCTGGTGGTGTTGGCTTTTGGCATCTTTTTAGGCTACCGTTGGGGTTGGTGGTTGCGCAAGCGGCAATAGATTTTCCAGAAATGGGAAAAGCGTCTTGAAATTCGGAAGATTTTAGGGCAACTTCAAGAATTAAGGATTTCATAATCAGCAACTTCCATTTTTTGGCAACTATATTGCCTATCAGGGGTTGAAATCGATTATAAAATTCTTGAACTCCACCACAAACTGAGAAAAATGCAACCGAACACGACCCGTGAAAAAGAAATTTGGGAAGCCGCCTTTCGATTGGGGCAATTTGAAAGTGAAGAAGCCTATGAAGTTGTTCGTGAAATCCACGATGCCTTGTTAGACAAACGCCACAAGAACCTTTCAGAAACCTTTTGGTTCGAAGCTTTAGACCGCTTGTTGAATAAGCCAGATTCGTCTCCATCTCCAACCGTGCTTGCCTGAACCAATGTCAGAAATATTTTTTGTTGGGTTTGCTGGGATTGTTGGTAACCAACACAAATTGGTGAAAAATGAATCCCGATTTATGTAACCCCAATGTCCATTAAGAGTATAAATACGCGGTTTTAGCTCATTAAAGTCATGTTATGAACGGCATAGGCCACTGGTTATTAATCCGATACGTATTTATCGGGCTCTTCTCCTTGTGGGGTTGGAGCACATTTGCCACGCCGGGAGGAAAACTGTATTTAGAAATCAACGGCAAGTTTCAGGTCGACCGGACCGATACTTTTGACTATACCATTCAAGTGATCAACAGTGAGACCCTGGATACGCACCAGGTGAGCTTGCAAAATGGAAAATTTCACCTGCAATTAAAGTACGAGGCGCAATACCTCTTGGTGGTGGATCATAAGGATACCATCGACAAACGCATCATCATTTCAACTTCGGTTCCTATCGGTACTTCGGGCTACAAAATCAAGCTCGAACTGGACATGCGGGAGGAAGGCTTGGCCAAAAAGCAGATGGGTATTTTGGAGTACAATGGTTTTGATAACCGCTTCGTAGTGCGGCAATTGCGCAACGGAGAATTGAAACGCCGGAAGTACGAATTCGAAGGTATCTACTCCGAACTTATCCACTGAGTTGATTTTTTGTCGGCCGCCCGACATACGTCCCCGAAAGCTTCTTCCTATATTAGCGGTAACAAGGTCCGCGCATTTGAACCCATTTTCACGTACAGCACTACTGTTGTTTTCCCGCACTGGCGAAGCCGAAGCACGGGCAAAATCTTTTTTGGGTCGTGCCCAAGCGGGAAAGAACCAACAAATTGCCAAGCAATTGGTGGCCCGCTCCCACGCCTTGGCCGCGGCCAGTGGTTTGCCTGCTTTCGTGATCGACTCTACCCATCAATCGGGTAACTCGTTTGGAGAACGCATCAGCCACGCCATTCAGGAGGTTTTCAACCAGGGCTACGATCAGTTGTTGGTGATCGGCAACGATTGCCCGGAATTGCAAGTGGAAAGGCTTCACCAGGCCGCTCAGGATTTGAACCGTCAGGATTGGGTGTTGGGCCCGGATGCTCGCGGTGGGGAGTACCTCATTGGCATTCACCGACAGCAGTTTGAAGCGGGCCAGTTCAAAAAACTTTCCTGGAGCACCCATCGCTTGTTTGCGGAACTGAGTGCCCTGGCGGGTGCATCTATTGCGCTGTTGCCCCAGCTACAGGACCTCAACTCACAGGCCGC
>CALCCE010000248.1 GCA_937899835.1 uncultured Flavobacteriales bacterium | reverse complement strand
TGCATTACTACCGCTGCCGGCCCTATTTTGAAACACCGGCACCGGAGCTTTTTTCTCCGACGGAGGGCAACTATTACTTTATTCGAAAATTGGCGGACAGTTTGCCTGCCGATCAATTGCGCACCCAACATCTGGTCACCAGCATGGCGCCTGAAGGCAAGGGCTGGACGGTAGATGTTTGGAACAACGCAAGCGAAGAGCGCATTCGCTACCGCTGCAGCAAGGTGATTTATACCGGTCAAAAACACTTGCTCAAATACATTTATCCGGACGCTTATCCTGCTTTTGAAGACGTTTTGCATTCCCCTTGGATGGTGATCAACCTGGAGCTAAACCGGCCACTTGAAGGCCCGGCCATTTGGCAAAACGACTACCTTTCCGAAAACGGGCAGTTTTTAGGCTTTGTGAATTCCGGTGCACAAAAGGGTTCCGAAAAACAAGTGCTGACCGCTTACTACTGCTACCCGTATGTGTATCCGCACCTGTTACAGGAAGCAGAAAATGAACCCGAAGCGGTGGTGAACCAATCCCTTGAGTTTTTGGAGCAATACTTTAAGCAAGACCTGAGGCCTTACGTCCAACAAGCGGTGGTAAAAGTAATGGGCCACGCCATGCCCATACCTGCCCCCGGTTACCTCAGCAAAAAAAGGCCCCTTGAAATGAATGGCTTGGCCTTTGCCGGATCGGATTCCGGCCGCTTGCCCTTGATGTTCGATTGCCTCGATTCGGGCATTCAGGCAGCTAAGCGCATTCAATAATTTTTCCAGGTACCGTTGAGCTGATAACGGTACAACACCGGATCGTTGATGGTGTTGATGCCCACGCCAGCCGTATCGGCTAAAGGTTTGCCAAACGTGGTGAGCAAGGGCATCACATCAGGCGTAAACCAACGGGTGGACACCGCTTCCCATTCAGGCAGAGCCAACTGCGCCTTCATTTGCTTGCTCGTCCACCGGCGAGACCCGATGATCCATCCCCACTCCCCCATCGACATCACTTGATTGTGCATGGCCAAGGTGTGAAAGCCGGCCGCGCCAACGCTGTTTTCAATACAGACAAAGGCTTTTGTAGCATAATATGGGCTTCCGGCTTGGGTGATGAGGTGGCCGTTGGGCCGCAAATGGCGGTAAGCCATCTGGTAAAATTCTTTGGAATACAGCT
>CALCCE010000247.1 GCA_937899835.1 uncultured Flavobacteriales bacterium | reverse complement strand
CATGCTTTGGGCAACTTTCGTGAATTTTTAGAAGCCGTAGCGCAATCTACAGCAATGCTGTATTCGTTGGATAACGTGTGGAGCAAAGCCAGCCCGGCCAACGAGAATTATGCCCGCGAACTCTTTGAACTACACACCCTTGGGGCCATGCATTACTACAATCACTTGTATGCCGATTGGAGTGAGGTGCCGAAGGATGACAACGGAGTAGCGCTGGGCTACATTGACGAAGATGTGTACGAAGCGGCCCGTGCCTTCACCGGTTGGACGGTAGCCAACGGGGAGGAGTGGGAAGACGATATTTTTCCGCGCACGGGCGATTTCTACTACCACGATCAATGGCACGACCATTACCAAAAACGGGTGTTGGGCGTGCCGTTTGCCTCGCACCAGGAGGCGCTGGCCGATGGCCGAAAAGTCCTGGACTTGTTGGCCTACCATCCGGGAACCGCACGGCACCTTTGTACCAAGTTGTGCCGCTGGTGGGTGAGCGACAACCCGCCCGAAAGTGTGGTTCAAAAAGCCATGGCCACGTGGCAAGCTACTGCCCAAGCACCCGATCAGATTGCGCGAACGGTGGAAACCATTTTGCTTTCGGAAGAGTTTGAAGCGCACCTGCACCAAAAAGTCAAACGCCCTAATCACCTCCTTTTTTCGGTGATTCGACAACTGGACCTGGACATTGCTCCCAGCATAGAATGGAACTGGCTGTTGGAAAAAATGGGCTACCGGCAGTTTTCCTGGCCCACCCCCACAGGGCACCCCGATCGTAGCGATTATTGGATCACTACCGACATGTTGCTCAAGCGCTGGAACAGCATCACCAGCCTGGTTTGGCTGGAAATCGACGAGCACGAAAAGTTGCCTTCGACCGCAGCAGCCGAACGGTTAAATGACCGAAAGCTGTCTACCATTTTGGAGGAATGGGGGCGGCTGCTATTGGGCGAAAACTTCTCGGAAGCGGCACGTTCCGCAATTCGATCCGAAGTAATGAAAGATTTGGCCTGGTTGCCCAACGAAGATTGGGACCGCCTTCGGGAAGAAGACCCAGAGTATTTAGAACACAAATTGTTGCAAGTAGTGTCTTGGATGGCATTGCTGCCCGAATTTCAAAAACGCTAACCCATGAACCGACGAAAATTCCTGATTGGATGCGGAGCAGGTGCCGCATTGATGGCCACCAGCCGCTGGCGCCTGATGGCTTCGCCCTTGTTAAATGCTTTTCAGGTGGCACCAGATCATACGGTAGTGGTGGTGTTTTTGCGCGGTGGCTGCGATGGCTTGCAATTGGTAGCTCCGGTGAACGACCGGCATTACCATCAAGCCCGTCCGGCTGCTTTGCGGGTGGGGGAGCAGCAAGGCTACGACTTGGGTTCCTATAAAAACACGGCCTTTCGCTTGCATCCCAAGGCGGGCGGCTTAAAAGAACTGTTTGATGCCGGAGATTTGGCCATCGTGCACGGCTGTGGGCTACAAAACGGCACACGCAGCCACTTTGATGCGATGGACCTGATCGAGCGGGGCTTGGTGAAACAGCAATCGCTGGATTCGGGTTGGATGGCGCGCGCTTTGGAGCAAATGCCTACCCCTGGCGCACTGCCTGCCGTTTCGGCTACTGCTAATTTGGCCCAATCGATGGCGGGGTCTCTACAGGCGGCCAGTATGGAACACGTAGCGCGCTACCGGTTGACCAAGGAACTACGGTCGCCTGCTTTGATACAAAAATTGTACGCCAACGACCCCATGCTGGGTCCGGTGGCGGAACAAACCTTGGCCACCCTGCGCTTTATTGAAACGGGCTTGAGCAAAACCCAGCGTAAATTACTGCGGCAAGGCCTGCCGGGATATCCTAAAAACTGGCCTTCCCGAGAGCTCAGCCGTTCGCTCCAAAGTGTGGCTACGTTGGTGAAAATGGGAGCGGGCCTGCGCATGGTGAATGTGGACTATGGCGGTTGGGACACCCACGAACATCAGGAAAATGCGTTTCCGCAATTGGTGCAGGGCTTATCGGATAGTTTAACGGCTTTTTACCACGATATGCGGGCCCATCATGAAAGACTCACGGTGGTGGTGATGACCGAATTTGGCCGCCGGGTGCGGGCCAACCGCAGCCAAGGCACCGATCACGGACACGGCAATTGGATGCTGGTATTGGGTGGTGGTGTGAAAGGAGGGAAGCACTACGGCAAGTGGCCCGGGCTTGCGCCCGAATTACTCGATAAGCGGGTAGACCTTGCGGTGACCACCGACTACCGGCAAGTGCTGGCCGAAGTGTTGCAACAGCACCAAGGGGTGCAACAACCGAGGGCCGTTTTTCCAGGCTTACACCCATTTCGTCCGTTGGGTTTTGCCTAAGCGTTGCTGTTGCTCCCTCAAAAAGAGCCGTTTACGGAAAATAGAAACGTTGATTGTACTTATTCCGTTAACTTCCCCGTACCATGGAAAATCCAACAGCGGCTTTCGATCTAAAAATCACCACACCTTGGCGGGTGCACCTGGGCATTGCCTTGGGGTGTGGCTTTGGAATGGCCGTAGGAGGTTTGCGCTGGGTTACCAACGATCAACCCTTGGATTGGACTGAAGATGGTTGGGTGTTGATGGGATTGTTGGTGGTAGGCGTGTACTTTGCCTACCGGGCCAGAACCCCAAAATTACGGCTGCGCATTAATAAAGCAGGTATTTGGACTGAGCAGGCGGGCCTGCAACCCTGGCAACAGGTAGATGAATTGTTGGTAGAGAAACGCCCGGGCTATAAAGGCACCACAGTGTATTGGTTGGTGCTCCACTGGAACGAAGAAGTGGATTTACCGGCCCATCAACTGCTGGAAGAATATCGATTCGACGATTTGAGCATCAGCCGCAAGGCATTTGAAACGCGCATGCGGCCGATTTTAGCGGCTTTTCGGGAAATGTAGCCACAAGCATATTTAACCTAATGAATTCCTTTTAGTATTTAGAAGTTCCCCCTTATTTTAGCGCATCAACGCTTTAACCCAATTCTGTTCCTCATGGAAAATTCACCCGACATACAACAAAACCTATTCTTGAACGATCCCGCCAACCAACAGTGGGACAACCTGATTGACCTACAAGGATGGATAAACCCAGAAATGATTAGCAATGTGGTGATGGAGGATACCCGTACCATTCAGGTGCGCGCCACGAAGGCTCCCGGCAAAATTTCCAAAGTGAATGCCGTTTTCTATCGACAAAAAGGGGAGCAATTCATTAAGGTCATCTTACACGATTGTGGTATTGATACGGTACCTTATCCAGAAAAGCCGGTAAT
>CALCCE010000246.1 GCA_937899835.1 uncultured Flavobacteriales bacterium | reverse complement strand
GAGCATCGATCCAACCGTGGATGTATTGGTAGATGATGGCAACAGTTTGCAATCCATAAGCATTGCTCAAACGGGTTACTATTCTTTTAACCTGCAATCTTCAGGAACTACTGTGTTGTTGATGGTACAAAGCAACAGCGGTAAAAAACAACCACGTGCTATTTGCATAGACAATTTACATTTGGAAACGGTAAGCCAGCAAATAGCTACTGTAGTTTACAAAGAGCCAGTAAATAATTATCGTTATGCCTACAACGGCATGGAAAAAGATGACGAAGCCAAAGGAGGCGGGAATAGTTATACCACGATGTTTCGTCAGCACGATCCACGACTTGGTAGGTGGCTGAGCCTCGATCCTCTATCAGCGAAATTTCCCTGGCAAAGTGCTTATGTGGCGATGGATAATAATCCAGTAGTTTTTAATGACCCATTTGGACTAGAGGCAACTGGTGGAGGAAGTCATGGCAAAAGGGTTGATCAATACCAACAACAAGGAACTCCAATTAACAAGAGGCATGCTAGACGACAAAGCAACGGAAAGTCATTTCTAGTTTGGGGGAATCCTGCAAAACCTTATCGTTTTTTAGGCAGAGTTAAAAGGACACAAGGTGTGGTTTGGCAAGCAGGGCAGCCTACCAACAATACACAGTTGTATCAACTTACTGCACGTAAAAAGTTTAGGTTTAAAGAGCATACCAGGTTGACGAGAACCATACAATCCAATAATGGTGTTCAAGTGCCGGTGTATACTTTCGATCACTCTCCGATGTATAAGTTTTCAACCAATAATTTTCCGAATCGTTTTGTATTCGATCCTTCATATTCTTATGATAGAGCTTCAAGCCATGGGGCTAACTTGAGAACCATTCTTTTTCAAACTACAGGAACTTTTGTACCCACTAACACTACAATTCCTTACAACCCCAATAATCCCAATACAACCCTTGATGGGCAAGGAGCTTGGGTCAACCCTTGGTCTCTAATTAAGCAGCAGACCCCAAACCTTCAAGATCCAAGAATGAGCAGTCTTGTTTCAGGTGGTTATTGGAACACCATTGATCGTATGCAAAGAAAACAATTGGAGAAGGAAACTATTGTTATTCAATGGCAAGGAACTTATAGTTATAGAATGCGGAGAATCTTATGGTTCAATGTAAGGGTTCGTAAAAGCAAAAGGCGTATTTGGTTGGTGCCTGGAAATGCCAATCCGACCCCGCGAAATATTCGATGGAGAAATAGAAATTAACTTGGTTTTGCAGGGAGGATAGCTACTTACAGTATGCAATTGTTTTAAATACATTTTGGAAATGATCTGACTATTTAAAATAACCCTCAAAAAGGGCTAAAACAAACAACTTATGGGCGCGATAAAAATCTGGAGAGTGATCTCCACTGGAATACTAATGTCTACACTTTTAGCACATACATCGACAGCGCAATCGCTGTGTTTGAACTCTGAATTGAATGCTCAGGGGCAACAAGAGATCAATGCAGAGAAAAGCTATTCCGGGCTCACCGCTGGGCAGCATTATGCTTTGAGCTTTGAGGTGACGAGCATCGATCCAACCGTGGATGTATTGGTAGATGATGGCAACAGTTTGCAATCCTTAAGCATTGCGCAAGCGGGTTTCTATTCCTTTAACCTGCAATCTTCGGGAACTACTGTTTTGTTGATGGTGCAAAGTACCAGCGGTAAAAAGCAACTGCGCTCCATTTGCTTAGACAATTTGCATTTAGAATTAGTGCGTCAGCAAGTAGCCTCAGTAGTTTACAAAGAACCGGTCAACGACTACCGCTATGCGTTTCAAGCACAAGAAAAGGACGATGAGGTGAAAGGTGTGGGGCTCTCGGTAAACTACACTTTTCGGATGCATGACCCCCGACTGGGAAGGTTCATGGCAGTAGACCCACTGGTGGATAAATATCCTGAGTTATCTACTTATCAATTTAGCAGCAACAAGCCCATCCATACCAATGAATTGGAGGGCTTGGAGGCTGGTCCGCTCCGGTTAGGTGCAACGGCCAGTACCTCTATTTCTTTTGGTGCAGAAAAAACACCCAGGGTTTCTGGTTCTATGACCGTTTCAGCGCAGGTGGGTATTGGCAATCCACAGCAGAATTGGCGCGGTAATTTTAAACTGGACCTTACAGGGACGGCTTATAATGGTGGTTTAGGAGTGTCGCAAAACGGACGGGGCATGCAGTGGGATTTGTCTGCAGCTTTGACTGGAACCGCCGGCACTGGCGTAGGAGATCCATTGCCCACCTATACGCTCAATTACCATTCGAAATCAGGTATACCCAATGAATACAATCGATCTATCTCTTTTGGAAGTATGTATACTTTCAATTCTACCATTGGGCAATCTGCTGAAAAACACAAGTCATTAGGGGTTTATCGGCAAGGGTTGATTGGTTTTCGTCTGGGGGGTATAAGTGTTTCCTCTAATAATGATTCAGAGTTATACGGAGGGGAAGGTACTGATGAGGGATTCACTGGTGGGATTATTGCTTCTACCATGTATCGGGGTGCCTTGCTCGAATTTGGTTATCAAAGTTTTACGGGTGCTAACAAGCATGGAGATCCCGGCAAGCCTAAAGCTCATCATATGGTTGGAGATCGTAGAATTAGAACCCAAACTGCCGAGCAATTAACTTACAACAAGGCCATTACTTTTGGCCGCGTTTCCGGTCAGTTTGGTCGGTGGAACGGTACTGCCACTATAGACTGGTACACCGGTGGTTGGTTTCAAAACGCCATCCATCGTTTTGCTTCTCAAGAATATTTTATCTACGATTTTAAAGGAAAAGTGGATGTTGGAGCATCCATAGAAATTCCAGGACAAACGCCCTAATAGCTCTCTTTGATAGTATGAATATTACAAAAGATATTTTTCGGAGGGGCAGTGGTGTATTGCTTGGGGTTTTCATGGCATGCCCACTTTGGGGAAATGTACTCTGTCTGAACTCCCAGCTCAATGCTCAAAGTCAACAAGAAATCAATGCCGAGAAAAGTTATTCGGGCCTCGCCACCGGATTCACCTACACCCTTTCTTTTGAGGTGACGAGCATTAGCCCTTCGGTGGATGTTTTAGTGGATGATGGCAACAACCTGCAATCGATCAGCATTGTAACAACTGGCAGTTATGTTTTTAACCTGCAACCGTTGGGAACCACGGCAATTCTAATGGTGCAAAGCATCACTGGTAAAAAACAACCGCGCACCATTTGCCTGGACAATTTGCATTTGGAATCGGTGAGCCAACAGGTGGCTACTATCGTTTTCAAAGAGCCGCTAAACGATTACCGTTATGCCTTCAATGGGGTGGAGAAAGACGATTCGTTCAAGGGATTGGGAAATAGTTACAGCTACGATGCGCGCATGTATGACCCGCGTATGGGTCGATGGTTGTCTTTAGATCCGGAATTTAAAAAAAGAAGCTGGGTAACACCTTACAACTTTAATCAAAACAGTCCCATAGCGAGGGTAGACCCCGATGGACGGTTGGACGGATGGTACAAAGATGAAGATGGAACGATGCAATACGATCCAAATGTTCGGGGCCATGAAGACATGCAGGGTTGCCAGGATTTTTTTGGATGCAATTACACTTTAGCGTCTGAGCCAGGTCATAAAATCACCTATAACGATGATGGTTCCATTTTTTTCGAAAATGAGGCAGACGCTTATTCGAGGATGTGGAACAACTCTCTGCGCAATGGTCGAGAGCAGATGGGTGTGATTTTCGAAAATGGGGTATTGGTCTTACCAGAGTATGAGAATTTAGCCGATTGGTCGAAAGTAGAACAATACGATTATGGCTTTAAAACCGAGAATGATGAGGTTCGGTTAATCAATCAATATGGAACCTTTCCCAAGCCAATAATTGGAACGATACACACTCATCAAAATCCCGGGGTTGAAGGTTTTAGCTCCGATGATATCGATTACTTTAAAGCAAATACACCAGAGATAGTTTTTTTGATTCTGGAGGACGATTTGTTTTTGAGTAAGCGTAATCGAACCGTTTACGCAGCCTATGCTAAGGATGATTGGTTTAACGAATTAGGAATGGAAGAGGTTTTTACCCGAGAAAATTTGTTGAGCGGAAAAGTCGGTTTGATTCCGACATTACTATATATAGGGCCTCAAATAAAAGATCAATAAGTATGAAAATGAAATCCCTCTTGCTTATCCTGTTAGGCTCTTTGTGGAGCTACCATTTAGAGGCGTTACAGCTTTGTTTAAGTTCTCAACTCAATCCACAAAACCAACAAGAAATCAAAGCCGAAAAAAATTATTCTGGCCTTATTGGGGGACAAGCCTACACGCTTTCTTTTGATGTGAACAGTATCAATTCCTCTGTAGTGGTTTTGGTAGACGACGGCAACAGTTTGCAGTCGATAAACATGGTCCAAACCGGAAATTACACCTTTAATTTACAACCCGTTGGAACCAATGCTTTATTAATAGTACAAAGCATTAGCAGTAAAAAACAGCCGAGCTCTATTTGCCTGGATAATTTGCAATTAGCATCGGAAAGTCAGCAAGTGGCGGCCATGGTTTACAAAGAACCAGTGAATAATTATCGTTATGCGTTTCAAGGCCAGGAAAAAGACGATGAGTTCAAAATGGGCATAGGCAACAACTATGCTTATACTTATCGGATGCACGATCCACGAATTGGACGGTTTCTGAGTATCGATCCGCTGGCTCAAAAATTTCCTTTTTACTCCACTTATGCCTTTAGTGGAAATCGCGTAATTGACGCTTTTGAACTTGAAGGAATGGAGCCAGTAAAAGGCGATCCAAACTTTGGTAGAAACCTTGCTTTTGTTTCTCGTGATCTCATCAATTCAGTAGCACCAGAACAACGGGACGAATCCAATGAAAATTGGCTGGGTTTTGTACCCAATACCTTGGGAGATGTTTACAAAACAATGAAAGCAGTGAAAAAGGAATCGAAACTGCGTCCGCAAAATGTCGTGCTCCAATTTCATGGAATATCCATTGCAGGAGAAGAGAACAAACGAGCCATCTCACTGGATCAGGGAAGCGATTATAGTTTCACGATGACACGTACTGGAAATACCCAAATCGCCACCGAAGAAATTCAAACTTATTTTAAATATAAAAGTGATAAAAGCCAGGGACTTCCGGTAGATGATAATTGGTATTCACAAGCGGGAAAATACATTGGTCAATTGGAATCCATCATGGGCCGGATTGAAAAAGGAGGAAGTCTGGTCTTTCTGGGGTGTGACCTTGGTGCTGATGAAGATTTTATCCGGGCACTGTACAAGCTTTCCGGCAATCGAATTTCCATTTATGCTTCAAAGGATATTGTGAACAATGGCTCAGGGTCGGAAATCGTGCTGTTGGGCATCTCGTTTAAAAACCTTCCGGACGATGAAGGTTGGGTGAGAATTGGGCCAGATACCAATGGGGAAGTAGTACCCGTCGGCGGAGAAGAAAATCAGATTAAACTTTCGCGAACCGGAGATGCCATTCAAGTAGAATAAACACGGTTCTTTTACCGTAAATCAATTCGTTGGATTTAAATGAGAACTTTAGTTTTAATAGGTTATTTGTTGCTGTTTGTAGAATCTGGAGCAATGGGGCAATCCCTTTGCCTGAACTCCCAACTAAATTCTCAAAACCAACAAGAAATCAACGCTGAAAAAAGTTATTCTGGCCTTACCGCAGGACAAATTTACACGCTTTCTTTTGATGTAACGAGCATCGATCCAACGATAAATCTGTTGGTAGATGACGGCAACAGTTTGCAATCGATAAGCATTGCAAATACCGCCACTTACACTTTTAACCTGCAACCATCTGGAACCTCGGCCGTGCTAATGGTGCAAAGCATCACTGGTAAAAAACAACCCCGCTTTATTTGCTTGGACAATTTGCATTTGGAATCGGTGAGCCAGCAAGTGACTACTGTGGTTTACAAAGAACCGGTGAACGATTATCGCTACGCTTTTAATGGGCAGGAAAAAGACGATGAAATTGCCGGATTGGGAAATTCCAATACCGCCACCTTTTGGCAATACGACTCACGCTTGGGCCGAAGGTGGAACCTCGATCCCAAACCCAATTCTTCCATTTCTAGCTATGCCACTTTCGCCAACAACCCAATCCGTTTCGCCGATCCCCTGGGCGATACCATTAAGGGAAATGATGCGGCAATGGCCAAATATGAAGCTTTTAAGCAAGATTTGTTGGGGAAGATTACCAATACACAAGAGCTATTGGATCGCGCCCAGGTTTCTTTGAAAGGGGCCATGAATAAAAAGGAGGCTCGTGAGGCAAACCGTAATATTAGTAGCCTTACGCATCGCCTGAGTGTTTACAATGCCGCTCAAAGTGAGTTGAGCGTTTTAGAAAATTCCACTCAAGTTTATCTATTGACCTTGTCGAATGATGTCGGGAGTGCGAAAGGTGGTTTTATAAAATATAAACCAAGTAAACGAATCGAGGGAGTGCTATACGAAGATGTATTGCAAGTAAACATTAACCTCTCGGCTGGCAACCCATTTGCAAAAATGGCCCACGAGTTTAAGCATGCTTATCAATTCGACTCTTATCAAATCACCTTTGATCAATCCAACACCCCAGCTTTTGACTACCTCAATGTAGCGGATGAGGTGGAAGCTTATCGGAGGCAATGGTTTTTTGAGCCACTTCAAAATCCAGACAAAACTCCGGTATTGAGTTACAGCTTGATCAATAGGGAGTGGGTATTGAACCGAAGTGAGGTCTATCAGAAATTAAGAGATACGCCAACGCCTCAGTCTACTGTCTCGAAAGAGGTGCTTGCGCGGATGAAGGCCCACAATTTGAAAACCTACAATGCCCAAATGAGCAGTGATTTTGAGTTCTACAACTGGCGAACCGTAGGCAATATGGTTTATTACCGAGGTTGGAAGCAGGATTTAAAAATTAAGTAATCCAAGGAAGAAAATCAGGACCATGAGAAAAAAACAAAAAGTAAGACAAGGATGCTTGATCGTGGTTTTGTTCTTTATGGTAGTCCTTCCAGGAGGATTGCAAGGACAGTCATCTCAGCAGGATTCTACCCATTCCCAAGCACCCAAACGCACAACCACCACCGGACAAATCTCTGCGGGTTACGAGTATGGCCTATTGCCCTATCTAAACACCAATCCATCACCTCAAGGAAATTTCATCACCGAAGGCACGGTAGGGTTTTCTTACCGCGCTTTGCCCTTTCAAGCGCAGTTTCGCTACTCTGAAGCGGGAGCCAACACCGGATTGAACAATTATTTTACCATCCGTTTTGATGCGGAAACCTACCGCCAAAATTTGCGCCAGCAATTGGCTGAACAGCAGCAAGCCCGCATGGACAGCCTACAGCAATTGGAAAATCAACGCAACGCGCTTTCACAAAAACTGGCCTATTTTGAGCAGTTGCAACAAGGAATGCCACAAGCGGATGAACTCTTGCCAGATGCTAGTACATTAGAAATGCAGGCGGAAGCAATGGCTCGGGAGCAATTGGATCAAACCAGGCAACAAATTCAAGATAGTTTGCTGCAGAGTATTCCTGAAGATTCGTTGAGTGGTAAGTTGAAGCCCCCCAGCCAACCCGAGGTTCCTGAAATGAGCCCTGAGCAGCGTGCAGAGTATGCACGAACAAAACAAAAAGTGCAGCAGTTGGACCGTCAAATCCGACAATTGCAACGCTTTAAAAATTTCGATACCGATAGTTTGGTACAACATGGAAAAGTGGGAGCCCAATTGGGGCATCAATCCCAAACTGAAAGGGTCCTGAACGGACTTCAAAAATTGGAAATTGGCATGTGTTATCCCGATCACTCCGATTTTTTGGTGGCTCGGGTACCGGTACAAGGCATCAATCTGGCTTACCAATACGACGATTATCAAGTGTTTTTTACCCACGGGACGGCACTGCAACCGCAGTTTACCGCAAGAGAATTTGTACAAAATCAATTCAATCCCATTAGCAATTTTTCCAGTTTAGCCGATTTTCGAAACCTTGACCGGGGCCGAAGAATTACTGCCGTAAAAGCCGGAAAAGGACCACAAAACGGAACGCATTTGTATGCCGGATTGCTCTATGGCAAAGGATTGGTTTCTTACCGCGACAGTGCTGTCAGTGAACAAGAGAAAAACTACGCCTTGGAACTGGATGCGCGTTACCAACTTACCGAAAACCAACACCTGAGTCTGGTATGGGGGCGATCGCATACCCAAATTCAAAATCCCGCTTTAACGGAAGTAGAAAACAACAACCGAAATGCACTTTTCGACCTCAGCGAACGCACCAATGCCCTGAAAGCAGAATACGGCTTGTTGATTCCCAAAACCCGCACCCGTCTTACTACCAATGTGCGTTGGGTCGATCCTTATTTTAAAAGTCATG
The DNA here is from genome assembly GCA_937899835.1 of uncultured Flavobacteriales bacterium. GTDB lineage: Bacteria > Bacteroidota > Bacteroidia > Flavobacteriales_G > Salibacteraceae > CALCCE01. Next base: position 13,835 of record CALCCE010000246.1, on the reverse strand, counting down.
GAGTGGGATTTTTACGCACCGACAACTTGCGCTATCAAATACGAGTAGATCAATCCCTGGGGCGTAAATGGAAAGTGGGTGGGTTTGTGAGTCGTGAAGAAGACAACCTGCTCAAGCTCTACGATTATACTACCTCCTTGGTCACTTATGGCCTCAACGCACAGTATCGGCCGGTGCGCTCTTTGAGTTTGCGCGCGGATTTTCGTCCCATGGCCCTTACCGTAGATCAAACCGGAGAGCCCTTGGAAACCGCCAATCAAAACTGGGTAAGCACCCTTTCCGGTACGTGGATGGTGCGCAAAGAAAAACGCTCGCTGATGCTCACGGGCTTGTATACCCGGTATCAGTTACAAGACCAAGGCGGTTCTTTTTTCTATGAAAATACGCAGGTGTCAGCCCTGTATTCCTGGAATGAAAAACTACAGTGGGAGGGGAGTTATACTTTCTTTCATACCAACGATACGGTGGGCTTGCGGCATACCCACTTGGCAGAAAGTCGAATCTCCTGGACCAAAGGGCGATTTGAAACAGCGTTGGTGGGCAAAGCTGCCATTGTGCCTAAAGAATTACAGTGGGGGTATGGTTTAAATACCAGTTGCCGATTATGGAAAGGCCTGAGTGCCCAGGCTGGTTTTGAAAAATTGGTGTTGGGAGAAACGTTTTTTCAGGTGGAGAATCCAGCGCTACAGCGCTTCCCCTACTACAGCACCGGGCGCTTGGTGTGGCAATGGTAGTCCCCGACCTGCGCGACCCCGGCAAGCGGCTTGCCGGGGCCGAATCTGAAATTGTTTTCAGACAGATCGGTCAACCACATTATTGATTATCGCACCAAAAAAAATCTTTACGCCACCCGAATCCGGTTCTGGTAATAATTGGCAATCAATTCATAATTCAAAAACTCGGCAATCCTGCGCATGCCTTGCCACTGGTTATCGAGCACCGCTTCGGCCCCTGAGTTGTAGTTGGTGTTGGTATTGATGTCGTAGATGTAGCGTTTGCCGTCTTCGCCAAGCGCGTACTCCATTGCTCCAATCTCAATGCCTACCGCTTTGAAAAACTCTTCGTAGCGGTTGATGTCCGGATTGTTGTAGGGGGCCAGTAACCTGAATTTTTCTTCCTTTTCTACTCCTTCTGAAGGCGTTGCCGGGCAAAAAGCATCACCAATGTTGCAGGCATCTGCCGGGCACAATTCAAATCCACCTGAGGCGTCCACGCTCACGGCATAGTAAAATTTGCCACCGATCAGTTCCACGCGAGTAATCCGGCTATCGGCGGGCTTCACGTATTGCTGCACAATCCAAACCCCGTCCAGGGTATCGGGCAGGGTATTGTTGGTGATGTCGGTTTGCAATTGATCAAGGTTGTTGTAGCGTTTCACGCCCAGGCCTTTGCCGCCCCGGTTGGGCTTCACGATAAAGGGAAATTGATTCAGTTTTTCTGCCGCTTTCCGCACTCCACCGGGGTGGTTGGCCATAATGGAAGCCGGGGCATCAAACCCAAAACGGCGAAGCGCCAACAGTTGGTCGGTTTTGCGAACCTCCAAGGTAAGTGCCCTCCGGTCGTTGATCACCCTCCGGTGGTGCATTTCCAACCAACCTAAAACCGACTCGGCCAATTCGATGGAATAGCGGTGGTTGCGGGTGTGCGAAGAAGCGCTTAGGCGGTTGTAGAATATCCCTTCCGGCGGTAGTTCTGATAAATCCAGGTGCCCTTCGTTGAGGAACCAATTTTCGTAAGGTGCGCCTAAAGCTTCGAGGTGTTCGAACAAAGGGTCGACCCATTCCTGATTCTCGTGCAGGACATAGATTTTGGGGGTGGTATTGCGTTTCATAAAGTTTGTTTTTGGGCGTATTCGTTAAATTCTGGACATAAAAAAAGCCTTTCCGGTAGGGAAAGGCTTCAGTATATAGTGGTGATGATAATGCTAATTTACCTCAAGACACAACTCGCTTTCCCTCGCCAGCAGGCGCAGCAACAACAAACACAACAGAAAGCAGCAGCTATGTGGGAAATGGTTTTCATCTTGCAGGAGCAAAGTACGGGAAAAAGTAGGAGATATCCAGGGATCGATTAAGAAAAGCAAAGTAGGCGGGTTGGTGTATGCATCAGTTTTGCTTACTTTTGAGACAAGCATTAACCCCTTTTGCCCAAGCTTTTATTTACATGAGATTACTTGCAGTCGCCCTTTTAGGACTGTGGTCTACATTGGTTGTAGCACAGCCTGATTTGGACCAATTTTATCACTCGTCCGATCAACCGGAGGAGTTGAACACCATCGCCTTGGACCGCATCAAACAAAAGGTGGAAAGCAGTGACAAGGAACAACGGTTGGACCTGGGCTACACCAAAAAACAGTACGAAGAATTCGTCTACAAATACAATTACTTTTTTGAGCGCCTCAACCGCAGTGGTGAGGTTTTTTTCGGGGATGAAATTTCGGATTACCTCAATCAATTAAAAGACTACCTGCTTGATGATGATCCGCTGAAAGACGAGGTAACCATCTATTTTACGCAGAACCCAACCGTAAATGCATTTACTAATGATTTTGGAAGCATCTACATGAATGCGGGTCTGCTGGCGAAGCTGAAGAATGAAGCGGAGTTGCTCGCTATTATAGCGCATGAGATTACGCACGTCAAAGAGCGGCACACCCATCAATTCGAGTCCTTCCAAAAAAAGAAAGGCTGGCAACGCAGGGAGGCCAGTGAGGTGCTTAGTAAACACCAGTTTAGTCAGGGTCAGGAATTTGAAGCCGATTCTGGCGCTATGGCCATGCTTACCGAAAAAGGCATTTCCATCGACCAGACCTTTCGCATCTATGAGTTGCTGGAATACAATGCCGATCCGGTCATTCCTGGTCGTCCGGATATGGCGTTGTTGGCGGCAGGTGATGCTTTTGCGGAAAGGTATTGGTTAGGGATATACAACTCCATCGGACGATTGTACTTGGGATATGATTCATTACCAGAACCTCAGGACAGCTTGGAAACGCACCCTTCGCCCTCAAAGCGGTTGAAAGTTGCGCAGGAATACCACGCGAATCATCCAGTAGAAGGGGAGCCGCCTGCATCTTTGGGCAATTTTGATCACTACCAGGGGTTGGCACAGCAAATATTGCTACGCTCTTATCTCCGGGAAGGGAGGCTACAATCCGGGCTGCACCTTACGCTAAAAATGCGGGAAGAGGCACCTGATGATTTGTATTTGGCCAAGCTGCAAGCCAAGTTCATGACCTTGGTAGTGCAAGACAAATACAATGGTAGCCCCTGGGATCAGGTGCTCAACCTTCGAGGGCGCAACCAATCTGAGCCCGGCTTTTTGCATTTTCGGGAAGCCAGCCTTTCCATCAACCCTTTTGAATACAACCTTTTGGCTTTGATCGCCGTGAAAAGATTGCAGGAAAAATTCAACGACCCTTACCTGGATCGAGTAGATGAATTTTTGCATTTGTTCTTGCACAAGTACAATTTCAAAGCCTTTGCATATACGGACTCAGGCGCAGTATTTACTACAAAGGATGTTATTCCCGAAGGAATGTCCGATGTAGCTTTTCATCCGGAGTGGGTTTTTCTCACCCCTGAACGAAAAGCTTATGATCAATTTTTAGCGGAGATATCGGGTATGGTAGATCCGTTGCGAGGGGCAAAACCAGCCATGAAACTCTGGACTTATTACCGAAAAAACATGCCGTGGGATAATAAGTACAATCAGGTAGTCCGTCGTTACCGGAAAGTACGAGACGGTTATGAAAAAGGCCTTACGATCGATCAGTTTTCGGCCAGCCTTCATCCCAAGGTTGCCTTTAAAAATTACCGCAAACCAAAAGTAGAAACAGCTTCAAACTACGATCCCCAAGAGGGCCTGGTATTGGTCAATGTCAACAACTTTAGGGTTTCCAGGCAAATGTGGGGGAAGTATCAATTTGATCATGAAGCGGCTTTGGAAATGGAACAACATGTAGCGGATGTGATGCCACAATTCATGGCTGTTACGCACCAGCGCAGCGGTTTGATGGATGCCTCCATCTCCATCAAAAACATTCAAGATCATCAACTGCTTAAAACCTGGATTCAGGAACGGTATCAGCTCAACGACCTCGTGTATTCGAGGGTAGATGAAGAGATAGAGCAGTTAAGAAAAGACTTGAAGGTCAACTATTTGGTTTCTGTCATCCATTCCCGGGTAGACAATCGGTTATTGCTTTACAACTCAGCTCTAACCACCAGCATATTAACGTATTACGACCTCGACTATGGATCCATTGTATACGTTTCCAAAAATGCCACTACCATCGAAAATATGAAGCTGGCCCTCCAACAAATCTATTACTTGAGAACAATCCCTGTTGAAGATGAATAAGTTGCTATTGAATCTTTTGGTGCTGCTGGTGTTTCCCTTTTGGGGATACAGCCAGGTAGATACTTTGAGTTCCGATACTGGAATGATGAAGATGGAAATTAGGAAGATCGATTTGGGTCAATCGCAAACGAATGATACTACTTCAAATTCAGAGCCTTCAGAATTTGGCGCTAATCTAAAATTAGACCGAGATCGTGAATACGAAGGCTTATCGATTCCATTGGAGCTTTGTGGACAAACGCTTTTCCTTCAAAAATATGACCCTGTATATCTCCATGAGATTGATTCTTTAGACTTTAAAATAATTGGGTACTCCAATGAGAAATTGGATGAATACCTGCTGGGGTTAAAAGTCTACAATCAGGTAGTATATCGGCAACTCAATGAATTGCTAAAAGAATTTATTGAAGAAAATGACGATTTAAAGGGCAGGGTCGAGCTCATGGGCTTTCGAGATTTTCGGGAATCGAAATCTAGTGATGTTCGTTTTATTCTACAACGAAATTTTACTGTGTCCGACTTGTTGCTGAGTTCAGAAAGAGAAGAAGCGGTTGGAGGGTTAGAGGAAGGGCTAACCTATTCTATTTTCGATCGCCAAAACGATACGGTTTACCGAGCCATTGAAGACTTGAGGGAATTTCAGATCATGTTTGAAAACTACAATGTGCTTTGCGACAATGACCACCTCAGTAAATTCACAGAGAGTGATTTAGAGGAGTCTTTGAGAAATGCCGAATACAAACGCTATCAGGATTACAAAACGAGTCAAGCCGCTCAATTGGTGAATGCAGTAGAAGCAGGCGATTCCATGAGTCAGGCTCAGTTTAACGGCTGTGCTTTTGTGGGTGGTTTTGGGCTTCTATTGTTGATGGTGCAAATAATCATAGCTGTTCAAGACAATGCTTAAGTATTGGTTCTGTACTCTATTTAGTTACATCTTGTTGCCAATTGCAGGAAGTGGTCAACTGCATCAAAATCCTGATGCAACTGAGGGAAGCTTTATGGGTAAGAAATTTACAATTTGTATCAATATGGCATTAAGTCCAAATCTTAACCTTTGGAATGAAGGCACAAAAGAGATTGATGCAACTAAGAATCTATTAGAGGGTTATAGAATAAAAGAAAGACAAGGTGTTAATCCCAAATTAGGGATTTCATTGACCTACTCCTTAACGAAGGATATTGGAGTAGGAATAGGTGCTCATACCGTTCGATTGCCAAACATTATTGGAGCTCTTCCAGAAGAGCGTTATCAAGTTGTGGATGGTGTAACTTATTTTAATATGATAGAGGTAGAGCATTCTATTAGTTATTTGGAGGGTGGAATTAAAGTTTTAGGAGGAGAGGGTAATGTAGGACCCTACTTTAGTTTGTTTGGTAGACTTGGTGTTTCTAGGTACGTTTCATATCGAACCATTATTCTGGAGCCCAAAACACGATATGGTGTAATGGTCTTTGAGCAAGAAAGAATCGAGCAAGAGCCAGGAAGTGTTGGCTTAATTGGTATAGGTGGAGGTTTAGGAAAGAATACTGTCATTAATTCTAATTTAATGTTTGGTTATGGAATGAATTGTTCTCTTACCTTGGCGGGAGCAAGCCTGCCAGGCTCAACAATTGCTAACGATTGGGTTACAATGGGAGCTTTTGAACATCAGCTTATTGAATTCTACATTAATATTGGATTGAACTTATGAGAAATTTTTTCTTTAGTATATTTTGTCTTTTTCTGCTGGTTGGGTGTTATGAGTCTATTGATCATGAGCCCGGAATTACCGTTGTCAAAGAACAACGCAACCAGTGGAAAAAAGAATTAGAGCTCTCCGGAATTAGAGCCCTCGCGCGAAATAAGGAAAACTTATATATCGGTGGAAACTTTCAATTAATTGACGAAAATGGAAAGGGGTATAATTATTTGGCCCGCTTAAATACATCTTACAAACCTGTAGAAACTCCATTACGCAACTTTTTATTCAGTGGTGATGGAATTAATGTATTATTATTTGATTACAGTATTTCCTGGAATAGTCCACGTATTTGGGTTGGGGGGGACTTTAAGGCTGAGTATGTAAATGATCCAACCATTGTAGCAGAAAATTTACTCTACTTTTTGCACAACTCCTCTGATCCATTACACCCCAACAATAGATTTTTCTCTATAGGTGGCCAGAATGAAAGAGTTGATTACTTGTTAGATTTTGACGAGAGGGTTTTTGTAGGTGGACATTTTTCTTTAAACGAAAATGGCTATACCATAAAAAATGGTTTTGAATTTGACTCTCAAGGATTAAAGCAACCAATTTCTAATTGGACAGATGGAAAAGTTACCACTGTCAATGAATTTAGTATTGCAGGTATCAATGCTTCAAACAATGAATATTATCTCAAGAAGAGGGGTGCTAATGGTTGGACTGATGTTGAAATATTTAACCCTAAATCAAATTTCATAAAAATCAAATCAATAGATAACTTTTTAGGAGGAGGGAGATTCCCTTGGATGATATCGATAGAGCACGAAGATAAAAGCCAAGAAGTTATTCAGATTGATAACACTTTTTCAATTGTGCCTTCTACAAGAATTACATCATCGTCTTCTGTACCATTGAAACTTAAACGAGGTGGGAGGAATTTTCTTTTGGTTGCTTTTGGTAAAGACGTCACAGTAGAAGGAGGACGTCATCAATCCAATGTAGTAGCTATTATTGAAGAATTTGATGGAAGCGTCTTTGTGCAACCATTGGGTAATCTGCAGGAGGCCGTCTATGATATAATAATCTTTAACAATAGATTAATAGCCGCTACAGAAACAGGTCTCTATTCCTACAATTTTTCCGAGCTTGAATAAAATAGACTCAGTGTTCACAATCTGTTCATTATAATCCAACTTTGATATTGCTTTAGCTACAGTCCCCAAAAAAAGTTGGTTGTATTTAATCAGGAAGTACTTAAAAAGTATAAACAGGTGGTGTTTACAGATACCCTAAAACACTCTTAATTTTTACCCTTCTCCGCATCCAAAATAAATTGCTGCACCCATTCATTGGGGATCATGTCAATCGTGAGGTTGATGCGTTCTTCTGGCCCTTGGTGAATGATTTTGTGGGGATCGGTGAGGCGCATGTACCAACACTCTCCGGGCTGCATGGGCACAATCTTGTTGTTCAAATAAAAATCTACCTGATCGCCTCCTGAGATGGGCACAGTAAGTCGAATGACCGACTTCTCGATTTGCAAGCCGAGGGTAGGGTCAGTGTGTTCTTTGACTACTGCTCCTGCCTCCAAACGCAACAAGCGAACGAGGTTCACCTTGGTGTGCTCCTTGAAATAATCAACAACACTGGTGATGTAGGGCAAGTCTGACAGGAACGACACGTCGAGCCAGTCGCACCAGGAGCCATCGGCGAAATCGGAAGCGGGGGGAGGAAATGGTACCGTCGGGTCAATTTGATGAGCCGGAGCCCGCAGCGGAATGGACTCATAATACATGAAAGGACGCAAGTTTAAGGCGTCAACTTCCGCTTTCATCTTAGCAGCATCAAAAGAAATAGGCAAAAGAATCCGGTCGCTGGCAGTATTTATTGGTGGAGCTGAAGTAATCATTGGGAGGTGATGTATGGTGGAATATCAAGTTCAGTGGCTACCGAAAAGTATCAATTTTTCTCAAATGTTTTTCCTCAAGTGCCTGTTTTGCTTCCTTTTCTAAGTTTGTAGTTGGTTAATCCATAAGGCAATAGGTAGCTGTTAAACCTTATTTAAAAGTTTATTTGTCATGATGTGCACTCCATTTTTAAACCGAGTCCCGGTTTCCTATCTTATTTTGATTGGGTTGATGGTCCTCTTATCCGTTCATGCATCTGCGCAAGAAGCTTCCTCCAAAACGGATGACCAATTAAACAAAGCCGTGCTTGAATTTACGGCCCAATTGCAAAAAGAAAAAGAGGAGCTCAGTCCAGCAGACCGGTTCGCAGTCGACACCTTCCGAATAGAGAAACAACTGAAATTATCGATCGAAGCAGATTATTCCAGAAATGGAATGATGCTGGCGACTTACAAGGCGCTTGATGGGTACGATGATCTTTTGAACCAGTATTATCAAGCACTCATCAACCAACTTACCCCAGAAGATCAAAGCATTCTCAAAAAGGCCCAACGGCACTGGCTGGCATACAGAGATGCAGAAATCGAACTCAACCGAATCACCACTGAAGACCAATATACCGGAGGCGGCAGTATTCACCTGTTAGTAAAAGCCCATCGCAACCTCGAAATCACAAAGCAAAGAGTGATCGAACTCCAAGCTTACCTCATGAGAACGATTTGAATAAAGCACGAAATCAGGGGCGCGAGAAAGAGCGCGAGGACGAGGAATGAGCGTTGAGAATTCCTTTTAGCAGCGAAGCTTCTCGTCCTCGCCCTCCTCCTCCTCCGTCTCGCCTCTCGCCTCTCGTTCTCCATTCTCGCCTCTCGCTTCTCGCTTCTCGCCTCTCGCTCCTCGCTCTCCGTTCTAACAGTAAAAACCCTGTTTTTTCAAAACCCTAGAAAATGCTCTTTCCACGCCGGGCGATTTCCTATAGGTTCGTTGCTCAGGGATACAGTGAATACCCATGCTGGAAACATCACCGTGGTAAAAGCTTCAAATGGACGGAAAACACAGGTAAAGGGATGAAACGTACAATCTGCCCTGTTTTTGAACCGATAGTTTTGATGCATATCATCGTCGATGAACTCCTCCCATTCCACATCGACGATCGCAGGTGAATTACCTGTGCCTGGATCAAAGGGTTAGCATGAGCTGGCCTGAAACATAACAGTTCAAAAATATGCACTACCACCTGCCCAATAGGGCTGCGTTGCGCGATCCGCCTTGATAGGAATTTACTGCCTGCCCTGGCGATCTCATTTCCAAGGTTTAACCACCGGAATCACCAGGCAAAGACTTCCTTCCCTCGCTTAGAGAACGCGGTTTATTTCTTGGTTGTCCCCCCACACTTTCCGCAAACGACACACTGCCTTTTCAGGTTGGTATGGAACCGTTTTGCCCAAATTGTAACCGATCAAATCACTATAAAATACTGCGATGACCAGGGGAGAGGCAGGGAGTAGTTGCCCTAAACACACCCTGTTCGTATGTTATTTTCCAATCCACCATTGCTCGTAGAGCCGAGCCGCACTCGAAACGATGCCTTTTTATTAAAGCTTGGGGTTCAGTTAGAAATCAAGGCCTGTACCTATGGTTTCAACGTTCCCGCATTGGCGCAATTTCTGGGCATGAGCGTGACTCAACTCAAGCGCAAAACCCGCATGTACCTCAACACTTCTCCCGGTCGCCTCATTCTTCGGCACCGCATGCGCAAAGCCGCCCATTTACTTCGCACCCGCCACCTAAGCATCAAGCAAATCGCCTACGCTTCAGGATATCAGGAACCGGCCTTTTTCAGCAGTGCTTTCAAAGCCTATTATCAATATACACCCACCGAATACCGGTCTCGGTTCAATACGGTGCAGCAGCCGGGTCAGCTAGACTGGGAGCTTCCCCTTACCCCCACCCGTTTGCAACAAATTATACGATTGGGAAAGCAGTTGCCCTGGGTAAAAGAACTGCTGCTATTTGCTTTGGAACACCTGGAACAAAATGGTGCTTCGATGCAAGGGTTGGCCGTGCGCACCTTTCTTAGCCCTGCTCAGCTCAACCGCAAGGCCAACCGCATGTTTGGTATCAGTCCGGGGCGGATCGTTCGGGAGCTGCGCCTGTGCCATGCGGCCGACCTGCTGTGTTCCACCGATGAAACAGTTACCTCCATTGCCTACGATTTGAATTTTGTGGATGCCGCTCATTTCTGTCACCGGTTTGAAACGGCCTTTGGGCAAAGTCCGACCAGTTATCGAAAAACCAAGGAAGCCACCGGTTGGGTGGGCATCCAACAAAAATTGGAAGCCGCCTTTCGCAGCAGCGATGTAGACAACGATTTGGCGGCCGCAAAAGCCAGGGGAACGCAAATAATGTCCCGCAGATCAACCTGAGGGTCGATCTAATTTTGGACCAGTAGAACCAACTCATTCAATTGATTACCCAACTCTTATTACCTATCCGGGAAGCGTTATGGAATTTGAACAAGATTTATTGATCAGCTACGCGCACATCGATAATCAGGCTTTGATGGAAGGAGAGCGGGGTTGGGTGTCGGAGTTTCAGCGCACTTTGGAAATTCGCATGGCGCAGCTGTTGGGAAAAAAGCCCAAGATTTGGCGCGATCAAAAACTAAAAGGAAACGATTTTTTCAGCGATGAAATCCACCATCAGTTTCCCAAGATCGCCTTGCTGGTGTCCATCCTTTCACCGCGCTATGTGAATTCCGAATGGTGCTTGCGCGAAGTGAGCGAATTTCAAAAAGTGGCCAGCCAAGGCATTGGGCAACGCCTGAAAAACAAATCGCGCATTTTTAAAGTGATCAAAACCCCGGTACCCCGAGACAACCATCCGGGAGAAACGCGCAATTTGCTGGGGTACGAGTTCTATTCGGTCGACAAGGAAACCGGAAAAACCCGAGAGTTTGGAAAAATTTTTGGTCCAGAGTCCGAACGTGCCTACTGGGCACGGTTAGATGATCTTGCCCACGATATCTGCGATCTGTTAGCAGAGATCAATGCCTTGGATGCACCGGATGCGCCATCGGATACCAACGGTCACGAGGCGGCCAATGCACCGGCAGGCGAGCCTGCAAAACCCTTGCGCAAAGCCTACTTGTCGCAAGTGAGTTACGACTTACAGGAAGAGCGCGATAGCATTCGTCGGGAATTGGAAAATGCAGGCTTTGAAGTGTTGCCACAAGCGCACCTTTCCATGATTGCTCCTGAACTGGAAAAAGAGGTGGCCGAATACCTGCAAGCGTGCGAACTGGTTGTGCAATTGGTGGGTGCCAACTACGGCGTAGTGCCCGAAGGAAGCCAGCAAAGTATCGTGGAAATTCAAAACAAGGTTTTGACCGCCCATGCTTCAACCCCGCGCTTGCAACGCCTGGTTTGGATTGCGAACCATCAGGAGGTAACGGACGAACGACAGCGCCACTTCTTAGAATCCTTGCGCGAAGACCCCGACCAATTGGCCGGTGCCGACCTTTTTGAGGCCAACCTGGAAGAATTAAAATTCGCCATCCACGATGCACTGAAGCAAAAAGAACCGGAGGCAGTCCCCAAAGCGGAACTCGAAGCAGCAGAAAAAGGTGTGCCAACGGTTTACCTCATTTGTGACCAGCAAGATCTGGACGCGATTATTCCACTGGAAGATCAACTGTTTGATGCAGGTTTTGAGGTGACACTCCCTGCCTTTGAAGGCAACGAAAACGAAGTGCGCACCGACCACCAGGAAAACCTCCGCACCTGTACGGCGGTGCTCATCTATCACGGAGCCGGCAGCGACCTCTGGTTACGCTCCCAAACCCGGGAACTGATGAAGAGTCCGGGTTATGGACGAAAAGGTTCCTTCCAAGCCAAAGCGGTTTGCCTGGGGGCTCCTGATTCATCGCGAAAATCCCGTTTTCGTTCGCACGACCTCACGGTAATCAATGCTTTAACCGGCATTACGGACGAAACCCTGGTGCCCTTTATTCAACAATTGAAAAATGCCCTGGACCAATGATGGAAACGCTCGAAACTACTCCTAAAATTCATCCTTATCCGGGCCTTCGGGCATTTGAAGAAGACGAGGAATACCTCTTTTTCGGACGCGAAAAGCACTCGGATGCCCTGTTACAAAAGCTGCGTACGGCCCGTTTCCTGGCCGTGATCGGAGCCTCATGAAGAGGAAAATCATCGCTGGTAAAATGTGGATTGCTCACTTCGCACCACGGAGGAATCAAGGTGGCAGAAGGTTCCGATTGGCAGGTCGAGGTAATGCGCAAAGGAACAGATCAGCGTGGTCAGTTGGCCGAAACCCTGGCAACGCCGGAGGTGCTGTATGCGGAAGAAACCCAGGAGTTTTCGTTTCAACCCCTGATTGAAACCACCCTTCGGCGAAGCCGAAATGGCCTGGTCGATGCCGTGCAACAATCGGAGTTGGAGAGCAACGACAACCTGCTGTTGGTGGTCGATCAATTTGAAGAGATCTTTCGCTTTAGCCGCTACGAAAGAGGCAGCGAAAGCAACCAGCGCGATTCGGTAGCCTTTATCAACCTGTTGCTGGAAGCCACAGCTCAAACCCAGGTTCCGGTATACGTGGTGCTCACCATGCGCTCCGATTTTTTGGGCGATTGCACCGAGTTTCGAGGGCTGCCAGAAGCCATCAACCGTGGCCAATACCTCATTCCTCGAATGACCCGTTCGGAGATCAAAACTGCCATAAGTGGACCAGTAGCGGTGGCCGGTGGCGAAATGACGGAGCGCCTGATCAGCCGCTTGCTCAATGAACTGGGCGACAACCCCGATCAATTGCCCATTCTCCAACACGCCCTTATGCGTACCTGGGACATGCATTCGAGCCAGGAGCGGGAGGGGCAGCCCATCGATCTGGAACATTACCAGGCCATCGGCCGGATGGAGCGCGCCCTGTCGATCCATGCCGAAGAAGCTTTTGAAGAATTGACCGAGCCCGGACAACAGCGCTGGTGCGAACAATTGTTTAAAGCCATTACCGAAAAGGGAGCAGGTGGCAGGGGCGTTCGAAGGCCTACAAGATTGCAAGAGATCGTTCACCTGACCGGAATTGACTTGGAAGACCTCAAACCGGTGATTGAGGTGTTTCGGCAATCGGGCCGATCGTTTTTGATGCCTCCCACCGGCGTGGAGTTGGTTCCGGAAACGATGATTGACATTTCGCACGAAAGCCTCATGCGGGTATGGACCCGCCTGGTGAATTGGGTAGACGAAGAAGCTGAAAGTGCAGAAACCTATTTGCGCCTGGCAGAAGCCGCTGCCCTCTACGAAAGCGGCCGTTCGGCCCTTTGGCGCGACCCCGAATTGGCCCTGGCTTTGCGCTGGCGCGAACGCCAGCAGCCCACCGAAACCTGGGGGCAGCGCTACGAACGGTCCTACGCCCGGGCCATGGCTTTTCTCGACTACGCCCAAAAGCAAAACGAATTTGAGATGGCGGAAGCCGAAAGGCGCCAGAAACTCGCATTGAAGCGCAGCCGGATTATCATGACGGTCATCAGCTTGTTTTCTTTGGTGAGCATGGTGTTTGCTTTCCTCGCCTACACCGCCGAGCAGGAAGCGACCTTGGAACGCGACCATGCCAAGGCTTCGGAGCGAAAGGCCGATTCGTCACGCGTGATGGCCGAGCACCAAAAGGTGCGGGCGGAAGAACTGCGCAGGGTGGCCGAACGGATGGCCGATACCGCTCAAATACGCCAGGAAGAAGCTGAGGTGGCGCGCGCGGTGGCCGATACTGCCCGACAGGATGCTGAAAACTCTGCCACCATCGCCCGACGGCAAAAAATACTGGCCGACACCGCAGCCCAGCGCGCTTCCCGGGCCAAGGTGCA
>CALCCE010000245.1 GCA_937899835.1 uncultured Flavobacteriales bacterium | reverse complement strand
CGGCAGACCGGTACACTTACTTGCCCTACATCGGTTTGAGTTTTGGATTGATCGTTTTGGTGCGCACGTTGGGCAATCAACCTTTGGCACGTTGGGTGCCAGGCCTTGCCATGGGAACGCTCGTTGTTTTTAGTGGTTTTTCGGTTTACTTCAGTGGCATTTGGAAAGACACCTATGCGCTATGGGACCGGGTGGTGGAGCACTATCCTAACCATTTCTACGCCTACTTAAACCGTGGCTACGCTTACCACTTGGACAAAAACCACACGGAAGCGTTGGTGGATTTAAACCTTGCCATTCAAAAGAATCCCCGCTATTACCAAGGCTATGACTATCGGGCCCGGGTTTTCCTGAGTCTTGACAATCCTGAGGCTGCGATTCAAGATTTTACCAAGGGCTTGCAACTCAATCCCAAGCAAATCGACCTGTTGTTGGACCGAGCACTGGCCTTTAGTCAACTGAACTTGCAACGAGAGGCCCTGGCCGATTTCAATGCCTACATCGAGCTGGATCCTGATTTTCCTTATGCCTACTTCTGGCGCGCAGTGGTTTGGGAACGCCTGGGCCAGCCCGCCAATGCAATTGCCGATTACAACCAGGGTTTGCAACTGGCGCCCCAAAACCCGGAGGTATTGAACAACCGGGCATGGGTGTATTACAATGTGGGAGAACCCAAAGCCGCACTTCGGGATTTGAACCAGGCTTTGCAGATGGCTCCTAACTTTGGACAGGCGCTTTTTCGGCGAAGTCGGGTGAGAAAAGACCTGGGCGAATTGCGGGGGGCATACCTCGATGCGCAAGCAGCTGCGCAAAATGGCTATGTTTTGCCGCAGGGCTATTTAGAACAACTACGGTAAGGTTTTCAATTCCTTATTAGCGCTAATCTCCATCAGCACCACCGCACTCCTCGAATTTCTGGTCAAGGGCTACTCTTCCAGTAATGCTGCCTTTCTTATTTTCGGAGTCAGGACCTAAAGGTTTGGAAACGCTCAACCGTACCATAAAAATCAACCCTCATTGGTGGCTACTTATTCCAGCTGGCATCGCACTGGTGCTTTACGCTCCGGTATGGACATTCGACTTCATCAATTGGGATGATCCGATCTATGTGGAGGACAACTGGTTGTTGCTGGATGCCTCTTTTCAGGGAATTCTACGCATTTTTCGCACCGAAGAATGGAACGGCAATTACCATCCGCTCACTTTATTGTCTTATTGGCTCGACTACCGAATATGGGGCAACGACCCTATGGGCTTTCACGTGAGCAATTATTTTTTGCATTTGCTCAATGTATTGTTGTTCTTCCGGGTTTTCAAAGCCATTTCCGGGCGTTTTGAAGTAGGATTTATTGTGGCACTGGGCATTGCACTACACCCCATGCATGCCGAATCGGTGGCCTGGATTTCCGGGCGCAAAGACCTGCTCTACATCGCCTTTTTATTGTTGGCCCTGCTGGCCTGGTGGCGTTCGCGAAAGGGCAAGCATACGGTCTGGTGGTATGCGCTTTCATTGCTGTTGTTCGGGGCCAGTTTACTCTCTAAAGGCCAGGCGGTGGTTTTTCCGGTGTTGGTGCTTTTAGTAGAATTTTTGCACCAGCGCTTGCATTTGCCCAGGGTATGGCTCAAAACGGTGCCCTATTTTGCTTTGAGCATCACCATTGGGCTGTTGGCCATTCGCGCCCAGGAAGGCGCTGAAGCGTTGCCCGAGGGCAGCGCATGGAGCTTTTCAGAAACCTGGATTCCCGCCCTGGCCAACCTTTGGACTTATCTTTATAAGGTCTTGATCCCGATTCCCCTTTCGGGGCTGCACCCCTACCCAGTCTCACCTGCAGAAAGTCCATCTTCGGGCACGGTATTGCTGGCTTTGCTGTGGTTTCCCATTGGTGGCCTGATCTATTTCACGCGCCATCGTTTTCGAAAATATTGGTTTGGACTGCTGTGGTTGTTGGTTTGTCTGTTGCCGGTGTCGCAGTTGTTTCCGGTGGGGATGGCCCAAACTGCTGATCGCTACAGTTATCTTTCTTATCCCGGTATGTATGCTGCCTTTGCCTGGGCTTTCGTTCGGTTTTACCCACAGCGCAATTACCCTGCAATGATTTTAACCGCCATTTTTGGTTTTTGCATTTGTTATTTCTCCTGGCTCAACTACCGCTATCTGCCTACCTGGAAAACCGGAGAAAGCTTTTGGAGCCAAGTGATGGAACAGTACCCGGATCATCATTTTGCGCATTACAACAAAGGCTATTTTTTACAGCAACAAGGAGAAACCGATGCGGCTTTGTTGCTCTACAACAGAGCGCTGGAATTGAACCCTGAGTTTGCTCCGGCTTATGACAATCGCGGTCAGCTTTTGGCGCAATTGGGCCGTACCGAATCGGCTTTGAAGGACTACGGCCAGGCCATTCGTTTTGACCCGGGCCTGGAGCGCAGCTACCTAAATCGGGCTGTTTTGCGCTGGCAACTGCAAGCCTCTCCACAAGTAGTAGCCGCCGATTTGGAAACTGCCATTGGGCTCAACCCCGATTATACGCTTGCCCACCTGAACCTCGGCGTGCTGGAAGAAGGCAGAGGAAATGAAGCAAAGGCACTTCAAAGCTATTCCAAGGCCATTGAAAGTCAACCGTTTGATGCCACGGGTTATCGCTATCGAGGTGGCTTGTACCTCCATCAACAACAACCTCAGTTGGCCCTTGCTGATTTGCTGCGCAGCGCAACCCTACAACCCAAAGTAGGACAAACCCACTACCGGCTGGCAAAGGCCTATTTACAGCTGGGCGACCAGCCCAATGCAGTGGCACAAGTAGCACTCGCCGAAAAATACTTCTACAAAGTTCCCGTGGAGGTGCTCCGCGCAGTTGGCCGTTAAGCTTTATTTTCGCCTCGCTATGGAAGATGTTTCCGGTTTTTACTTGTTTACCCTGCTGGTTCCAGCGGGTTTGGCATGGGGATGCGTAAGCCTCTACAAAAGCAAAAACCAATGGGGAGCTAAAAACAAAGGATTTATCATCACCTGGAACCTTGCTTTGACGCTTACCCTACTCACCGCCCTATTTGCCATTGGAGAAACCTGGTATCGCTTTGTGCTGGATACGACTGACTCCTTTGGCCTCAACAAAATCACTACCCGCTGGATGCACCGGCATTTTCAGCCCAACGGTCAGGGGTTTCGCGACAACCAAGATTGGGAAATGGCACGCACACCAGGCAAACGCCGGATCACCTTTATTGGCGATTCTTTCACTGCCGGACACGGTGTAGAATCGGTAGACGATCGCTTTGCCAACCGTATCCGTAAGGCACATCCAGAATGGGAAATCCACATTATGGGCAACAATGGCCTGGAGACCGAAGATGTTGGTTACCTGATCGAACGATTTGCATTGGACTATGCCTACGAATTTGAGGAGTTGGTTTACGTTTACAACATCAACGATATTGCCACCTTGCTCCCCCAAACCAAGGTGCTTTATGACAAAATGGAACGCCTGCAAGCCGACATGGGCTTTTGGGCCCGCCAGAGTTATTTGATCAACACCTGGTATTACCGCCTAAGCGCCAGCCAGATTCCTGAAATTAAGAGTTATTACGACTATGTATTGTCTGCCTACTCAGGCGAAACCTGGAAGCGACAAGTGCAACAACTACTCGAGGTTCAGAACTATTGCCAGCGGCAAAGAATCAGGTTGAAAGTGGTGCTGTTCCCTTTTCTGCACGAGCAAAAAGACCCAACCGCCTATGCGGGTATTCATCAGCAACTACTCACCTATTGGCAACAAGCCGACGTGCCTTGCCTCGATCTGTTGCCGGTTTTTGAGCCACATCAAGGGGAAGACCTAAAGGTAAATGCCTACGATGCCCATCCAAATGAGCAGGCCCATGCCATTGCAGCCGAAGCCATCGACACCTTTTTAGAGAAAAATTAAATCGATTTATTGCACCACCAAGCGGGTAATGTGCGGCTGATGGTGGCCTTTTACGTGAGCGGAATAGACTCCCTTGGGCAGGTTAGACACATCCAACACATTGCCTCCTTTAGCCACAGTTTGCACCCAAACCAAATTGCCAGACAGGTCAAACACCCGTACTTCTCCTGCTTCGGGCGTTACCAATTGCAGTACCCCCCGGGTTGGATTTGGAAAAATGGAAGGCACTGCTAACCCATCAGCATCCGGTTGATTCATCACCGCAATGGAAGAAAAAGACTCGGACTTCCCATCAAAATCTACTTGCTTTAAGCGGTAGTAATTGGAACCTTGCAATGGGCTTTCGTCCATCCATGCATAAGTCGTTCGAGCGCGGCTGTTGCCTTGTCCGGGCACGGTAGTCAACGTTTCCCAATTTTGATTATCAGCAGAACGCAATACCTCAAAATAGTCATTGTTGATTTCTGTAGCGGTTTCCCAAGTTACTTTCACTCCAGAAGGAGTGGCAAAAGCATGAAAATCTAACAATTCGATGGGCAATGCTATGCCACCTCCTGAGCTGCCCAGCATAAATTCTGTACTCAGTCCGGTGGCACTAAGGGTTCGCCCCGCAAGATCTAAGGTAGTAGTGGAAGCCGTCCAGCTCGATATAGCATTGTTAGAGCGTGAATATACCCGCAAATCCGCATCGGGTACACCGGCTTGATATCCATCGTTGCCCGCATAATCGTAGGTTCCGGTGTAGGTAGGACTGGTTCCATTGGCCTTCCATACTCCATAATAATGAGCATTTCCTCCGATTCCGGTAATGCCTGTGGGGTTATTGGGCACCTCATCTACCCGGTAAATCAACACCCCGTCCGGACTTCCGGTTACGTTGGATACTTCAAAGGCATCACCTTCCGGAGAGGTTAAACTCAAGGTTTGTCCAGCCCAGGAATTGGTATAGAGATAGGTTGCATCGTTGCCCACCGGAGCTGCGGAGGTGGCGCGGGTGGGTGTATTGAAAAGGCTTCCATCGTTGCTGCCTGCATCGTCAGTAGCCGTGGCACTCAAAAGGTTATCATCGAAACGCCAGTAACTTACCAATCCACTTTCGCTACCAGAGAGCTTTTTACACATGTTTTCGCGAATTTGGGTTTGACTGCGGTTCACATTCCAATACCGTAGTTCATCGATTGAGCCTCCATAATAGTACACTCCATCGCCTCGCTGGCCAATGAACAATCGGTTACTGGTGGTTGGTGCTACTGAAGTTCCACCGAAGGCCGCTCGCTGTACTCCGTTGATGTAGATGGTGACGGTTCCACTCGAATTGCGGGTAGCCGCTACGTGTTGCCATTCACCGGCGGAAACTGTACCAAAGTTGGTATAGGCAATCAAGCCGTTGGTACCCGAGCCATACCACACTTCAATGCTGTTGTAATACATCCAGATCGATACGGGACGATCGTTTACACCCTTGGAAATCAAAGCGTCCCATCCGGCAGGAATGGCGGAAGGATTCATCCAAAATTCTATGGTCCAGGTCGTAGAAATATTCAGGTCAGCACTGTGATTTACCCGAATGTATTCATTTGATCCATTGAAGGTAATGCTATTACCAGAACCTTGCGAAAAGCCACTAAAACCGCTCCCTAATGCACTAAAAACCAAAAAATAGGATAATACCCGATTCATTCCCTTGTAAATTTCACATTGCAATACGTCGTTCGGAGGCCTCTACGCAAAAATGGCCTCAACAGTTGCAACCATTTTTTGAACCAACAATCAAAAAAAGGGAATTGGGATAACAAGAAATCCTGTAACCGAAATTTTCAGGAGGGCTAAACATGGACTATATGTCATAAACAGACCTGCTTGCCCTTAAAAAAAGGCCATTCACCGAAAAACCAGTTTCGAATCTAATCCGATGAATTTGGCGCCTGCTTTACCCGTTTTCTATAACGTCTTAACCAGGATTAAAACAAAGGGAGTTGCTTGCCTCTCGCAGGACAAAAGTGGCTACTTTCCAAAGGACGCATTTGTCGGCCATTCAAGTATCGGCGTTTACTGAGTTGAAACAATTGCCGAATGGAATCGGCTACCTTTCCCTCGCCCCGCATGCGGGTTGCAAATCGACTGTCTTTGAGCTGCCCACCGTGGCAGGCCCGAATCTGGTTCAATACCTTATCCGCTCGATCGGGGTAGTTTTTGCGCAGCCAGTCTTCAAACAACTCGGCAATGTGCCCGTTGAGCCGAACGATGGTGTAATTCACGGAAGATGCTCCGCGCAGGGCAACGGCTTTCACGATTTGTGGCACTTCCTGGCTGGTTAGGCCCGGAATAATTGGTGCTACCATGACGTTTACCGGAATGTTGTTCGCTGCCAAGGTTTCTACCACTTTCAGCCTTTTAGAAGCGGTAGCCGTTCGGGGCTCAAGTTTTCGGCGAAGGTCCTCTTTGAGGCTGGTGATGCTAAGATGGACGGCTACAAGGTTACGCTTGTTCAATTCCATCAACACTTCCAAATCGCGCAACACCAGGCTATTTTTAGTGATGATGCCCACGGGTTGCCCGTACTTCAGGCAAACCTCCAACATCTTTCGGGTGAGCCGAAACCGCTTTTCAGCGGGTTGATAACAATCGGTATTGCCTGAAAAAACGATGGTTTCTCCTTTCCAGCCCGGCTTTTGCAAATGTTTTTCAAGCAGTTGAGGCGCATTTTCTTTTACAATGATTTTGCGTTCAAAATCCAGGCCGGCACTCCAACCCCAGTATTGATGGGTGGTTCTGGCGTAGCAATAGACACAGCCGTGCTCACAGCCTTGGTAAGCATTGACCGACCACGCCATGCCTACATCGGGGCTATTCACCTTGTTGACTACTTTTTTGGGATGCTCCCGAATGTATTGGGTCAATTCATTTTGCAGCAACGGTTCGTCCAGACCTTCCGAATGCTCCGTCACTATACGCTGTTTCAAATGCGGGTTTGGTGTATTGATTTGCGCTCCACGGCCTTTAAAGTAGTCCTCTTCCATGCCTTTAAATGTAGCCTAAGCTAATCGGCTAACTATGTTTTAAAACAATGGTTTTTAGACACTTAATCTTCTATTTGGAACAATTTTATGGCACTTATCAAAGCACGTTTGGCAATGGTACCGGGCGCTTGCCGCTTCTGGTGATTCCTATTCATGAATTCAATGGAGGTTTTAGTCGCTCCTGCGAGAATCTTTGTTTCTTTAAGGCCATGAATGCATGGATTTCCCGGCTTCCTAAAATCAGTGTTCTGCTCATTGGAGGGTTGAGCCTTTGGATCACGGCCAACCTGCATTGGGGCAAAGAACATTGGCATTCGGTGCTACAAGCAGATGCCAACGGGTACTTTGCCTATCTCCCCGCCGTATTCATTTACCAGGACCTCACCTATGGGTTTTACGATCAAATTGAGCACGATACCTACAAGGAGCTCCACCAAGGGATCGATTACCGGGAAGATGTAAACCACCGAAAAGTCAACAAATTCTATTGTGGCACTCCGCTATTCTGGACACCCTTTTATGCGATTGCGCATTGGCATACCAAGGCTACCGGACTCCCCATCGATGGTTACTCTAAATGGTATCGTTTGTGGATTACCATTGCCAGCGTCTTTTACCTTACGTTGGGTTTGTGGTGGCTCAACTTATGGTTGAGGGAAACTGGACTAAAACCCTGGCCAAGAGTTGTTTCTATTTGGGCTGGCTTCTTCGGTACTCATTTGTTTTACTATACCGTTGGCGAACCAGGCCTGTCTCATGTATATTCTTTTTCAATGATGGCGCTGTTCGCCTGGCAAGCCCATCGTTACTTTCAACAGCCCCACGGTAAACACCTGCCATGGTTGGCTATCTCTTTGGCTTTTTTGATTCTTTTGCGTCCCGTCAATGGCCTGGCCTTGTTTGCTACTCCTCTTCTCGCAGGCTCCTGGCGACAATGGGTGCGCGGCATGAAATCCCTGTTGCATTTTCCTACCTCATTGGTCTTGTCGTTGGTGGGAGGTTTGCTGCTTTTGAGCATTCAATTGTTGATCTACAAAATATCTGTAGGCCAATGGCTGGTGTACTCCTACACCGAAGAAGGCTTCAACTTTGATGCGCCACAAATTTTCAACTTTCTGTTCAGCTACAAAAAGGGCTTTCTACTGTATACCCCGTTGGCGGTTTTTGCTCTCAGTGGACTGGTGGGATGGTGGAAGACCCAGCGGTTTCGCTTTTGGTCCTGGTTGGGCTTTTTTGCGCTGGTGGTCTACGTGCTTTCCTCCTGGTGGAATTGGTGGTATGGAGGCAGCTTTTCGCAACGGCCTATGGTAGAATACCTGCCTTTTTTCATCTTGCTACTCGCTCATAGCTGGCAATCGCTACAACATCACTGGCAGCGCCTGGGCTGGATGGTTGCTTGTGTATTGCTGGTTGGTTTTACGCAGTTCCAAACCATTCAATACCGGTATTACCTCATTCATTGGGAGGCGATGGATGCAGAAAAGTACTGGGAGGTGTTCGGGCAATTACCCTGAAGCCAATCAGGTTTCGAGCTGTACAATGCCCATGTTCACTGCGTAAATCACCAATTCAGCAGCTGTTTTTACTTCCAGCTTGCGCATGATGTTTTTGCGGTGGGTATTCACCGTATGGATACTGAGGCAAAGTTGATCGGCAATTTTTTGAGTGGTATGGCCTTCCGCTACCAGCTTCACCACTTCCATTTCTCGCTTCGACAGCTTGGTTGGTACACAGTTGTGACCGCCTTCGGTGTCTTTTTCCATCAGAATGTCGAGCACCTTTTGGCAAAAGAACTTTTCGCGGTTGGCCATGGCATAAATCGCACCAATGATTTCCTCACGGTCGCACTCTTTCAACAAGAAACCATTGGCCCCATAGCCCATCACCCGATGCAGATTATCTTTGCTCAGGTTGGAAGTAATGATTAAAATTTCGGTATTTGGATTGATTTCTTTGACCCGCTTTACATCGCTAACGTCAAAGTATCCGCGTAGGTCGTAATCCATCACCACGATTTGAGGCCGATGCTCCGTCATCAATTGTTCCAGATTATCGGAACTCGCGGCCTCTCCTACTACTTTTAAATCTTCACGATCGGCCAGCAGAGATTTCATTCCCTCTCGCACTACTAAATGTGCATCTGCCAAGATCAGTGAGATTTGCTCCATACGCTACCTTATTTAGACCTAATCTAAATAATAGCAAATATACTGACAAAGCCACCGAATAGCCTTGAGACATCACAACTTTGTAAGCAAATCGATAACTACTACCCTTCACCCAGGCATGTTGTCGCTTCACCTTAAAGACAAGTTGTTTCACACATCACGTACTTTTACCGATCATCCACTTTACCAACCATTGCTATTTTTACGCTACCTGTTGGCAACAGGGAATTGTACTTTTGCAAAATGATCCACCTGGAAGACATCAATAAATCGTACCGTATCGGTGCCAATTCGCTCCACGTACTCAAAAACGTGAACCTACACATTGCCGCTGGAGAATTGGTTTCGATCATGGGGTCTTCGGGTTCGGGAAAGTCTACCCTGCTCAATATTTTGGGCCTGCTGGACAACTACGACACGGGGGTTTATGAATTGGATGGTCAACTGATTCGCAACCTAAGCGAAACCAAGGCCGCCAAGCTGCGCAATCAGTTTTTGGGCTTTGTGTTTCAGTCCTTCAACCTTATTGCCTTTAAGAACGCCATGGAAAATGTGGCGCTTCCGCTTTACTATCAGCGGGTTAGCCGTAAAAAAAGGAACCAATTGGCGATGGAAATGCTGGAACGCGTGGGCCTTCGCGATTGGGCCGATCACCTGCCCAGCGAATTGTCTGGCGGCCAAAAACAACGGGTGGCCATCGCACGTGCGCTTATTGCCAAGCCCAAAGTAATCCTGGCTGATGAACCCACAGGAGCCTTGGATACCGATACCTCTTACGAGGTGATGGACTTGCTAAAATCGGTGAATGCAGAGGGCATCACAGTGATCATTGTGACCCACGAAAACGACATTGCCGACATGACCGATCGGGTTATCCGCCTCAAAGATGGCGTGATTGTAGAATCTGAAAAAAGCGCTTCGCTCTCCTAAGCCATGTTCGACCTCGAAAAGTGGCAGGAAATCTTTCACACCATGGGCAAAAACCGCCTGCGGACCATGCTCACGATGCTGAGTGTGATGTGGGGCATATTTATGCTCATCGTATTGCTTGGCGCTGGCGAAGGCTTGGGCAACGGTGTGAAATACCAGTTTAGAGACGATGCCATCAATAGCATTTGGATTTCTTCAGGGCAAACTTCCATTGCCCACAAGGGCTTGCAACCGGGCCGGCAAGTGCGCCTGACCAATACCGATTACGATGTGGTGCGCCAAATGATTGACAGTTCCGACCGGATCACGGCCCGGGTGAACCGTTGGGGGGTACAGGCCAATTACAAAGCTCAAGGTGGTGCATACAATGCCCGGGGAACGCACCCGGACCATCAATATCTGGAGAAGACCATTATGACCAAGGGCCGCTTCATCAACGACAAAGATGTTGAAGCCAGCCGAAAAGTTGCTGTGATCGGCAACCGCATAGAGTCCCAGCTGTTCGAAAACGAAAACGCAGTGGGCAAATACCTCACCCTCAATAGCATTCCTTTTCGAGTGGTTGGCGTTTTTCGGGATGAAGGTGGTGAAGGCGAAGAAGAAAAAATTTATGTCCCTGTAAGCACCGCGCAACAGGTGTTCGACAAGCTCAACCGCATCAATCAACTTTTGGTCACTACCGGTACCCGTAACATCGATGCCTCCAACAAGCTTGCGAAAGAACTCAGAGCTACCCTTGCCCAACGTCACTCTTTCAGCTTGAATGATCCGCGCGCTATTCGGGTGCGCAACAACAACCAACGCTTTAACGATGTAATGACCCTCATTCAGGGCATCAAGCTTTTCGTTTGGATCATTGGTATTTTCACCATCATCGCAGGCATTGCAGGAGTCAGTAACATTATGCTGGTCATCGTAAAAGCACGCACCAAGGAATTGGGCGTTCGCAAGGCCTTGGGGGCAAGCCCTGCCTCTATCGTCACGCTAATCTTAATGGAGTCGGTCTTCATTACCGGGGTTTCCGGTTACTGTGGCATGGTGTTGGGCATTTTCGCCCTGGAAGGCATCAACAGCATTACACCCGACGAAGGTTTTTTCCAAAATCCATCAGTGGATTTGACCATCGCACTGTACGCCACTGGAGTTTTAGTGGTTGCGGGCATGATTGCTGGTTTTTTTCCAGCACGTCGTGCAGCCGCCATTCGTCCCATTGTAGCCCTAAGATCTGAATAGCACATGTTTGATCGCGACAATTGGCAAGAAATCTTCAACACCCTGGGGCAAAACAAGCTCCGAACGGTGCTCACCGCTTTTGGGGTGTTTTGGGGCATATTTATGCTGGTGTTGTTGTTAGCTGCTGGTCAAGGTTTGTCTACCGGAGCCTATTCTGCTTTTGGCAATTCGGTTTCCAATGCTTTTTGGATATGGACCCAACGTACTTCTATTCCTTACAAAGGATTGCCCCGTGGCCGCGGCTTTCGCATGGACAACAACGATACCGAAGCACTGCGGGCCGGTATTCCTGAAATTGATATTCTGGCGCCCCGTTGCCAATTGGGCGGCTGGCGCAGCGGCAACAATGTAAGCCGAGGCACCAAAACGGGTGGTTTTGAAGTGTATGGCGATGTTCCCGGGCAATTCGACATTCGAAAATTGTCCATGCTAAAAGGTCGGTTCATCAACGATTTCGATCTTGAGGAACGAAGAAAAGTAGCCGTAATCGGCGAACGCCCCCTTGAAATATTGTTCGAACCCGGAGAAGATCCTATTGGTAAGAGCATTCTAATCCAAGGTGTTTACTTTAAAGTGGTTGGTGTTCATACAGGATCACAGGAAGGTGAGAATGGGGAGCGGGATCAACAAACCATTTTTACTCCGATCACTACCTTTCAGCAAGCCTTCAATTACGGCATTCGCATCAATTGGTACGCTATTTCCACAAAACCCGGCTTTTCTTCTTCCGTAGCAGAAAAAAAGGCCATCGCCATCCTGGGAGCGCGGCATACCATTCATCCCGATGATAAGCGTGCCTTCGGTCACAGCAACAGCGAAGAAGAATTCGAAGACATTCGGGTGGTGCTCGCCGGCATCAACTGGATGGTTTGGTTTGTGGGTGTCTTCACCCTGATGGCCGGCATAATTGGAGTGAGCAACATTATGCTTGTAACGGTGAAAGAACGCACCCGCGAGATCGGCATTCGACGAGCCTTAGGCGCTTCGCCCCGGGCCATTGTGCTCCAAGTGCTGTCTGAAGCCGTGCTGCTTACCAGCATAGCCGGATACATGGGCCTTTTAGCCGCTGTATTTCTGATCGAATCTTTCGGTCAATACATTCAACATCAATTTTTTAGAAACCCTTCGGTGAATGTACAGGTCGCCGTTACCGCTTTGTTCATTCTGGTGCTGGCCGGCATGATGGCGGGCTGGCTGCCGGCCAACCGGGCCTTGCGGGTGCGGCCGGTAGTAGCTTTGAAAACTGAATAACCCAAGATTTCCGGTCGATGGGCCGGTCAACATTGAATCGATGAAAGTAGTATTGCGCATTTTATTAATTCTTGTTCTGGTAGGAGCCGTTTTTGGCACCATGTTCTACCTCTACCAAAAGGGACAAGAAAAACCGGTGACCTTCAAAACCCAACAGGCCGAAAAGAGCACCATCATCAAAAAAACAGTGGCCACTGGTTCAGTAGTTCCCCGCAAAGAAGTAGAGGTAAAACCCCGGGTGTCGGGCATTGTAGAAAAACTCTACCACGAACCGGGCGACATCGTCAATGTGGGCGACCTGCTGGCCAAGGTGACCATTATTCCCGATATGGTAGCCCTCAACAATGCAGAAAACCGCCTGAACCGCGCTCGCATCGGTTTAGACAATGCCAAGGCAGATTATGAGCGTAACAAATCTTTGTTGGAGCAAGAGGTGATTGCAGCCGCCGATTTTCAACCCTTTGAACTTAACCTCAATTCTGCCTTAGAAGAGCTTTCGGCCGCCGAAAGCAACCTGGAAATTATCAAAGAAGGCGTTACTAAGAAAACGGGGCAGCCGACCAATACCCTCATTCGCAGCACCATCACCGGTATGATTCTCGATATTCCCATTGAGGAAGGCAACTCGGTGATTGAAACCAACACGTTTAACGATGGCACCACCATTGCTACAGTAGCCGACATGGGCGAAATGATTTTTGAAGGGCAAGTAGACGAATCAGAAGTAGGTAAAATCTCTCCGGGCATGGAGTTGATATTGAGCATTGGCGCCATTGAGAACCGCAAATTCAAAGCCAACCTGGAATACATTGCCCCTAAGGGCGTAGAAGAAGAAGGAGCCATTCAGTTCGAAATTCGGGCGGCAGTGGAGCTGGACAGCAGCGTATTGATCCGTGCCGGCTACAGCGCCAATGCGGACATTGTGCTCGACCGCAGAGATGAGGTGATGGCCATTCCCGAAGCCTTGTTACTGTTTGAGGAGAATGAAGTGTTTGTGGAAGTGGAAACCGGCGACCAGCAATTTGAAAAACGCAAAATTGAAACCGGCCTTTCCGATGGTATTATGATTGAAGTACTAAGTGGCATCAGCATGGAAGACCAAATCAAAATACCCAGCGGTGGTTGAAGATAAGGTCACTTTTGCCGAAAAGGTGCTCGCCTTCAACCGGCAATTGCACCTTGACGCAGCGGTATTGCCCGAGGGCATTGGGGTCATGAATCCCTTCCGGGAAACAAACGCTGCCCTCATTGATCGGGTAACCCGCGAATTTTACGGTAAGTTTTTTTCTGATCATCAGCCTCGACGAGTCTTGTTGGGCATTAATCCCGGGCGCTTGGGAGCAGGGATTACCGGTGTGCCGTTCACCGATACCAAGCGACTCGCCAGTGATTGTGGCATCACCATTTCCGATTTTTCATCGCACGAACCCTCTTCAGTGTTCGTTTATGAAGTCATTCGGGCTTTTGGTGGTGCGGCCGCATTTTATAATCAATTTTTGATCTCCTCCCTTTGCCCACTGGGCTTTGTGAAGTTGAAACCCGACGGCAAGGCGGTGAATTACAACTACTACGACCAAAAAGACCTGGAAGAAGCCGTTACCCCATTTATATTGCAATGTTTGCGTCAGCACATTGCCCTGGGAATCGACACTCGACGGGTGTTTTGCCTGGGTACGGGCAAAAACTTCAAGTTTTTTCAAAAGCTCAATAAAAAATACCCACTTTTTGGCGAGATCGTTCCTTTGGAGCACCCCCGTTTCGTAGTGCAATACCGCAGCAAGCGCATGCCCGAATTTGTCGACAAGTACCTGAGGGCTTTCGCCGAACCGCTTCCTACCGACTGATCCATTCCTTTGCCCTATTTTTGACCGCTGAAATCAACGCCAATTTTTCCATCTTGGATCAATCGTGCAGTGTCAACCAACATATTGGGCGGTTTGCTACGTTTAGCTAATATGCGAATGCAATTGGCCCTGCTATGGGCATTGTTGGTGGTGGCCCTTCTGGGCTGCAATAGTGATCGATACTGCGTGCGGGGCGATGGTTTTCCGCAACGGGAAACCCGAATTTTCGAAACCAATTTTACCGAAATCGACCTGCGTCTTGCCGGGAGAATCTTTCTATCAATCGATACCTCACTCACTTACAATGAAATTGAGGTAAGGGCGCAGGACAATATTTTGGATGAAATTTGTACCGTGGTGAACAACAACCGCCTGGAGATTGACTTTCAAAACTGCATCAAGCAACACAGCGACATTGAGTTCACCCTTCGCATGAACGATCTGGAGCGTATTCAACTCACCGGTGTGGGCGATGTAGAATCTACTTCCCTCCTATTACTGGATACCCTCGATATCGACATTTCCGGCTCGGGTGATGTTAGCCTCATTCTGCATACCGATCGGCTGAACACCACCATTGAAGGTGCGGGAAATGTGTTTTTGGAGGGCCTTTGTGAATACCACAACTTTGGCATAAACGGTGGTGGTGACGTGAACGCCTTCGAATTTATCACCGATTCAGTAGTAGCTTCGATACAAACCACCGGTCGCGGCCGCGTGCAGGTAGAAGACTTCTTAGAGGTCAACCTCAACGGCATTGGCGATTTACTTTACCGGGGCGAACCCACCGTCATCAATCGATTTGGGACCGGCTCCGGTCAAATCGTGGACGATAACCTTTAAAGAACTCACCTCTCCCCACTTCCTTTACTCACTTTTTCGTCTACTGCCTTTTCAGGCCGTCAACACCAGACTTACCGGTCGATGGTCACTGGTGCGGGTTTTAGAGTTGGAACCGGCATTGTGGCGTTCGAATGACTGGTGTTCTACCAGGCCTGCGTTGGCTGCGGCCTTAAGGGGTAGTCTTCCCTTTACAATTGGTTGGCTCATCAAGATGTGATCGATCAAGAGTGGGTTTTTACTGGCGGGTATTTTTTTGATGGCATCGCGGTATTTGCAGGTCCACCGCAGGTGGTTGGGATAATCGAACAAAGCGTGGTTGAAAAAGCGCTCTGACATCAGTACCTCACCCTGCAAGTTTGAAATCAGGTCGAAAAACATGTAATACTTTTCAAAGTGGTCCTTTCCAACCGGATCGTTGCAATCGCCTAAAAGCACAATGCCAGGATGCTCTAATTGCTCAAACTTGGCGTGAATGTACTTGCGCACGTTGGCCGACTCGGTGGCCAGCTTGATGCGCGCCTTCAAGGCTTCATTGACGTATTCGCCCGTGAGGTCGCCATTTTCCCACACGATCTTCTTTTTGTTGATTTTGGATTTGAGGTGCACGCCGATGAATTCAATTTCATGTTCCCCATCAATGTTCATCACCATCACCTGTGGGTGCCGGTAGTGTTTGTGCGAATTGGAGATTTCCTCGCCCCACTGGTGTACCTTCCACGATTTTTCCTCGGTGAAGGTTTGCCAAACGTCCGGGTCTTGGAGGTAACACCGATCGGCCAAATCGGATTTTACAACAAACCATATCCACTGCGACCCCAACAATTGATAATCGCGATCGTTATCGGTGGGCAGCAATACCGGCACGTAGCGCCCTTTAAATACTTGTTTGCAAAAATCCTGAATGGCCTGGCTCCCCTTGGGTCCTTCCTGAAGGCAAATCACATCAGGGTCGATGCTCTCTAAGGTGTTCCAAATTCGGTTTCGGCGATCCACAATCTGCTCACTGGGGTTGTCAGTGATCAATCGGTTGCAATGTTCGAGGTTCCAGGTGGTGACTTTGAGTGATTTGAGCTGCATAATTTTAGGTATGATGATGAAAAATCGCTGCGGACAACAACGGAGTATCCACCAAATCTAAAATGGAGGAACGGAGATTTCAAGGGTATAAATACGCAACTTGAATCCCCTTCTTAGGGTATTTTTTGAGGATCGAGTCCATTGGAAAAGGAAGAAAATTTAAACCGGAGCGTTTCATTTTGCAGCACAGCCGCCACCAAACTCGAAAATTGCTCTGCCTCTAAAGGTAATTTTCATGCCAGTCGCTTCCGCAAGGTATTCCAAGCTTCAACTTCACCTCTTTCAATCTGCGACCCACTGATATCAATTTCCTTTTTTTTTCTTCTGTTGGGTGAAGCCAGCAATAAGGATGTTCTTCATGCAGGAAATCAAGAATCTTATGCAGTAAAATGCTGCTTTCTGTTTCAAGGATTTGCTTTACCAGCAACAAGTTTTATTGCCAGGAGGTCCTTGGCAAAAATTTAGAACTATGGAAGTTAATGCATTCTATTTCCTAAATCAATACAGAATAAAGCGACTATGCAAGATTAGAAGCAAAAGAAGATTTTGTGCAAGCGGCAGATAACGGTCTTTATCACCCTTTCCTCCGCGAACAGCGATCACCATACGGTCTGAATCAATATCTGAAATGCGAAGCGCTAGGAGTTCCCCTACACGCAGTCTTGCACTATACATCGTAGCCAAAATGCAACGGTGTATCAAATTTTCAATCACATTCAGTAACCGCTTGACTTCCTGTTGCGACAATACTTCCGGAATTTTGAATGATTTTCGCGCTGGAAGGATTGCGTCCAGGTGGACCGATTCGTTGCAGGGTTCTTTATAGTAAAGCTTTAAGGCACTAATCAGTTGCTTTTGCGTAAACCAAGCTGACTAAGTATGACGAATAAGGTGATACACCTATTTAAAAAGTTCATCTTCTGTAACACAACAAAGCGACTTACTGAAGTACCGTTCAGCTTGGGTCAGCATAGAGCAGTATGTCTTAATCGTGTTACCGCTATAGCGTTTAACCTCCAATATTTTCCTAAAATCCGCAATTGCCATATCAGCTTAAAAATAGCAAGTTGTTTGATTAGCCATGCTCCATGCGCTAGTAATCGAAACAAAATTCAATATCTTAGTTTATCACATAGTTGTAGTCAATTAAATGAGCAGAGGATTCACAGATCATAAAGAAAAGATGTTCACAATCCTCTTAAGTGAAGATTTTCACGATAGACTTCTGGAATGGATTAATCATTTAAGCACAAGCGGAATGTCCAAAAAAGACATCTATGAGATGTTTCTGGATTTTCATCGTGAAATTCAAGTTGATTCGAGAACAAAGAATAATGAAGGAGTTTATGATCGACTAAGTGATTTTATGGATGGGTTTACTGCCTGGGGCAAGAGTTTCAAAATATTACCAGACAAACCTAACATATGAAACAAAAACTGGCTACAACAAAAGCTAAACGCAATTAAATCGAGCTTCGAATGAACGGCAGTGCAGAAACACACTTTGGCCCACGTGCCTCAGCCCAAAGCGTGTTTTCTGAGCAGGCAGCAATCCGCTTTCGCTCCGCGCAGTGCTGGTTGGAAAAGATAAGCACATCCACTGCGCTCAAGCCAATTGCTTTGTGGTTCTATCAGGCGGCAGTGGGTTATCAAACAAGATTTAACTGCGCTTAGCAAGAACGTTGTAGCCAATTTAAAAATGAAACAAAAGAACTCAAATCAAATATCTTCTGCCAAAATTATCGTTATGGGCGAGTTAATAGTTAACCTACCTGTTACGGTAATAATATTAGTCTCAGCATTTATACTTAGACAATTCGGATTTGGTTGGAATTTGTCCATTATAATTGGTGTAGGTATTGGTTGGTACTGCTGGGGAAAGTTACTTGACAAATGGAAAAATTGGGCGCTTGACCATAATGTTGACAGGGAAAGACTCTTTCGACTTGGAAAACTTGGACTAATTAACTTCTACAGGTATAAAATAATTGATCAAGAGGAGAAAAATGAAGATTAAAAACTGGCTACAACAAAAACTAAACTGCATTTAAAAGCATTTTAGTCAAAACGTTAGCCGCAAGCGGAAGAAAAAACTCAGGAAAGAAAATGACAATTGAACGGATTATAGAATGGGGAAATATTAATCCAAAAAAGCTGTTTCGAATTGACGGATTAGGAGCTGTTTTATCTGCTATTCTGTTAGGAATTGTTCTGGTGAAATTGGAATATCTTTTTGGAATTCCCAAACCAACTTTATACTTTCTTGCATCATTGCCTTGCCTTTTTGCTGTTTATGACTTCTACTGTTATTTTAAAATTGATAATAATTTAGGAATTTTCTTAAAGAGAATTGCAGTTATAAACTTGATATATTGCTGCTTATCAATTGGATTGGCTATTTATCATAGAGAAGACATTAAGATTTTGGGATGGGTCTACATTTTAATGGAAGTAGCAATTGTCAGCGGACTCTCTATTATCGAATTAAAAGTCGCAAAAAGACAAAATTAATTGACTAAAATTGATGAATAGAAAATGTAATAATTGAAAAGGAAAGCCAGCAGCTAACAAGATGTATAAGTAATAGCGGTTTAAGTGATAAACCGAGAGTTAAAACATAAAACAAAGGTCAGTGTTAAACGGAAAATTTAGTGAGTAGAAACCCGCTACTACTCATACACGAGATCGTTGGCAAAAATTTTAACGAAAAAATGAAAAAAATACTAAAAATCATCATTGAACCAATATTACAGAAAACGTGGTTCGCTGATTTTATACTTTTTACCCCAAGGCTAATTTGTGGCTTTTATTTAACAAAAGACTTTGGTGCAGATAAATTTGGTATGCCTTGGTCTCCAGTTGAACGAGAAATGGGCCTGTTTGAAGTTATCTATTGGTTTCCACGAGATGTAGAAGCCTATGGAGGAGTTTTTGCTGAGTTTCCAGTTTTCTTCGCTTGGATGGGAGCATTTGCAGAAGCAGTCGGTGGATTACTATTACTTCTTGGTTTTAACACACGTATTTCTGGATTCTTAATTGTTTGCACCATGTTGGTGGCTATCTTTTTCCAGAAATGGCAACAAGTAATTGAATGGGGGTCTATATGGGGTATTTTACCTGCAATGGGATTTTTGTGGGTAGGATTATACGCAATGATTCTTGGTTCTGGAAGGTTTGGAATCGACTATTTAATCTCTAAAAACATGAAATAATGAAACGGATTTTTAGTATAATTTACTTAATATATTTTGCAATAATTTTGCAATCGTGTGTGCAAAATACAAAAGAACAAACCGTAATTTTTGAAGTAGATATGAAAGCAGAAACCAACGTAAAATCAGTTCACGCTATTATAAATGTAATATCTCAAGATAATCAAAAACTTGAACTAAGAGACGAAGATTTAGACTCTATTTACAAAGGGGAAATTGTTTTGGATATTCCCTTTGGTGAAATCAAAACAAAATTTGTCAAGAATGATTCTGAAATGGAATTAACAGATAAAGACAGCAGAGTTGTTAAGTTTAGCGAAAGTGGAAAAACTGTTTATACTGCTGTATTTAATAAATTATAGGAATTTAACGTAACAAACAAAGATGTAAATCTTGAAGATAAAAAACGATTTGCCAACATTACCTATGAGTAACAGCGGTTTAAGTGATAAAACGAAAGATAAAATATAAAACAAAGGTCAGTTTTTGAGTAGAAAATCGCTACTACTCATTCCCAGAACGTTGGGCTTCATTAAATGAAACAAGTAAGTGAAATAAAAGCCTCGGAAGGTGAAATGGTTTTACTCGCCTTTCCAAAATCCCTGAAAAAGGATTTGCTTGAACTGATGAGCCGAATTTCAGTGAACACTTTACATGCTACTCAATGGACTTTTCCTGTGCAACTTAATAATGAACCGATTGCAATTCCTGTTCGGATATATTGGAAAGAGCAAAGATTGATGGAACCACAGGACTTAACAGAAATTCAAAAGACTGCATTGAGTTGCTTACTAACAAGACATCATAACGGTTTTGTGCGGGAGAAACATTTAAAGCTTGTACTTAAAAGCAACCATTACTGGGTTCAACCATTTATCATTCAATTGATTGGAGAATATGTAATTGAAATAATTCAACACATTCGAAATCAATTTTCAGACCTGAATAAGGTGAATCTGACGAATTTCATCAAAGAAAATCCGGGATTTTGGGATTTGACCAAGAGTAGAATAATGAGCTATTGGGATTGCTATTATAGGAAGAAGTTCAACGGCCAAATAACCGGATATACCCGTAAGGAATATCCTGGATTTGAGCTTGCGGATAGTATCGAAAATGAAAAAAGTAAAGAAAGCCCAACAAAGTGTATGAAATCATAGCGGCCTAACGGCACGCTACACTTCACACACAAGACGTTGTCCTCCTCTTAAAGGCAGGACTGAAAAAAGTGAGCCACCACGAGGTGAAAAACGAACAGCGCCTTCTTATTTGCGGATATCAATGCGCCTAAGCTATGTAAGGGTGACTCAAATTAACCCACTTCGGTATACACCTTTTGAGCGCCAGTCATATTGGTAAATAATTCCATTTGCTCCCCACCATCCAATTCCTCGCCTCAAGCACATCAGCCGCCAAAAAAGTTAGAAATTCTGACCGCCACCCCGAAGCCACATTCCACAGAAACTACTATTTTGTACTTACAATCCACCCTCTATTGTTATGAACATTTCACGCCAACATTTTCAGCACCTGATGGACACCGTGGTTGCTGAGCAATTTCCTGATTCGAAGGCGGTCTACGATTTTGAGAAAGAAGACCTAATCGATGGCCTTTATCATCCCAAGGAAGAGCTGCGCTCCCGTGACCTTGGGGTCAATAAAATGGCAGACTTTGGCGATATCGCCGAATATGTTAAAGTCATTAGCACTACATTTCACACGTTTCTAAAAATAATTTCCTGGTTCAAAGAGCAACGCAAGTCCAAAGAAGAGCTAAAAAAGGAAGCCATGCAATATTGGAAGGAGAGCATGGTGAAAGAAGGAATAAATGCAGATAAGGCCGAATTGATTTGCCTGAAGTACCAAGAGAAGTTTTTCCAATTGGTGGACTAACCGATGATTGCTCCACAGGCTTACCAGCTTTGGCTACAGGGCCGGTATTCTTACCTTCCGGAAACTTCGGGTTTTCGAAAACACGTCAACACCTATTTTGAGGAAGAGGTGAAGCCCCTTTTTGGTGAAGCCGCCAACGAAAACGAACAACAAGCCTACTTCCAAGCCCTTGCCAATGATTACCGGGATCGGGCAGCACGCAAGGCAAGTTTCGAGACCCAACAGCGGAAAAATAGCATTGGAATAGCGGGCCTCATTTTCGTAGGCATTTTTGGCTACGTAGCTTTTGTTCAAAACGAAGCCTCCACCTTTTCTATCCTCTTTTTTGTAGGGATGATGGTGTTTTTGCTGGGCGCGATGTGGCTGGTGAATGCCCGAAAAAAACAGCAATTGGATTTGGCGGAAGAAGAAGGTTTTGGCCTGATTCGCATGGCCCGCGACAGTGGGCTCTACAAAGAGATTCCGCCCGGGCAATTCCCGGAAGTCATTGCTACCATCCGGCAATTGGGGCAACAGCAGGGTATCGACCTGAATTCCGCCCGGTTTTTTTTCGATCCACGCAAGGGAACCAGTCCCTCGGTTTCGAGCATTGAGGAAAAAGGACAACCTTCGATTTTCATCACCTTTACCCGATCGAGCCTCACCCTACATCAAAGCAACTTAGGGCATTTCAACGCACTGTACGCACACGAGTTGGGGCACCTGCTGCAAGAGGACACCAAGCTATGGATAGAGAAGTTGGTGCCTGCCGCGGTGTTCCATCCCCTACTTCGCCAACATGAAGCGCCAGAAGCAAACGCAGATGAGGATTCCAACTTTGGCCTGGAGTTGGAGGGATTTGACATTGACCTGGATGCGGTGGTTGATGCAATCGATGTACCCGC
>CALCCE010000244.1 GCA_937899835.1 uncultured Flavobacteriales bacterium | reverse complement strand
TTTTCTTTTCAAATCGATTGCCACCCTGCGGTTGACCGCCATTGCCTTTTGCCTCCAATGATGGTGCAACCCCTGGCAGAAAATGCCATTAAACACGCTTTGCGCGAACTGCCCAATACTGGTTTGCTCACGATCTATTTTGCACCCGGTCCGGGAGCAGATACTGTTTTGATTCGGGTTTCAGACAATGGCCGGGGATTTCCCAAAACGGAATTCGAGCAACTCTTTTCGGCCACTTCTCAACGGTCGGTTGGTCTAAAGATCCTGACCGAACGCCTGCACTACCTCAACACCTTTTTGCGGTCCTCCATTGCCCAGTTGCAATGGGTGCCCGCTAAAGCACCATTCGGAACTTCATTTGAATTAATTGTACCCAAAATGCCCCGCCATGACACTACGCGCCTCCATCATTGAAGACGACCTGGAAGGAAGAGATTATCTCCTGCATGTGCTTCAGTGCCACTATCCACAAGTGGCCATAGTGGGCACCGCTACCACGGTTTCGGCAGGAGTAGCTTTGCTTAAAAAGCAAACTACAGACCTCTTGTTTTTGGATGTGGAACTTTCTGATGGCGATGGTTTTGACGTGCTGAAACACACCGCACCCGCCCAGTTTACCACCGTATTTACCACGGGATTTGAGCACTATGCAATTGAAGCCATTCGCCATGCAGCGTTTGATTATTTGCTGAAACCGATTTTGCTGGACGACCTGCAAAACACCATGGCACGCATCACACAAAAAGACCGTCTCTCTGCTCCTCTTCTCAACCCGGTAGCCACTTTGCATCCCCTCAGCCGGGAGCGGATGTTGCTGTCTGATGGCCGCACCAGCCGGGTAGTCGACTTGTCGGAAATCCAACACATTGCTGCCGATGATCACTACCTCTACGTTTTTTTGCAGGACGGTTCGCGCATGGTCATCACCGATACCCTACAGGAAATGGAGCAACGCTTGCCCGATCGTTTTTTTCGGGTACACCGGTCGCACATCGTGCAACTGAACGCTATTGCAGAAGTAACATTTGGTCGTGGTGGTCAATTGAAACTTCAAAACGGCCAGTTGGTTCCGATCGCCTATCGGAAAAAAAGTGCCTTGAAAAAGCGGTTGCAAGGATTGCTATGACGCACCTGCGCAAAAGGTAAACGCGTTCACGCGATTGGAGCCTAATATGGCCTTTTCCCCCAGGCGAATGCTTTTTTTCGCTTATGGATTGTTGCGCAACAGCCCAAGGCGAATGCCGAAATGCCGTCCGCTATCGGGCATCGAGTAGGCTCCACTAATCTTATGTTTAAAATGCGAATACACAAATTTTTTGGTTTGCTACTGGCAGGTTTGCCCTTGATCAGTACACTACCTGCTTCGGCACAATGGACGAGCTATCCTACGGGAATGAACGGCCCAACTCAATTAACTGCTTGCGAGGCCAATCATTCTACCTATCAAGTAGCTTATGCCGATTCCGAAGACTATGTTTCAACTCTTTGGAACAACCAGTTAGTAGATATTAGTCAATCCTTTACCCTTGATTTTGAAATTCAATTTTCGAATGACAATGAAGGGGCCGACGGAATTGTTTTTACCATGGGCGACCCCGCAGGAGGCAACTTTGTAGGTGGCGATGGAGGTAATTTAGGCATCAATAACTACAATCATTCCATCTCAGTTGAGTTTGATGTTTTTGGTAACCAAACCGGAGGTTATTACAACGACCTTGGCTTCAGAAACGATAGCCCTGACCATGCTG
>CALCCE010000243.1 GCA_937899835.1 uncultured Flavobacteriales bacterium | reverse complement strand
CGCCAAAAACACTTGGTTACGGAAAGCTTTTTCTTTTGTGGCTTCTAATTCCAGGACTTTTTTCTCTAGCTCCAAAGCTTGACGCTGACCTATCGCAGAAACAGCCTCACGGTGCTCAATTTTTAGACTGCTTATGAGATTGTTTTTCTCCCTTAACTGGCTATTTACCAAAGAGTCAAAAACTGATTTTGCAAGTCGATGATCAATTGAATTGTAGAAAACATAAATAAATTCATAGAATCCTGACCGATTCGATATTTCAGGATTCTCCGCCATTAATTGAAGCGAATTGGCGAAGTAAATTTTTGCACTATCTATATTTTTTGAAGCAAAATAGCAGCGTCCTTGCAGGATGTTAAGCGAAAGTTGGCTCTCACTGCTTGCCTTGTTATTAACCAAATGACCGATTGACCTTATTAATTGACCTGCCTTTTCGTATTTCTTAATAAGAAAGTAGGAATATGCAAGATTTTGCACCTGTTCTAATAGGACCTTTTTTGAAATCGTATCACTTTCGCTTATGTTTAGATCAATAGCTTTTTCCAAAACTTGAATTGCAGAATCAGTCTTATCTTCAACAAGAAGGCATTTCCCAATTGAGCTTTCCGCAATCATGATTTGTTTGGTATCCTGATTCCGAATTGCTACTTCTTTTGCACACTGATATTGTATTCTGGCATAACTCACAGAATCAAATTGAAATACAAAATTTCCTTTGGACATATATCCATTAAAGGCCCAAATATTGTCATCTCTTTCATGTAAAAGCCCTTGAATACTATCAATAGCTTTTAAGCCGGATAAATAGTCCTCCTGCTTAATATAGATTGCAACTAGATTATTGTATGCTATCAAGCTGCGCTTTCGATCGTTTGTAGCTTGGCTCAAACGGATTGATTCTTTCAAAGAATTAATAGCGGATTGGTAATCGCCTCTTTCCTTTTGAAGTAAACCAAGTACATTTAAAGCCTTGATCTTACCTGTAGTATCATTAATCTCTCCAAACTTTTTTATTGAGGAGAGTAAAGTTTCATAAGAGTTGGAAAGTCTCCCTAATTGCTTTTCAGCTACAGCTCGTCTGTAAATCGCAACTGCAATTTCTGTTTTTTCATTGCTTAACTCCCCGTACCTCTCTGCCATTT
Source organism: uncultured Flavobacteriales bacterium (assembly GCA_937899835.1). Taxonomy (GTDB): domain Bacteria; phylum Bacteroidota; class Bacteroidia; order Flavobacteriales_G; family Salibacteraceae; genus CALCCE01. The sequence goes on along the minus strand of CALCCE010000243.1, from coordinate 1,892 downwards.
TTGCATAGAATAAAACGGAGTCAAAACTGTGAGCAAAGAAGTAGGCAGACAGCTTGTTTGCGTAAATGGCTTTATCAGATTCTGTTGGTGAATTCAGCAAACTATCTCTCAGGTCAGAATCTGAATAGGACGAAAATGCAACCTGAGAGAAAGAACAAGTCACAATTAGTGTCCACACAAGTAGAATAGAGCTTTTTTTAAGAAGTAATACCGGGGCAGGCACTTGGTCAATAATTAATTTAATTGGTTTCTAAGGCTCGATTATTTCAGCATCGTGAGATGCTACAAGAACTTTCTTATTCTCACCAGACTGCTGTACTAAAACTTCCACCTTACTGACGTTGGAAGCAAGATCAAATTCTTCCACTCTTGCAGCAATGTGTGCTGCTTTAGAAGCATTCTCTTCCACAGAGTAGGCTACTCTTAATATGTCCCCATCTACAGAAATAGAAGCGGCTGCACTGATGTCAAACCCGTCGGGAAGCTGAACAGTGGTCTGTGTTCGGTAATTCAAAACATTTCCTGAAGCGTCAACTACTTTCAAGAGCGTCATCATTGGGTAAAACGGTAATAATTCCATGTGTATAAAGTATTAATGTATCCACAAGGTACGTTGCCTTACTCAAAAGAGTTGCCATTGTGCAAAAGCTTCGCTGATTTCAATTCAAGTGTTATTCCTAAAGTTAGTAGTGACTTATTTTTCCATTTTTTGGAAGACAATTCCAAATGGTGATTTTCCAGCCCTGAAAATTCATCCAGGCAAATGGGGTTAAAGGCACGAAATCGTTTCGTTCAGCAAATATGTCAAACAGAATTGAAAAATCGCTCCAATTAGTTAGACTACAATCTTTGGAGTAAAACCCCTAATTGAGCCCGTAAAAACACCTATTAACATATAGGGAAAAGCACTCAAAAATGCGCTTTTATTAGGTTTAGAATTCTTTCGAAGTACGTATTAACCGAAGTATTTACGTAATAATACTTGTCGTACGATTATCTAATATGTTAGATCGAATTCGCGGATTTCTTCCACGTTCTTTGCATGGATCACCAGTTGATACCAAGTTACATCAACTTTTGAGTCCAACTGCAAAGTGTTAAAGAATGATATCAATCCACCCTCAAGAATTTGTTCCGCAAGACTATTCCAACCTCAACAAGGTAAACTGGCAATGGAATTGGATTGTCAAAAGCATTACCCATACTATCAATGAAAAGGGTAAAACGCCCGAGGAGTTTACTATCGGCCGTGCTTCAATCAAACAACTCAAACAAATTGAACAGAAAGCCCAGTTTGTGAAATGCTTTTATGCACCCATTCATATGCACCCAAGCGACATAATTGAATACTTCACCGGGATATACAAACTCAAACGGTCTGCCTACCTCCTGAAAGGAGAGCATGGGTTCATTTTCATTTCTCACAGTTAAGTTCCCCTACTCGGTTTAGCCCCTTTCAAGCCCGATTAAGCTATCAACATCCAAATGAAGAAGTTACCGCAAATAGTTATTGGAGTCCTTCTGCTACTATTTTCCGCTGGTACCAAATCTCAAGCTTGGCAACCCTTCTTCGGAGGCGCCAACGGTCCTGTGTTGGCTTTGGAAAAAGGCAGCGATACTTCGACACTGTGGTTGGCTGGCAACTTTTCACAAACGGGGAGCACTCAAGGTGATTGTATAGCTGCATGGCGCGGCACACAGTGGGTGAACTCAATGTTGGGTGCTCCCTTTTGTTCTGAATTTAAACCAGTGCTGCACCTCCACCAGGATACCCTCTATGCTTATGCCAATTTTGGTTGGGACAACAGGCCCATGATTGCCAAAAAAACCAACATAGGATGGGATACAATCGCCCTTACCGATGCTCCGGTTACAACACTTGGTAGCTTCAA
>CALCCE010000242.1 GCA_937899835.1 uncultured Flavobacteriales bacterium | reverse complement strand
GTGGGGATGATTTTTAAACATGTCCTTGAGGCCTATACCATGCTATGGATATTGGATCGTAGTTGCAAACTACGATCATATTCAGTGTGCCCTCGCGGAGGCGTCCGACAATCAGTAGAGCCGAGAAGCCCGTAAGCGAAGTCAGCAAGTCCGTTGGTAAGTCAAATCGCACTTGTACAGATCATCCGCGCTCACCAAATTTCAGGATTAGTAACTACTTTTAGAAGGTTGAAAATTTCTGGAAGTTGCGCTGGGTAAAGGCCATCCGTTAGCAGCGCTAATTTTTCGTTTACCCAACACTTTTATTTCCCATTTCTACCGTGCCACTACCCGAACTCCACATCATTCGCCTCACCGAAAGCAACCGCCATGCCATCACCCACCTCAAGGATCAAATGCTGGCTTACAATGCGGAGCATTTACCCGAGCGTTTGTTGCGCTCCTGTAGCCTCAACCTGCTTTTGCGAGACGAACAACACCATATCTATGGCGGTGTAGTTGGCGAAGTGGCCTGGGATGCCCTACAGGTATATGTGTTGTGGGTGCAAGAAGAATATCGGCAAAAAGGCTATGGGCAGCAGCTGCTCGAATTTGCCGAAAAAGAAGCCCTGAAAGAAGGTTGTCGCCTTATTTTACTGGAAACCACCAGTTTTCACGCTCCCGAATTTTATTTTAAGCGTGGCTTCCAGGAAGCTGGCCGAATTGCTAATTTTCCTGAGAATCAAACCTTATATTACCTCTACAAAAACATATCGTCCTCTTGAGCACTTTGCTTGGTGGCAAAACAAATTACCCAATTTACACCCGCGCGGCATGATCCCGGAAACGACCATTCTCATAATGATGTGAACAGGACATCCGCCCAACAACGACCTACTTTATGACGACCCAGAAAAGAATTACCGTAGCCCACGGTGATGGTATTGGACCAGAAATCATGGACGCCACTTTGCGCATCATGGAAGCCGCCCAGGTAGACCTCGCCTACGACACCATCGAAATCGGCGAGAAAGTGTACACCGCAGGCCATAAGTCGGGCATCAGCCCCGATGCCTGGAACACCCTTCGGGAAAACAAAATTCTGCTCAAAGCCCCTATCACCACACCACAAGGAGGCGGCTACAAAAGCCTCAACGTTACCATTAGAAAAAGTTTGGGCCTCTTCTCCAACGTGCGCCCATTTCGTGCTTACTCCCCTTATGTACCCTCTCACTTTCCACAAATGGATGTGGTGATCGTGCGGGAAAACGAAGAAGACCTCTACGCCGGTATAGAGCACCAGCAAACCAGCGAGGTGGTGCAGACCCTCAAGCTGATCTCCGAGCCGGGAAGTGAAAAAATCATTCGTTATGCCTTCGAATATGCGCGTGCCTACGGTCGTAAAAAGGTGACCTGCATGACCAAAGACAACATTATGAAGCATACCGACGGTCTCTTTCACAAGATTTTCGATCAGGTGAAAACCGAGTATCCGGAGATAGAAGCCGATCACTGGATTGTTGACATCGGGTCTGCAGTGGTAGCCGCCCGCCCCGAAACCCTCGATGTGGTAGTAACGCTGAACCTTTATGGAGATGTCATTTCTGACATTGCGGCCGAAGTTGCTGGATCGGTCGGTATGGCCGGATCTGCCAACATTGGCATGGAACACGCCATGTTTGAAGCCATTCACGGTTCCGCTCCCGACATTGCCGGCAAAGGCTTGGCCAATCCATCGGGCTTGCTCAATGGGGCCAACATGATGTTGGTGCAGCTTGGGTTAGCAGAAAAAGCTGAACTGATACAAAATGCCTGGTTGAAAACCCTGGAAGACGGTATGCATACCGGAGATATTTACCAGGAGGGCATAAGTACCCGCAAGGTGGGTACCCGCGAATTTGCCGATGCCATCATCGAGCGGCTCGGTCAAAAGCCCGAAAAGCTCAATCCGGTGAGTTACCAAAAGGGCGTTTCCATCGACATTAAGGTTCCCGAAAAACCACCAATGAAAAAAGAATTGGTGGGCGTAGACGTGTTCATCGATTGGCGGGGTGGCAGCCGGGATGCGGATGAAATTGGGGACAAGTTGCGCGATGTGGCCTCCACCGAAAAACTAAAACTGAAACTGATCTCTAATCGTGGGGTACTGGTATACCCCAACGGCCTTCCAGAAACCTTTAAAACCGACCACTGGCGCTGCCGGTTTACGAACCCTGCGGGAAAAATTCTGGGCAATGCAGACGTCATCGAGCTGTTGAAAAACGTGCAGGCTTCCGGCTTTGATTTCATCAAAACCGAGCACCTGTATCATTTCGACGGGGAAAGAGGTTACTCTTTGAGTCAGGGCGAATAAAGCGATCCCTCATCAAACGATCGAAAGCCGTTTCTCCACCGAGAAGCGGCTTTTATTTTATCCATCCAGCTCATCTCTACGAAGGCTTTAGTCAAGAAAGTCCGTTCACTTGTGCTACAGCTCTCGTCGGTTGACCCAAGCTTCCCATTGGGGATACGGCTGCTCATGTTCGTCGATAATTTCGCCCACAAAACGGTAATTGACCCTTCGGCTGGGAAAGGAAACGCTGTTGGGAAAATGACGACACACCGAATCGTGGGCCAGAGAATCGTTCACCCATTTGGGAAAAACTACCTGATGTAAAAAACGCTCGTCTGTCCATTTGTCGAGTCTGGGTCGGGTGTGTTGTTGCCACTCCCGGAGCAGCGGATAGAGCGATCCGGTTTTGGACAGTCGGAACCCACACATACCCGCCATGATCGGCCGACGGTGATGGGGATGATCCCGCATAATGTGAAGGGCTTTGCCACTTTGCAACCAGGCCGCCACCGCCAGGCTCTCACGTTCTGACAAGCGCGAATCGGCATCGCGGGAAATAAACAATTCGGCCGCTGCCGGATCTACACAAAAACGCCAAAGGCTGGGCGGTACGTCGGCCCACAATTTTTCGGCATCAATCAAACGGACGGATGTTTTAGAAACTCCTCGTGGGATTTCGGGTGCTTGCCCAGCATAATATATCCAACTTTGCCAGCCCGGGTAATGTAGCGGTGCCAGTTCCAGGTTGCGCTGCATTCCCACCCGGTATTTCGGGTCATCGCCCCAAAGGCTATAACTGATAACTTTTGGCAGCTTCACGGCTTACGAGTGAGGAAAATTTTGGGCTTTTCTTTCGGCAAACACCTTGCTGTCATGGAAGCTCAAAGGCCGGTTTTTGAGGTATAGCGCATCTGGTTTTTGGTGCACAAAGGTGTAGTGGTTGTGCCGAATCAGCACCTCAGGAAAATAAGGCAAGCGATTCAACGCTTTTCCTACCAAGGTATATTCATTGTCGCAATAGAAAGATTGGTAGGCAGGATGGTAGATGTAGCCAAACCGTTCGTAGTATTTCCTACCCAGTATGCAGAGGGTATTGAGTTCCGGTCCTGTACGACCATCGTTGAAAAACAGGGCACCATCCGTGTCGGGAAAGTGCGTTTGCATCCGGTTGCGAACAACGGCATCAAAACCCTGGGTCACCGGGATCATATCGTCGGAAGCCAGCAACAAGATATCAAATGCCGGAGCCTGGTCCATGTTGGCATTTACCGCTTCAATTTTGCTGCGGTTGGCCCCAAAGCAAAGTTGTACCCTTGGTGTGGCCGCAAGGTGATCCTTCATTTGGTCGTTGTTCATGCTAGTATCGTCCAAATCGGCCGACACCAGAAAGGAGCACTTCTGAGGCTGATCCAAATGATTGCGGTAGAGCTCCAATACCGATAAAAACTTCTCCGGCCGGTTGCGGGTGGGAAACTTGATGAGCAGCTGCATGTCAGGAGTGTGGAAAAGTAGGGTAGTGGTACACCAAACATTGATGCATATAAGCACACACCTTATCGGGCAAAGCCACCTGCCGAAACAACTTTTGGGCGTTTTGTCCGATGAGGGGAAGGGCATCCGCGTGGGCATCACACCATTTGATCAGGGCTGGCAAGTCGGAGTAATCGGCTGCGCAAGCCAGATAATGAAAACCGGGTAGCAGCTTTTTTCCACCAGGAAGCACTTCCGGTAGTTTCGGTGAAATGGTGCAGGCCCCCAAGCCCATGTATTGCCATTGGCCGCGGTCGAGAATATGGTTGCTAAAGCCAGGCACAAAAACTGCCGTCCTACAAAGTGTAACCTCCTCCCAAAAGGCATGTTGCGGAAGGGGTTGCGTACCCACTCGATCACCAAAATGTTCCTGTAGCATTTGGCGAACCGTATTCCGGCGGTCTTGTGCATTGCCATAAGGCCGTTGACGGTGGACGATAAGGCTTCCCTTCGCTTGATATTGCAGCTTTTTAGCCAATTGATCATAAGCCGACCAATCGTAGAAAGAAATGGGTATAAACGGGTATACCCCAGATACTTCGTCGTGCCTTTCAGCGTGATAGTGGGTCTTGAAAACGGGTAAATCCTCCTTGGGAGCTATGGCCAATTGCGGGCTATCCGAATAATCGATGGCTACCGGGTGGCCCTCCCAAAAGAAATGGAAAAAGCCTGAAGTGAAATCAGAAGTTTTTGTCCAACCAAGTTGACCGCCACCAGCTTTTAGTAGCTCGAGGCAAAAGCGAAAATGAAGCTCCCAATACAAGACCTCCCGGCGGTTGCCGTTGACAGGACGGTTGGGAAAATCGATGTTCATATTTTTTTAGCTTGTTGCGTTACGTAGTCCATCCTAATCTTTCTTTTCCACCTGCGGGAAGCCTGATAATGCACAATTACCGGATCGTTCACCACCTGTTTAGGATGGTTGTAGATGTAGCAATAGGCCGCCGGTAGAATGCTGGTGGTTAAATTGGGATGTGCTTCTACCAATTGCTGCAGGTTTTTTTGATCCCATTCCTCATTCTGCGCATTCAAGGCCACCCAGGCTTTCACCAATTGGTGCACCTTGGAGCAATTGCGGAGAAACAAAGTACCACTCAGCAACTCGTTGCGGTGCTGCAGGTAGTGGTAGGCGAGTTCTGTGGTAAGGGATTCAAACAATACGGGTATAGCTTGCAGCTCTGCATCGGCATCGAGCCAAACCACGTTGTTGCTTTGCTCCTTTAGAGTTTGTAAAATGAAGTTGGCTTTGTACTGGCAGTTTTTTTCCCAACTGCCCAGGTTAGCTACCCCTTCTATTCTGGCAGGCAAACCCAAGGCTTGTACCGAAGCTCGTAAGCGTTTCACCTCTTCTTCGTAAGGCGTTTGCATGGTGTAGCAGCACGCAATCAGGTAATTCAACCCAGCACCTCCTTCCAGTTGGCCATTTGAAAACTAGGGTACCGGCTTTTCGGGTTGCAATTGAAAAACAAGGTTTTGTTGCTCACGAAGTGATCCAACTGAGAAATGCAACGGTTGAGTTTGCGCTCTATCGATTGCCGGTTGCGCCCCTCACGGTCGTGATCGGTAAATTGATCATACCACTTGGCCTGATCGGTGTTTTCGGTATAAAAATCGAGCCCAAACACCAAAAAACGATGTTTTGAAAAAAAACGCTCCATCAACTGCAGCAGCCAAACAATGGTATAATTTCCTTTGAGTTGATCTGCGCGCAGCGAAAACCAGTAATCCACCTCCGGTTTTAGAGTGGAAGTGTAACCGGCAAAAGCAGTATCCCGCACCAAAAAAAGCCGGTCTTTCGGCCGGTTTTGGTAATGGGTCTCCATCCATTCCGTCACCAACTTGTCCGACCAAACGTTGAGGTGGCTATCCAATCGGATGGGCGCATAATTTAGGGTAACGGTAAACGACCGCGACCGAATGAATTCCAGTTCTTCCTTCGACAAATCATGGATAGAGTTGCCCGAAGCAAAAATGGAAACGACAGGTTGCTCGATCTGCAATTCGCTGATCGATCTCATGAGCAGGTGACTTTAGCGTACAATAATTCAGCCGGTAAACCGACTGACTAAAGGAACGATGGTGATTGGGGCAGTGTATTGCAAATTACGCTTTCCCACTAACAACTCCAATGGTTTACAATTGAAAAATGGGTGTTAAAACCCACGAACAACGGTGAAAATCTACTGCTGAGAATCACTAAATTTGGGTGAACTTCCCCGGATGGACCTCTTAAAATACATCTTCCACCTCGGCGTCATCTACACGGGTTTCGATCTGGTATGGTGGCTTTTCAACCGCTTGCTTGGGATGTTGAACCAGGGGCAGGCCTTGAGTAAAAATCTGCGTCAATGGGTGTTGACGCCGTTGAGTACCTACCTTGTAGTTGCCCTCACCGTGTTGGAAACCAATCGACAAGTAGCCCTTGAAACCGATAACCTGAGTTTTTGGTTGATCATTGGCTTGGGCACATTTACCCTGCTCTTTTACCGGTTATCGAAATTGAAACGTCAAACCGCCGTTCGATTCAGCCTCAATGGGCGTGCCATGGCCGAAGAGCCCAGTACCAACCTGCGGTTTGAATGGGCCTTGAACGGGCTGGCCATCATCGCTTTTGCTGGCGGTCTTTTTATGCCCCAGGCAGCAGCAAACCCCCTTACCATTTGGTTACACCAACTGGTGCTCAACCTGAACGACATTCCGGTAAATGGTTGGATCATTGGCATCTTAAGCATCTTTTTTCTACTCCGGGTGATGTTTCTCGGATTTCAAACCATCAAAAGCTCATTAGCTTGGTTCCCACCCGCCCACCCCGACGAAAAGCAAACCCATCGGCAGGCCGAACCCGATTTCGACGATTTCGAAGTAGTCGACGAAGAGCAACGCCGATTAGAAGATAAAAGCAATAACCAGCGGCCCGATTAGCGGCCTCGCTGACGATCCAGGTCCCGGCGTTCTTTTTTGGTAGGGCGTCCCGTGCCTTTGGCCCGCTGGTTGGGCTTGTCGGCACGAATAATCTCCAATTTAACTTGTTCTTCTTCGGGAGTAACGTCAAGACAATAATCGGGTACCAACTTAGCGCCCACCCGGTTTTTGGGAAATGCTACCACTTCGTAGTGGTACCAAATGGGGCCTTTGCGCACTTTGACAACTTCTCCTACACTAAGCTCCCTGGCTGCTTTTACCGGTTGATCGTTCACCAACACCTTGCTGGTGCGGCAGGCAGTGGTAGCCAAGCTTCGGGTTTTAAATGCCCGAATACACCACAAATATTTGTCAACGCGCATACTTCGAATGTAGCCAAATCGCTTTGAAACCTGTAGCAATCGGTGTGGTTTTCGTTATTTCGCTGAAACAAAATCGTAACATGAACACCAAACCCACAGCATTGGTTACAGGAGCTTCCCGAGGAATTGGGCGCGAAATCGCAAGAGAATTGCACCGTCTGGGATACCGATTGGCCTTGATGGCCCGTAATACGGAAGAACTGAAAATCTTGGCCAGGGAGTTACAGACCGAAGAAGATGCTCCCCTGGTTTTGACCGCCGATGTTACTTCTGAAACAGCAGTCAACCAAGCATTTGAGCAGCTGTGGCAACAATGGGGGCGTTTAGATGTACTGGTGCTCAATGCCGGTATTGGCACTTTCAAACCCATGGAAGAAATAGCGGCAGAAGAGTTCGACCGTGTGTTGTCGGTGAATTTAAAAGGGTTGTTTTTGTGTTGTAAAGCAGCCGTGCCGAACATGAGAAAGCAAGGCAGTGGTCAAATTGTAGGGATTACCTCAGACGTTGCCAGGCGGCCCATCGCCAATGGTACCTTGTATTGTGCCAGCAAATACGGCCAGGAGGGCTTTTTGGCCTCGCTTCGCAAAGAATTGCGCCCGGAAGGAATCCGGGTAACCACCCTATATCCAGGCATTACCGCTACCGATTTTGATGGCAAAGGACCGGAGGCAGCACACAAACAAACTTGGATGAAAGCCAAAGACGTTGCACAAACGGTGGGCTATGCGGTAACTGCTCCCGATACGGTAGTGATTGATGAGCTCATGATCCACCCCAGTTGGCAAGAGTACTGATCAACCCAAACTCCGCAGCCACTCTTCTGCTTTCTCTTTGTTGCCAAAAAGACGTGTAGGAGCCGGTGGACGGCTAAAGTGAACAAAAAAGCGCGCAATGAGGCGCGTCACCATATTGTTGGTTATCAATGCACATGCGGCCACTTTTTCGTAGGCCCTTGGTGATGCCAGCAAGTCACGGGCTTGCTTGGAAATGGTGCGTAGGTTTCTAAGATCAATCAGGATGGGCAGTGGTTCTTCCGGGGTGTTGTCCAAACGGAATTGAATGCAAATTTCCGCAATCTGGTGATCGATGTGCGCTACGGTGTATTCGGCTTTGATGATTCCCCGGTCAAAGACCATGGAAACATATTCGTTGGCAACTGGAGAGAGGGGCAATGGGAAAGGCATACCTAAACTGAGGATAAAGCTTTCTCAAAATACGCAAAAGGGAGTGGATAGCAAAAGGAAGTGCTACCAGGTATAGCGCAGCAACACGTTGGTATCGAAGCTATAAGGCCGTTGCTGAATCAATTCATCCGATTTGTAGATGGAATGGATGAAGCGTGTATAGCCGGGCCACAGTCCTACTTGAACCTTAGGGGTGAGTTGATAACTCAAATCAACGCCAAGCTCGTAACTGAATGCCGTAGTACGGTAGGGGTTACTATTTACCCGACTGTCTTTAATTACTGCACTGTGGGTGAAGGGATCGAGCCAGGAAGCTTGTGCCTCTACCAGATAGTTGAAATCGAAAGCTGCCGTTGGGCGAATACCAAAACGTTCGCCTTGCAACCATACAGGAGCATAGCCGGCCGTGAGTGGGAAGCTGAGGTAATAATATTTATTTACTGTGTTGTGACTTACCGCAGTACTATTGTAGTTGTATTTTTCACCCTTCATGGTGAGGTGAGAACCTAAACTAAGGCTGACCGTTTTGTAATTCACTCCGAAATTAAAACCAACATTATAGCCGAAAATTTCACGCTCGTGCTCGTTTTTGTGTTCAACCAGCGTTTTATTTTGTTCGGATACCAGGGCACGGTAGGCACGGGAAGGCCCTCCAAAGAGGGAAAATTCATAAGTATATTTTCTACCAAACTGATCATTGCCCGATGATTCTGCTTTACCGTCCATTAAGCTTCCTGAATTGGTATTATAAGCATCATCGGTAGAAGGAGTAGTTGGGACAGGTAGTTCGGTGTCTAAAAGATCATTGTTGGTGCTTGCAGTACCGTTACCATTATTGTTGGAGCGGGTTGGCGGGGCAGGTGCAGCTACAGGTGGCTGTAATCCATCATTATTGTTGCCATTGTTAATGCTGGCTAAATCGGTTGGATCAGGTGTGTCTATCGATTGGTGGTTTGGCGGATTGGCCGGGTCATGGGTTGAGGTGGGTGATGAAGCACCTTTTGTTGGGATGTTGGATGATGTTGCGGCATTTGCATCTTCTTTCGCATAATCCAGATCGTTGGTGTTGGATACGGATGGCGCATTGGCCGCATTATTGTTTACATTACTGGTAGAGGAAACTAACGTGACAGTTTGAGAAGCTCCATTGGCAGCAACAGGATTGGTCGGTGAGGAGAATGTTTGTGAGACTACAGGCGTAGAGGGACCAGAATTATCCTTAGAAGATGTCTCCGAAGCTAAGGGCGGTGTAGACAATCCGCTCTTTTCGGAAGAAGAATTAAGAGAATTGTTTCCGGTTGATGTTTTTCTTTCCATCACCGATTTCCGATCCACTTCGGAAGTTTGAGACCTGTCTTGTGGGATGACTTGGGCTAAAGTAGGAGTAGATGCACTTGGAACATAACTCTGATTGGTTATAGAATCTTTCCCATTGGTGCCCGGACTTTCATCAGAAAAAGACCACCAAACTAAACTACCTGCACTGCCAATAAGTAATGCCAACAAAATGGCAGTACCCGGCCAGGTCCACATCCACCAAAAACCTTTTTTCGAATTTTCTTCTGGTACAGCGTGTGCGACAGCATCCCATACCCCTTCCGGCACTGGCGGACTAAAATTCTCCAGCTTCTGGCGGACCTTATTTTCAATATGATCTTCAGGCACGCTCATGCAACAAATATCCGTTCATACGCAGGGACTCCTGCAGTTTTCTTTTCGCTTTAACCAATTGAGATCGGCTGGTGCTCTCAGAAATGTTGAGATGCTTTGCAATCTCTCTATGGTCATATCCTTCCAATACGTACATGTTGAACACCAATCGATACCCTTCGGGTAGTAAATTGATGAGATCAATGAGTTCTTCCACACTCAATTGATCCAACGCAGATATATCATTGGACTCGAATTCAACAACATCATCTGTAGAACCCAATTCGTTGACTCGGTAAGATTTTTTCAAATGGTTGATGGCGGTGTTAGCAACCAATCGTTTCAACCATCCTTCGAAAGACCCTTCTGAACGGAAACTACCCACTTTGTTAAAAATCTTAATCAAGGCTTCTTGTAATATATCTTGAGCTTCTGGCTCATTTCCAGCATACCGGAGGCAAATTCCATAAAGCACTCCTCCGTAGCGATCGTACAACTCGCGAAAGGCACCAGCCTTATTTTGCTGGCATGCTTCTACTAATTTTTTTTCCTCCATACCGTATCTCGGTAAGATTCCTTCCTAAGGTGAGACAAGTGGGCGCAGCATTGCGCTGCCCAAGTCCAACAAATTTTTTTTGGAAAAGTTTTAGACGCTTTTCAACAGCCCATCGTCAACATTGCTTGGAAAGATGGGTGTAAAAGTTACACTTAGTTGAGTAGTCGATACTGAGTTTTTGAAACAGGCACGGTTCACCCCCGATCATTCCAGACCATAGTTGTGGGGTACCATGCCCGGTCAATCCACTGAATTCAAAAAAAAATCAAAAAGTTAATATATAAGGTCTAAACAACCCCTTCAGGAAAAAAGATTGAGCAGTGGGGCAGCAAAAATTTTAGAGGCGCTGTCTTAACTCCAAACACCCTCCCCTTGTGGGAATACTCAATCAAAATTTTACCTGATGAAAACCAAAATTACTTTACTAACTCTCTTGCTCGCCGGAGTCTTCGGACTTGCTGTTCAGGCACAGAATGCTCGGATACAGGTGATCCACAACTGTCCAGATAGCCAGGCAGGCAATGTAGATGTTTGGATCAACAACACTGCTCTGTTGCCAAACGTAGGTTACCGTACCGCTTCTCCATTTCAAAATGCTCCTGCGGGAGTTCCCCTCGAAATTCGTATTAAGCCCGCCGGTAGTACAGATACGCTTAACCCGCTCTTCTTTACAACGGTTTCCTTGGACACCAATGAAACTTATGTGATCATTGCTGACGGAATAATTAACCCTACCAATTACAGCCCTGCTCCACCTTTTGGTTTAAAAATCTTTGCCGGAGCACGTGAAATTGCCGCCAATGGTATGATGGAAACCGATGTGTTGGTATACCATGGTTCTACCGATGCACCTACCGTTGATGTTTACGAATCCAGTGTTCCAGCTGGTACTTTAGTTGATGATATTCCTTATGGATTGTTTTCCTCAGGTTACTTGGAACTTAACACTGCTGACTATGAGTTAGAAATTCGGAACGAACAAAACTCTGCCATTGTAGCTAGCTTTGAGGCTGATTTGGCTACCCGCAATTTGGGTGGTGCTGCGATTACGGTATTGGCCAGTGGTTTTCTCGATCCATCTGTTAACAACAATGGCCCTGCTTTTGGATTGTTTGCAGTACCAGCAACGGGTGGTATGTTCATTCCTCTGAATGCATCTCCCATCCCTACTGCTCGGGTACAAGTCATTCACAACTCTGCTGACCTTGCCGCTTCTAAAGTAGATGTATGGCTAAACGACGGTGTATTGGCTAATGATTTTGCTTTCCGCACTGCTACAGGTTTCGTAGATGCTCAAGCAGGCGTGCCCTTTGACGTGAGCATTGCGGATTCTATGAGTGTTGATACCACCGGGGCAATTGCCAAATTTACCTACACGCTCGACGAAGGTGAAACCTACATTCTCGTAGCCAACGGTATTGTAAATGTCGCGAACTATTCGCCAGCTACCCCATTTGATATTTATGTGTACAACATGGGTCGCGAAAATTCGGCCAACGGTTCCAGTGAAACAGATGTAGTAGTATTCCACGGAGCTACCGATGCTCCCACTGTGGATGTATACGAATCCAGTGTACCAGCCGGAACTTTGGTGGACGACATAGCTTACAGTGAATTCCAGGGATATCTCGAGTTGGGTACGCAAGATTATGAGCTGGAAGTGCGCAATGAGCAAAACTCTGCCATTGTTGCAGCTTTTGAAGCCAACCTCAGCAACCTCAATTTGGGTGGTGAAGCCATTACTGTATTGGCCAGCGGATTCCTCGATCCATCAGTAAACAACAATGGACCTGCCTTTGGCTTGTGGGCAGCTACTTCCGCCGGTGGACCGCTGGTAGAGTTGGACCCTGCCATGATCCCTATGGCGCGTGTGCAAGTCATCCACAATGCTGCTGACGATGACGCTGCTACGGTAGATGTGTGGCTGAATGATGGTTTACTGGAAAACGATTTTGCTTTCCGTAATGCAACCGGTTTCGTAAATGCTCAGGCTGGTGTACCCTTCGATGTAACTATAAGTGATGCAAATAGCACTGACACTACAAACTCAGTAGCTCGTTTTACTTATACTTTGGACGAAGGTGAAACATATATCTTGGTAGCCAATGGTATCGTAGATCCTACCAATTACTCTCCTAATCAACCATTTGATATCTATGTATATTCTGGAGCACGTGAAGTTGCTGTAGATCCCAATCAGGTAGACTTGTTGGTCTTCCATGGTGCCACCGATGCTCCAACCGTAGATGTGGTTGAAAAAGCGATTCCATTAGGAGCTGCTGTAACTAACCTTTCCTATTCTGACTTTGATGGTTACCTGAGCCTCGATTCACTGGACTACAGTTTGGCCATTGAGGCAGGTGGTGCGGAAGTCCGTCGGTATGTGGCTCCACTTGATGCCCTTGATTTGGACGGTGCTGCCCTTACAGTATTGGCCAGTGGTTTCCTCGATCCAAGTGTGAACGATAACGGTCCTGCCTTCGGATTGTGGGTAGCCACTGAAGCTGGTGGGGCACTGCTCGAATTGCCCAACATTACCAGTGCGCAAGAGCTGGCACCAAGCCTTACCTCGCTCAACTTGTTCCCCAACCCAAGCAACGGGGAGATGACTTTGCGCCTGGAAACTGCCCAAAGCAGCAACATTGAAATCCAGGTAATGGATGTAACCGGTCAATTGCAATACGTCTTCAACGCAGGCGATCAGCCCGCCGGATTGTATCAACAAGACCTTCAATTATCGAATTTATCCGCAGGCATCTATCTGATGACCATCCGTACCGGTGATGAAACCAGCACCCGTCGGATTCAGATCCTGCGCTAAGAGTTTCAGGTTTCCGGGTGGGGCCAGGAAGAAATTCCACGGAGTAGTTGCTCTCGGTTACTTCCTTCCAACCTCCGCCGTAGCTTATCCAGGGTCTTACCCTGGGAGCCTGAAAAACACCGAAGATTGGTGTTTAGGGTGAAACAGTGAAGGGGCTGCCTTTTAAAGGCGGCCCCTTTGTTGCGTTATAGGGCTTTGTTATATTTTTAGGTGCGTTAACCAAGCTGTTGCCTGAAATGAATAAGCGTACTTTCTTGAAGCAAATGGCGGCCCTTTCTATCACGGCACTACCGGGCATGGAAGCCTTTGCCCGATTGCTCCATCAAGGCCGTGCGCTGCCGCCTGCCGCTTTGGCCTCTGAAGAAGAATTCTGGGCCGAAATGCGCGCCAACTTTCACCTCCAATCCGAATACATCAACCTCGAAAATGGCTACTACTGCCTCATGCCAAAGCCCCTTTTGGAGGAATACCTCGATCAGGTGCGCAAAATCAATTTAGAGGCTTCCTATTACCTGCGCAATCGGATGGAAATCGACCGGTTGGTTACCCGGCAAACTTTAGCCGAAGCTACCGGAGTAGATCGCTCGGAACTGATCGTGACCCGCAACACCACCGAATCGCTGGACCTGGTCATTAGTGGAATCAAGTGGCAAGCGGGAGACGAGGCCATCATGGCGCGCCAGGATTATGGAGCAATGCTGCACCAGTTTCGCCTCATGGAAGAACGCCACGGGATAAAACGAAAAATTATAGACCTTCCTCACCATCCACAAAGCGATGCCGAATTGGTTGCCTTGTACGAGCAGCAAATCACCGATAAAACGCGCTTGATCATGGTCTGCCACCTGGTGAACATTACCGGACAGGTATTGCCGGTGCGCCAAATATGCGACATGGCCCATCGCCACGGGGTAGCGGTGATGGTGGATGGAGCCCACTCCTTTGCCCACCTCAATTTTAAAATTCCCGATTTAGGCTGCGATTACTTTGGGACCAGCCTACACAAATGGCTGTCGGCACCCCTCGGATCAGGATTGTTGTGGGTAAAGAAAGATAAGATACCGGGTTTGACGCCGTTGTTTGCCGAACGGGAAATGCCTGCCAACGATATTTTGCGGCTCAACCACATGGGCACCATTCCGATTCATGCGCACCTGGCCATACCCAGAGCACTTGAATGGCACCAGGCTATCGGCAGCGCGCGCAAGCTGGAACGGTTACGCTATTTAAAGCGCTACTGGACCGAAGCGCTTCAAGACCATCCCAACATCGAAATTTACACTCCTTGGGAGGAGCAGCGCTATGGAGCCATAGCCAACGTAGGTATCAAAGGCTACGAACCGGCCAACATGGCGCAAGAGCTTTTGGAGGATTACGGTATTTGGACGGTAGCCATCGACATGGAGGGCTTAAAAGGGTGCCGCATTACTCCCCATCTGTATACCACTACTCAAGAGTTGGATCAACTGGTGGCCGCCCTTCTGCTTATGGCAAAAGCTTAAACCGCTACCTTTTCTTTCAAGAGCAACCGACGACGAATCCGGCTCAACGACTCTGGCTTTACTCCGAGATAGCTGGCCAATTGATACAGTGGAATGCGCTGCAACAGTTCGGGTCGGGTATTTACCAGATGGAGGTAGCGCTCTTCGGGCGTTGAGAACAAAAAGGTCGCCATATTTTCCTGGTATTCGCCAAATTGCTCAGTAGTGGAGACCCGGCTCAGGGATTCAAGGCGCGGAAACGCGGCAAATAATTTTTTTTCTGCTTCCCAGGTCACAAACAAGATCACCGAATCTTCTACGCACTGTAAGTAATGCCGGGAGGGTTCTCTACGAACAAAACTCAACATAGAACTCAACGTTTCTCCTTCGGTGAAAAAGGCGGTAGTGCGTTCTTCTCCGTCTACCAAATAATACTGGCGTACACAGCCCTTGTGGATAAAACAACAACGAATGGCTACCTCACCCGCCCGAAGAATGTTTGCTCCTTTGCCATACTGGGCAGTCAGTAGCAAGGTTTCTACCATTTGTGCTTCTGCTGGGGTAAGCATCGACTCACAATCGGCATTGATACGGATCTCTTCTTGAGTGATGGAGGTGTTGGGATGCATTGGCTCAATGTATTTATACCTTGCCCAGTGGCTTAATCAGGTATTTTGATTTTGGTCGACGTATTTGTGACGGCGATACCCCATAAAATGTTACTGCACCCCTGAAAAATAATTTATGCTCAGAATCGTCTGAAAAGCGATTTGAAAGTGTCATTTTCACTTGGTAGATTGGCTTTCGTATAAAAAATGAAAGCGTTAAAAAAACAACGGCTTGGTTCCTCTTTCGCGCCAACAGTATTTATTTTGTGAAGGATTCAAGCACCCTTAAAATTTTTTGCCCATGGAATTTAAAATCGAAGAAAGTGGCTCGAAAGGGGAGGTAACGGCAGTAGAAGCCGGTAAAACACTCGGCACAATGACCTATTCGGTAGCCGGCGAACACCTCATTATCATTGACCATACTGATGTTGCGCCCGAAGGACAGGGAAAGGCCATTGGTAAACGTTTGCTCTTCACCCTGGTGGAAGAACTAAGGGCCAGCAACCGCAAGGCCATGCCCTTGTGCCCCTTCGCCAATGCCATGTTTAAAAAGCTACCCGAAATTCGGGATGTGTTGTCGTAAATGGTTTTGAACCCCAGCAGTCAGTTTTTAAGGTAAAGAACATCGTCCTCGGTCAACCGTAAGAATTAGATCGACATAAACCACTCTAATGCCGAACGCCACCTACCTCAATGCCACTGAAGCCTCCGGGCGCGCTTTTTATATGGCTTTTCACAGCAAAGGGCCAATAATTATGATCAACCTGTTGCGCTATCGAAGTGTTGCCGATTATGCAGATTACCCTGAACTGGCTCCTGAACAGGAAGTAACTGGAGAAGCAGCCTATGAGCTGTATATGAAGGCTACCCAGCAGCACCTCGAAAAGGCGGGAAGCAAAGTGTTGTATTTTGGAGATTGTACCTCTTTTCTAATTGGTCCGGAAGACGAGCAATGGGACGCTGTGTTGTTGGTAAAACATG
This sequence comes from uncultured Flavobacteriales bacterium, assembly GCA_937899835.1. Lineage (GTDB taxonomy): Bacteria > Bacteroidota > Bacteroidia > Flavobacteriales_G > Salibacteraceae > CALCCE01. The sequence goes on along the minus strand of CALCCE010000242.1, from coordinate 10,795 downwards.
TCTCAGTTACTCAATTCATGGCTTTTGCCCAAAATGAAGTGTATCTGAAAACCGCTGGTCATCGCGCTGCAGCACTGTCAGACTCCCGCCTTTTGCCAATGCAGTCGCGGGCCTTGCCCTGGGAAGAATCAGTATAGTACATTCTTCTGTTGATTTCGGCTCAAAACTTGTAAGCATTGCGACCGCTATGTTTCCACTGCAAGATCGATTCGCTTCTCGTACAATTTCCGTCTGGGTACTGCTCTTGCTGAGCAGTCTAATTTTTTGGGGCTGTTTACCAAAAGAAAGTCGTTTGCTGCACCGGAGTGCCAAATCTTGGAATAAGGGTCCAATGGTTTTACATGCCTATCTGGATACACCCCTTAGCGGAGAATTTCTTACCCTTTGGACCAACCACTACTTTGAGCGAGAATCGAGTGGTATGTTTCGCTATTATGGGGCAGGTCGCTGGAGCTTTGAGCATGATACTTTCCGATTGCAGTTTTGGGACCTGGATTCCAATACCATCAAGCAACACAATTTTACCATTGATACCGCCTACCAGCGGGTGGTTTTTGAAGGCGATACCGTGCCTTATTACTTCCAGATGCGGGTGTTGTTCAATGCGTTATCCGAGTAAGTATTTCAGTGTAGCCTCCTATTATTAATTAAGATGACAAGGCTATACCATATTCCATTGGGCTTATGCGCCTATTCGTAGTGCAAAGAACTACCGGTCCGGCATGAAGGACCAGTAGGCAGCAGGCGATGTAGCCCGCCATAGGATGTTAGGGAAGTTAATAGGCAGGTTGGAGCCTACGGTTGCTTTTAAGCATTGCCATTCACCGCTCCACCACCAGTTTCAGCAACTCTGGGGCAGCTCCTTCGGAATGCGGCAAAACCTGCACCCAATATACCCCGGTGGGCCAATCGTTGGTGGCAATCTTCAAACTGCCTTTACTATTGGTTGTCCAAACGATTTGCCCGGTGGCATTGAAAAAAGTCAAGGTATGGGTTTGTTCCGAGGGCAGGACGATACGTGCCGATGCGCTTGTTGGATTCGGGAAAATGTGGGTTTGCGATTTTTTAGGTACTTCTGCCAGGCTCAATGGAGTACACTCCAGATCGTTGAGGTAGCCCCAAACCTCGTTGCAAAATAAGGTTGGTACAGTAGAGGAAGTACTACTCGGTGGATCACCCATACGAATCCAAACCAGGCCATCTTGCCGGGCAATACTCACAATTTGACCATTGGCTCCAAGACCCGCAACCATATCTGCCGGTGCATTGGGAGCATAAGAACCTGGAAAAATGGTTTGTAAGGTAGGCACCCGGTAGTGACTCTGCCCATTTAACCACCACAAATAGCCGTAAGCAGGATTAAGGTTTTGAGAGGGACGCAACATGGTGTTGAAGTAAGCCGTGTCGTGCAACAAAGTATCCTGCTGCCATGCGCCAAGGTTTTGGATCAACAACCCCCAGCGGGCAAAGCTTCTGGCGGTGCTAAAATAGATGTTGTTGAACCCGATAGGCAGCCAAAAGCCGTTGATGCCCGTTTGATTTTTTACTTGTAGCTGGGTGAAAACATTCAGCGATTGCCCGGTGGCGGTACTCAATGTTGATTCCAATAAGGTGTATGGAGCGTTGTGGTACGCCCACCGGTTGCCTGCATCCGCCAGGTAGGTAAGACAAGTATCGATGGTGCACCGGTTATCCGGCACCCCATCGTCGAGGCCGCTGGTCATCGTTAGTTGATGCCAAAGGGTAATTTGATTTTCTTTGGCCGCTGGTGCCGCCGTCCAACCAGTACCCAGATAGGTGGAACTTAGATCGGTGAGTTGCAACTGGCCGTTTTCTCGGGCTTGCCCTACCATAAAGGCCATCATGCCCTTAGCGGCAGAGGCCCAGTACCAGTTGCTGTCTACCGTAAAAGAGTCGAAATAGCGCTCCAACACCATCTTACCGTCTTTCAGTAGAATAAAGGCTTTGCTGTTTTCCTGATCTAAGAACTGATAGAGCGAGTCAATCTTTTCAGGACACCAATTCAAAGAATCAGGGGAAATGCTATCCCATTGAGTACCGGTAAGGGGTGGAAAATATAGCGATTGCCCCAGGCTGGCATCGCTAAAACCGACCCACAGTAGGAGAAAAATGATAAAGCGCATACCTATGTAGACGTTTTCTTAACCATAAGGTTTAAGGGCTTGATCTTCAATTTAAATAAAGCCCTCTCTCTGGTAGCGGTCCACTCCCTTTTGCACCATGTCTACAATGGCTTGTTCCATTGCATCGTCCAGCTTTTTGATGTGAAAACAGCTTTTTCCTTTCAGGCACTTGCGTACTTCCGGGTGCAAATCTTCAAAATCATTTGGATGGGTATAGATGGGGAAGAAGTACAACCGAATGTCTTTGGGCTTCGGTACCACACTGGCAAAATAGTAGCCGTCAACCTGTTGTTTGCCCTGCAGTGCGGGAATGGTTCCGGCTACCTCCATAACCGAGTCATTTTCTTTTCGAATTTGCAGGGTAGGGAGGTGGTTTTTGAGGGCCTGGTGCAAAAATGCGCGAATGTCGTTCAAATCAGATTTCATGCGTAATGATGAGGGTTAAGGTTGATACAAGGCTTGGATGGAGGACATGGGTGCCCCTTTTGCCAGCTCTTGCCGAATGGCTTTTACATCAGGAGCCTTTTCCAAGCGAAGGTAGGCATCGGCCAATTGTTGTGCTTCCAGTCGAAGCTCGGCGAAAACAGCACATTGCAGTGCGATTCGGGTAGCTTTGGGAGCATTCGGATATTGCAGGCGCAGCAAAGCCTTGCTGTAGGTGTAGGCGGTATCGTAGCGTTGCAACTGAAATGCTGTTTCCACCAGACCGATATAGTTGGCGGCCAACTCGGGATCGTAACGGTGCGCCTCGCGGTGAAACTGCCAGGCGCGGTTGTAATCTGATAATGTCTGGCGGCTCACCTTGCCCATCTGTTGGTATAAAATGGCCATTTCATGGTCGTTGCCGGCGATGGCTATGGGCTGAAGCCGGGTAGCCAGTGCCAAATAGCGCTCCAATTGGTTTTCTGGCGGAAGCTGTTGAAGTTCCACTCCGGTTCGTGCATTCGCCATGGAGCGGATCCAATAGCTTTCGAAAAGATGTGCGGATAGACTTTCCAAGCGTTGCCCCAATGCTTTGGGATGGCTATTGACAACAGGTACCCCTATGGCCAGGCAACAGAGGCCTGCCAAAACCGGAGCTTTCCAACTGGGAAGCTGAAGCGGCCCTGCCGATTTCACGACCCATACGGCCAACACGAGCAAAATGGGACCCGGTAGGCAAAAGTAGTCGGCATCAATGGGCATGCCCATCAAAGGGTTAACAGTAAAAAAGAGCAACAAACCCAGAAAAAGACTCAAGGCCAGCACAAGACCCAAGCGTTGATCGGGATACGATTTTTTGAAAAGTAGAGGAACGCCCCAAAAGGCAATGAACCAGGCTGGAACGGACCACAAGGCCATCAACTGACCAATGTCCCAAAGGTGCCACCCGCTTAGCAAGGTATATCGGTCCAGTGGTGGATCAGGAGCCAGGAGGGGCAAAAAAAGTCGTTCGTAAATGTCGACATCGTAGTTTAAAAAACGAGGATCGTCATAAGAACCCAAGACAAAAAAGTAGACCGCAGCTCCACCGACCAAAATGGGTGCCAGAGTGCCTACCACAATCCCTTTCCAGGTAAACAGTCGCTTTACCCAGGCATGCTGTGGTGCAAACTGTTGCAAGGTGACCCAACCCATGGCCGGTAAAAACAAGAAAGCCGCTGAATGCATTTTTAGGGCCAGCCACCACAAGAAGAGCAGTCCCAGCCAACGCCGGAATGAAGGCCCTTGATAAAAATGGGTCAACGCGATGAGCCAACATAGAAATGCCACAAAGCCAGGGGCATAAATTTCTTGGTAGCCATAGAAAAACTGCGTAAAAGGAGCGGTTGCTCCTATCAACAAGAAGAGCCATTTCCAAAGCCGGCTGCTGAGCTGCTGGTGAATGAAGCGCACCCAAAAGAAGAGAAACAGGACTCCACACAGCGCTCCGATCCAACGAAAAGCCAGTTGATGTGATATCCCGAAGCCATACGATAGCAGCCGCACACCACTCAAAACGGTGTAATTCCCATTCTTAGGGGAGAAAATATTTGGACTGAGCAGCTTGTGCAGGAAAATGGGCTCATACGTTTCGGTACTTGGCCCCATGCGTTCGGCAAATAGTTGCGCATCGCCATACACATTTTCGGCCATTGGAAAAGCAAAGTAGCCGAAGCAAGCCACCGGAAGGATCAACCAGCTCCATCGGCGAAAAGTAGGCAGGGGAAAAGTAAAGGGTTTTTGGGTCGGCCGTAGCAAGCAACGCACTGCTACCAACCAGAAAAATAAGGCCAGTAAAAAGCCGGTTGCTTTGATCCAAACCGGTAAAAAGGCTAAATGGTGCAGTCCCCACCATGACTGGGGCGATAGGGTTGCCAAAACGTAGCAAAGGAGCAACAACGTGCTCAAGCCAAAAGGGCCATAGGTCTTCCAGGTAGAGGTTGGTGCTGCATTCATGCCCCAAGGGCGGATTGATTGCTACAAAGGCGCGGGTTCCGCAACAAAGTCAAGGGCCTAAAATACTATTTTTCAGGTGCTGTATCCTGGCCCCCAAAAAGAAAAAGACCACTCTCGAAGGGAGAGTGGTCTTTTATCCTGTTGTTATAAGAAAACCAGTTTTACTGGTAGTGTTTCAAAAGGTCGAGGTTGGACTTCCGCCGTAAAGAGCGAAGTGCTTTTTCGCGAATTTGGCGAATCCGCTCGCGGCTCAAGCCCATTTGTTGTGCGATTTCTTCCAACGACATGGGCTGACGACCGTGCAATCCGAAGGAAAGTTGTAGTACTGTTGCCTCGCGCGATTTCAATGAACTCAACACGCGGTCGAGATCCCGACTGAGGGATTCGCGAATCAAGCCATCAGTAGGTACATCCGAGTCGCCATTGATCAACACGTGGAGGAGGCTATTTTCTTCACCTTCCACCATTGGTGCATCCACAGAAACTTGCTTTTGCGCATACATCATCATGTTGTCGATGTCCTTCTCAGGAGTTTGCATAATCTGTGCAATCTCATCAGAAGTTGGTGCGCGCTCGTACTCCTGCTCCAAACGGGCAAAAGTGTTCGCAATCTTACGAATGTTGCCCAGCTTGTTCAAAGGCAGGCGAATGGTTTTGGAATTTTCGGCAATTGCATTGATGATGCTCTGACGAATCCACCAAACCGCGTAAGAAATGAATTTAAATCCTTTGGTGTGGTCGAAGCGCTTGGCAGCGGTGATCAAACCAATGTTACCTTCGGCAATCAAGTCCTCAAGGGTGAGGCCGCTTCCCTGGTATTGCTTGGCTACACTAATGACAAAACGCAGGTTAGCATTGATCAGTTTTTGAAGTGCTTCCTGATCTCCTTCCTGAATTCGCTTGGCAAGCTCTACTTCCTCCTCAGCCGTTACCATCGATTCTCGGGTAACGTCAGAAAGATACTTGTCAATTGATTTGCTGTCCCGGTTAGTTAGCTGCCGGCTAATTTTTAATTGTCTCATAAGAAATGATTACTTCCTGAGTGTAGGTTTAAGTAGGATCGAAACATGCGGGTGAAGCTGCAAATGTCTAAAAATATTTGATGAAAAGTAAATCTGTTTTAACATTTCCATAACTCCATTCGGGGAATCCAAGCACACCTCCGCCAAAAGTGTCTTGTTGCGAGGTTTCAGAACGATGTTTCGGTCGATAAGGTTTCATGAATCTTAAGGAATTTTTATCCCTTCTTTTAGGCTCTTACTGATATCTAAATTCTTGTATTCTCAACATTAGTTAACGGCCTTTTTAAGAACAACAAATTCCAAGGCAGGAACCGAAATAGTTCCACTTGCAGGACCTTGAGCCTTCCGATCGATTACCAATCCGTTGTTTTGGAAGATATAGTTCCATTTTCCCTTCGGTAGCTCCAGCGTTTTGGCTTCCGTGTTGCCGTTGAACCACAATACCAGCGCATCGCTTTGCGCAGTTGCCTGCACCTGATAGCCCACCGTTTGTTGAGGTCCATTTAGGAAACGGAGTAACTCGCTAATGCGTTGGGTACTCCCCAACCGAAGAGCCGGTTGCGACTTGCGCAGTTCAATCAGGTCCTGCACAAAAACCACTAAATCAGCGTATTTCGATTTCTTCGACCAATCGATCTGATTGATGGAATCGGGAGATTGATACGAATTTTCTACACCATTTTTACTACGTGCCATTTCAACTCCAGCGTGAAGAAAAGGGACTCCCTGAGAAGTTAGCACCAGCGCCAAAGCAAGTCGATGACGTTTAAGGCGTTCTTCTTCCGAAGCCTCAGGAAGAGAAATGGCCAGCTTGTCCCACAAGGTATGATTGTCGTGACAGGACACATAATTGATGCACTGCTGCGGTTCTACAGCCCAGGCACTGTTGGAATAGTTGACTGCCGGATAGTCGATATCGGGGTGATTTGTAGCACCCACCACTCCAAATTGAATAGAAGCTTCCAGGTTTTCTTTCCCAGAAATGAAACCACGATCATGGTGATCGAAAACACTGCCTTTCAAGCCATCTCGAAGATCGTCACTAAAAGCAGCAATCCCATCCAATTGAAGGGTTTGTGCCTTGGTGGCCTGTTCGATAGCCGGTAGGGGAGAACCACCAGCCATCCAGCCCTCACCATAAATAAAGATACTTGGGTCAACGGCATCTAAGGCCTTTCGAATGGCATTCATCGTTGCAATGTCGTGAATGGCCATCAAGTCAAAACGAAATCCGTCGATGTGGTATTCTTTTGCCCAGTGCACCACTGATTCAATCATATATTTTCGCATCATAGCCCGCTCAGAGGCGGTCTCGTTGCCGCAGCCTGAAGCATTAGAAAAGTTGCCAGCATCATCTTGTCGGTAATAATAACCAGGCACCAATTGGTTGAACAGCGAGTTTTCCGTGTCGCCGGTATGGTTGTAAACCACGTCCATCACCACACGCAAACCGGCCCCGTGCAGGGCCATCACCATTGATTTAAACTCCCGAATGCGTACCTCACCATTGGCTGGATCGGTAGCATAAGACCCCTCGGGCACATTGTAGTTTTGAGGATCGTAGCCCCAGTTATACGCCGGGTTGTTGGGAATGCTTTCGTCCACCGAACGAAAATCAAATGCCGGCAACAAATGTACATGGGTCACCCCCAGCGATCGGATGTGATCCAAACCAGTAGATTGCCCATTGGGGGTAGCGGTACCAGTTTCGGTAAGGCCCAAAAACTTTCCCCGGTGCTGAATACCCGATTGAGGATGGGCAGAAAGGTCGCGCACGTGCAATTCATATAATATAATATCGGAGAAATCGGCCAAAGCCGGTCGTTGGTCTTTTTCCCATCCTGCGGGTGACACTTCAGAGAGGTCTATCACCTGTGCGCGTGCACCGTTGGTTCCCACCGCAATAGCATAGGGGTCAGGTACTTCGCGCAAAGTATCGTTGCCTACCCATGCTTGAAACGTATAGTATTTTCCTTTTTGATCGCCTACCAGCGTAGCTACCCAGGTACCCTCCTCAGAACGGTTCATCGCAACCGTATTCGAAGGAGTTCCTCCAAGGTCTTTTTCGTAGATCCGCAACGTGAGGGAAGTGGCACTTGGAGCCCATACCCGAAAATGGCTCTGGGCTGGATCGTATTGAAGTCCGAGGTCGGTTCCGGTGTATTCCGGATAATCTTGATAGGTCACGTAATTAGGGGGTGGTGTAGGTGGCGGAGCCGGCGATTGTTGGCAAGCTTGTAGAAAGAGTCCGAGCGTTAGGGCTGCCAAAGTGGGATAATGCATGAGCGGTGTATTAAGTTTCGAAGATAGCGAAAAAGCAGGCTGTGTGTTAATTTGACACTTACTCGCGCGCCCTATAGCTTCTTACTTTGGCCTCCTTTTTGATTAATGGCCAGGCAATTGCAGGGAAATAAATTCCTTAATTTTGAATCCGTATGAAACAAGTGGTTCATAATCAATTCTTAAGCAGGTTGCTATTGGCTTTCACACTGGTGCTTAGCCTTTGGGGTTGCCGCAAAGACGATCGCGGCTTCGACCTGATCTATGAGCAAGCAGTGGTTCCCACTGCCCGTTTTGAAGTAGTAGAAATCGAAAACTGCCAGCCTCCCTACCGGGTAACCTTCACCAATCTCACCACCGATACTTTAGGAAACGAAACCTGGTTGTGGGATTATGGCAATGGCACTACTTCGGTGTTTGAACAAGCAGCGGTGATGAGTTATGCAACCGCCGGCAAATACACCGTCAATCTGGTGGCTTCCAATGCGGTAGGCCATGATACCTTTAGTTTAGTGCTCGATTTGCCGGATACGTTACCGGTCATTTCTGCTTTTTCCTGGGAGCCAGCTGCCTTTAACCTGCGCGCTCCCGCTCCGGTCCAGTTCAACAATTTATCGGAGCATGCCTCGTCCTACACCTGGCAGTTTGGCGATGGGCAGAGTTCCACCGACAAAAACCCGGTCCATTGGTACGATCAGGCCGGTAATTATACCGCCACCCTCATCAGTGAGTGCGGCAACCAAGAAGAGGTTTCTTTTGCAGCCGTAGAAATAAAGCCTCCTCCTTCGCGCTTCGTAGTACGCGAGATCGAACTGCTTTTCATTCCTGAGCGGTATTACAATGACCCGGATAATGCGGATGGAACCGTTGGTTTAGATATCTATTTTGAGGCCTTTCTGGGCGGCAACTTTGTGTTGAGTGGCTCTACCCTTAATGGCGTTTTGGGGCCTGATTTGCCGATCGGATGGTTAACCAGCGATCCCCTTGCCATCAGTACCTTCTCTCAAAATTTTCAGTTGCGCTTTTTCGACGATGACTTCAATGGTTTGCCCCAATCCATCGCTAACATGAACATTTCTCTGCAGCAGTTGCAAGACGCTAATTATCCTGATGTTTGGGTACAAGCCGACCTGGACGACCTGGAAGTAAGACTACGTTTGGAATGGCTAAATTGATGATTTCACACCATTGGCTGGCCGGGCTGCTGCTCTTACTCTGCACCGGGTTATCGGCACAAGAGTATTCCTACTTTCATTTGAGGGGTACCTACAGCCGTCCGCATTCTTTTGTTTCAGAACGCACCTTTGCTGCCAAAGACTCGGCCGGTTTGTTTGCCAAAGACGGTGGCGGTTTCGACATTGAGTTTGGTCATTATTTCAATTATTGGGGGCTGGGTGGCTACTATTCCTTCAATCAGTTTGGCATGTTCGACGATGATTTTGCCAACCGCTATGGTGCCATCAGCGTACAGCGCAGTGGTCGAATCACCAGCCATGCCTTTGCTTTCGGACCTACCTTTTCGCTTCCCATCATCAATGATGCGTGGTATTGGCACTCAGGGTTATACGGAGGCGTTCGGATTTTGAGCACTCCTCGGGAACTCCTCCTGAACTACGCGCCTCAAGACAACCGGTTTACGGAAGTGAAGTATAGTGGGGCCACGAACACCAATGGTTTCTATGCACTTAGCACTGGTTTCTCCCTCTATTTCAACGAGCAAGTCGGGCTCGATTTCAATGGCCGCTATACCGGTGGCGGTGTCCACCGTTTCAATTATGATTATTCGGGTACCGGGAGTAAAGACGTTGAGGGAAACCAAGACCTCAACCAGCGGGTTGATTTCCTCAGCTTTCAAATTGGCTTAACGGTAAAATGGTAACGGTTGCCAAACTTTGGTTTCGGCAAAAAGACGAAAAGTAACTTTTGTAGAAGTAGGTGGAAGAATAAAGGTGATCCTTAAAGGATGACCGTACCCTGAAAGGAACAAATAAAGCTTGGATCGTTTACACCCCGGAAATTGACAAGTAAACGGCCTTCGTTGACCGAGCCGTTTCCGCTGATTCTTAATACCGCTCCGGTTACCGGATGGATGAAATCCTGTTCAGGTATATCAAATTTGTTTTGAGCGGTAAGTGTGCCGGTTAGCTGAAAGTTTGTGAGGTTGATTTGATTAATTACTTCAGCCGATTCGGTTACCGTTAATACAATATCTGAAAGCGATGCACAATTGTAAGGGCCCGCATATGCGCCTGTAAATCGTTGGCTAATCCGTTTTTCACAGTTTTCACCTTCGAACCAGTCGGGACAGATGCAAGCTCCATTCACGCAGGCTGCCCCATTTTCACAAGTCTTGTCTTTACATTCGTCGGGCATACAGCCAGATAAAAGCAGCATAAAGACCGAAACCAATGCGATACTAAACGTACGCAGCTTATACATCCAAGGCATAGGAAGGATCGCTTTCATAAGGAGCCAAATTCGAACTGGGCGCTAAGATAATACAATTTCGTGGCTTGTATTTTTACTGTCATGGGTTTCAACGTACAATCATTTTCTGGCTGAATTGCCGTTCACCAGCTTCTCCTCGCAAGGTATAGATACCGGTGGCCAGATATTCAGTACCAGGGATGTTTAACACCAATTGGCCATTAGTATCGGCCACTCCCCTCAATTGTAACACTGGCTGACCCAACATATCGATCAAGTCCAAGGCTACTGCCTGATGGGGGAGAAGGGCATTCAACTCTAAGGTAACGGCATTTCCCCGAGAAGGGTTCGGATACAAAAAGGTTTGTACTGTTTCTGCCGAAGCTTCAGTGCCTATAAAGATGCTTCTCCAGTCGCTGTATTCGAAAGAACCGTCGAAATCGGTTTGTTTTAATCGGTAATAACTCTGGCCGGCGAAAGGAGCATTGTCGGTGAGTTGATAAT
>CALCCE010000241.1 GCA_937899835.1 uncultured Flavobacteriales bacterium | reverse complement strand
AATGCCGCTAAATAAACCATGAAATGCCCTTTTCAAGAATTTCGGACCTATTATTTGTGATTTCGCACCTCTGCCCTAATCCACCAAAATACATTTGAAAACAAAAGACCATGAAACTCACCCATCGACTACTCCCCCTATTGCTGTTTTTATTTGCTACCTCCACTATGGCACAAGTCTCCGAGCACTTGCGTCATTTCGCCTTAGAGGCCTTGAAAGAAAAAGTGCGAGAGGGTGGTGATCAACCTGTGGTACAGGCACCGGCTCAAAAGCGCATGAATACTGAAACCGGTGAAGGAGCCGAGCCTTTCATTTCGCAAAGCAAATTTGACCCTGATTTGCTGTCCATTTCCTACATGGACAATCAAACCTTTACCTGGAAAATCTCCATCTCCGAAGATGGAGGCGCCTCCTGGACGGCTACCAATTTCAATTCGCGCAACTTATTGAACTCTGTTTATCCTGGTCAAATTATTCGGGGTGGTGGAGACCCCATCGGTGTTTTCGATAGTAATGGAAAATTGCATGTATTGTTCATTCACCTGCACGTTTCAGCAGCCAACCAAAACAACCAAAATGCCTTCATTTTTGAGCTGTTTTACACTACTTCTGACGACAAAGGGCAAACCTGGGTGATGCACAACAGCATTGCCAATGGCACCTTTGGATCCTTGGATTTTGTGGACCGTGCCTGGATAGATATTGACTTGCAAGATAACCTCTACATCGCGGGAGTGCATTTTGCCAACAGTTCCATTGGCGATGTCGGAACGATCATGTGGAAAAAGGAAGCCACCCAAAGCGATTTTACGCCCTTGGGTATCACGGCCATTCCTGCTGTTGTAAACGCGCCCCAGTTTGCCAATCTTACTATGGATGCTAACGGTGTGGTCCATATTTCGGCATCCCAGATAAGTGGAACTGGCAATACGCCAAACGACCAGGTAATTTATGTACGGTCCAATGTTGGTGCCACTTCCTTTGGGCTTCCCTTTTCGGTGGCAACCGCCAATACGTTTCCCAGCAACAAAGTAGTGCACGACCGGGAAAACGGAGCAATATCTTCGGCGGTGGATGGAGATAATGTGTATCTCGCCTGGACCGATTTTGAAGGTAGTATCAAATCCTACTACGTGTATTCAAACGATGGAGGAGCCAGTTTCAGCAGTCCGGTAGAGATTGGAGTAGACTTTTTCGGCCCCGATTACTATGCCTTGATGCCGGTAGTAGCGGCCGATGATGGACATATGGCAATCTCGTGGTATAAGGTGGACAAAACAACCCAGGAAACGGAGTATGTCGTGGCCAACTCCAATGATTTTGGAAGTACTTTAGAAAACGTCTATTCTATTTCCGACCAATTGACGGATTTTTCTTCGACGGGTACTACCTTCTATGGAGACTACAACTCCTCCACCATGAAGGGGGACAAAGTACACATGACCTGGTGTGATGGAAGAACCGGTAGTCCCAGGGTTTACTATGCATGTATTGATTTTTCGCAAGCGGTGTCCACACCGGAGGTAAGTCCGATAAATGGTGGCTTGGAGCTTGCCTCCATTTACCCCAACCCTGCGCTCGAAAACGTTTCGATCGCATTGGAGTCGCAAAAGGCGCAAATGCTCCGCGTTGAAGTCCTCCATATTTCCGGAAAAAGTTGTTTTCAGCAAACCTTTAGCGGAAAGCAGGGCAGCAATACTTTCCAATTAGCGCTTGATGAGTTGCTTGCAGGTACCTACACCGTAAGGGTGGTGAGCACGGATAACTATACCGTCACCCGAAGATTGATCAAACTATAAGCTCTTTTTTTCTGTGCAATTCAGCGGAGTGCAGCGTGCTTGCATTCCGCTTTTTTGTTTTTTTTTAACAAGCCCTGTAGTACCCATGTTTGTAGCTTTGGTTGTTGTGGATTTTTGGATCAAGTTTCACGAAATCAATGAATTAGAATTCAATTTTAGGGAGTAGTACTCATGGGCATCTTATTGATTGGTGGGGTCATTTGTCTGTTTTCAGTTGGATTAATTCTGAAGCGTTATTCAGGTAGAAAAAAAATAATATTCCCAATTTTAATATTGCTTACCTGGGCAATTCGCTACCTGCTGTATCACCTTTCCTCAGTTGCTGAAGGTCCTTTTTTGCGCTATTATGCGCCCATTGTAGCCCAAAACTTTCTTTTTCTGGACGGAGTTTTTCTCTTTTGGTATGTAAAAGACGCTACCCATCATGCGTTCAGGTGGAAGCGAGAGTGCTGGCACCTCGTTCCTTTTTTCCTGTTTTCATTGATCTCGCTGCAGATGGTTTTGCTCTTATCACCCGAAGTGCTGGTAGAAACCATTGAAAGGCAGCTTGAATTGCCCATAGCGGAAAGAAATGCATCTCCTGAGACACAGGCTATCCTGTATGCCGTGATCGACCTTTTTAACATTTCCTACGGTATCGCAGCCTTGTTGCGCATCAAGCGTTTTCAGAAGTTGCTGAAAAACAAGCTTTCTACTTTCAGCCGCTCCAATATTCGGTGGCTCCAAAACATCGTCATTTCCTGGTTGGTGCTGTTCACCGTTCCCTCTATCATTGTTGTTTTTATCCTTCAGGAAGGGGCGCACAATGCTTCGTTTGAGCTTGTTGTTGACGCCCTGCGCATCGGATTAGCGGTTCTGTTTAGTTATCAATTTGTGACCAAAGAGTTGATTACAAGCGAACAAGCCAGTTCGTTGAACTATCACGTGTCGCCTGCAACCCTTCCTGAGGGAAGTAATGCGCCAACGCAATATTCAGCCAACAAGGAGGAAGCCATGTACCAGCAGCTGGTAGCGCATACCCTCGCCCAAAAGCTCTATGAGCAAACGGATATTACCTTGAACGCGCTGGCCAATGACTTTGGAGAGCCTCCATATCGGGTGTCTAAGTTGATCAACGACTACTCAGGTGGGAATTACCACGATTTTATCAATAATTTTAGGATAGAAGCGGTAAAAAAAGATTTGTTGGAAACTTCAGAGCAGATCATTCAGATTGCTTATAAAAATGGTTTCAACTCCAAATCTACTTTCAATCAGGTATTTAAAAAGCAAGTAGGAGTCACTC
>CALCCE010000240.1 GCA_937899835.1 uncultured Flavobacteriales bacterium | reverse complement strand
ATCATGGATTTTGGGGTCAACCTCTTGTTTACCTCGTTTTGGTACAACCACAAGATCTCTCCGGCACAGGAATTCAGCCATCAAACCGAAGACTCGGTGCTTTATGGCCCTTTGTGCATGAACATTGATGTGGTGCGGGAGAATGTCACCTTACCGCCGATGAAACCCGGCGAGCATGTGGTGGTGCACACGGTAGGGGCCTACAACATGACCCAATGGATGCAATTCATAGCCATGCGTCCCAACGTGGTGATGATCGACCTACAAGGAAAACCGCACCTCATCCGCGAAAGGGAAGAAGTAGACTACCTCAATCATTTGGAAAAGATGCCCGAACATCTCGCCACTTTCAAATTGAAGTAAGTGTACGCACGCTTGCCCACCTTTATGTCTGATCCAAAGCTGAGGGCCTTTTTGGACGGAGTGCTCAACAGCTATGCCCAGGTTTTCTTCTCGAAAAACAAGTGGCTGGCCGTCATCATCCTGGCCGTTACTTTTTTGGACTGGTCGGCGGGTACGTCGGCTTTGCTGATGGTCTTGTTGACCCAGGCACTTTTTCGGGTGTTGGGCTTGGATCAGGCGGGTTGGCAAGAGGGCTTGTATGGGCTCAATAGTTTGTTGGTGGGCCTTTGTCTGGCCAATTTTTACACCTTCAACCTGCAATTTGTGAGCTTGTTGGGCATTGCCAGCTTGCTTTCGTGCTTCATCACGGTGTGGCTGGTGCGGCAGCTGGGCAAAAGCCAACTGCCCTTTCTCAGCCTGCCGTTTTTGATCACTACCTGGATTTTATTGTTGGCCGTGCGCGACTTTTCGTTTTTGAGCCTCAGTGAAAAAGGGGTGTTTGTGGATAACGAGCGCTTTGCGCTGGGAGGTTTGTACCTGGTGCAGGTCATGAATCAGGTGGACACCTTGGAACTTCCGGTGTTGGTGCAAGTGTATTTTCGTTCGCTGGGGGCCATCTTTTTTCAATCGAGTTGGGTAGCGGGAGTGCTACTGGGCATCGGGTTGTTGCTCTTTTCTCGCATTGCTTTTGTGCTGTCGTTGTTGGGTTTTGCCGGAGGTTATGCCTACATGCAGTTTGTGGGAGACGATCTCGGAGCCATCCACTACGGGCACATCGGCTTCAATTTTATTTTGAGCTCCATCGCCTTAGCGGGCTTTTTTCTCATTCCCAACCGCCGAAGCATTCTGTTTGGTTTGGCCATTACGCCTCTTATCGCCGTGATGAATTCGGCCCTTTCTTCCTGGTTTGCCTATTTCCAATTACCGATTTATTCTTTGCCGTTCAACATCATTGTGGTGCTGGTGCTCTACGTGTTGCACAACCGCCAGCACGAAAGGCATTTGGTATTGACCAAGGTACAATATGGTTCCCCGGAAAAGAACCTCTACAGCTATGCCAATTATCTATTGCGTTTTGGAGTAGGGGAGCTTGTGCGGTTTCAGTTGCCCTTCTATGGCAAATGGCGCGTTTCACAAGGGCACGACGGAGAGCATACCCACCAAATGGAGTGGAACCACGCCTGGGATTTTGACCTGGTGAACCAGGAGGGTTTGAATTACCGCTTGCCGGGCACCCGCCTGGAACACTACCATTGCTTTAGCAAAACGATTGTAGCTCCAGCTCCGGGCACGGTGGTAGCGGTGTTGGATGGGGTAAAAGACAACCCGGTGGGCAGCATCAACCAAACCCACAATTGGGGCAACACCGTGGTGATTCAGCACGGCCCGGCTTTGTATAGCCAATTGAGTCACTTGAAAGAAAACAGCATTTTGGTGAAGGAGGGAGAACAACTCACCACGGGCACTCCGGTGGGAGTGTTGGGCAACTCGGGCCGGTCGCCCTACCCGCATTTGCATTTTCAGGTGCAAGCTTCGCCTTACATCGGTTCCGAAACGCTATCCATGCCCCTTTCTCACTACTTGCTGGAGAAGGAGGAAGGGCTGGAATTGGTAGAGCGGGGCATTCCAAAGGAAGGAGAACAGATTGGCAACATTGAAACAGACGAGGGGCTGCGGTCGGCTTTTGCCTTTATACCGGGAAAAACCTTGACGCTGATAGAAGATACCTCTGGTGCTTCAGAACCTTTGCGGTGGAAGGTGAAAACCAACATCGCTACGAATCAAAACTATTTGCATTGCCTCCAAACCAACAGCTTCGCCTATTTCGTGCTGGAAGACAAGTTGTTTTATTTCACCGATTACATCGGGCCGAAAAAAGGATGGCTCTACTGGTTTTACCTGTCGGCCAACAAAGTGTTGTTGGGGGCCTACGAAGACCTGGAAGTTTGTGATCGTATACCGGTGCACCATTTCCTAAGCGGCTGGCGCAAGCTGTTGCAAGACGTATTGGCTCCCCTGATGCTGTTTTATCAAATCACTTTTACCTCGAAGTGTGTACCGGTACGTGAAAATTTTCGACTCCGTGCACTGACTTTAAAAACGAAAATCAGTGCCCGCTGGGGCCGTTTTCAATGGCGCCAACTCTACCTCAATTTGCAAATCGAAGAAGGACAATTGCAACGGATTACGGTGCAAACCCCTTCGCAACAATTCACGGCCCGATGCATCGATGGTTGATGGTTTGCCTGGTGTGTAGCAGCATCTGGGTGCAGGCTCAGGAGTCGACTGCGTTGCTGGAACGCACCAGTCGAGCGTTGTTCGAAGCGCAAAATTGGGAAGCACTCGTAGCCATGCAGCCCACTTTAGAGGCGAATGGCATGAGTTATTTTGCGGTACACTACCGGCTGGGCGTTGCTTTTTTCGAGCAACAAGAATATTACCGTGCCTTGGCAGAATTTCAGAAAGCCTATCGCTTCGATCCGGCTTCAGAAGCTTTGTTGCGTTACCTCATTCCTTGTTATCAATTCACCGAACAGTTTCAGGCAGCGGCCACCTTAGATGAGAATGCCCCTCATGGGCTGGGCTGGGCCTATCTGGAAAACGGCTACCGGTTCACCGATTTTTCCGATTCCATCCAACGCATGGGCTATGTGCAAGTGGCGCTACACCACACGGTGCATCCCCGCCTGGGCTTCCTGCACGCCTACACGGGTTTGCTGGGCGGGGCGTGGTGGGGCGATTACCGTCAACACCAGTATTTTCTCAAAGGAGCCTGGTATGTGGGCAAGGGTTGGACAGTACATCCCTTTGTTCACCTGATTCACCTGCGGGCGCAACCCTTTGTGCAAACTACTTATTACCTCGCGGGGGGTGCCTTGCAAAAGCACTGGCAACGTTGGGAGTGGCAGGCATCTGTTTCACAAACCGATTTGGGCAACCGTGGGCCGCGGTATCAATGGTCCCTACGGGCAGATTACCACCCTTGGTCCAGTCAAAAGGCAAAACCTTTTGCGGAGTTGCGGCAATTGGCCCACCGAAGGCAAGGCCAATGGCAGTGGCGTACCGGGATTCGAATCCAATTCAGCGAGGCAATGCGCTTGCAATTGGCTTATTTTCAAGGTAATGCTCAGAATTTTCATCAGGAAAACGGCTATCTGGTCAACAATGCCATCGATCCGGTGGCGCGTGGTGGACAGGTGCTGTTCGAGGTGCGGACATCGAAGCGTTTCACCTTCTTTGGCTTGGTCAATGCCAACCGACAACAAGAAGCATTTTTCAACACCAACTACAACAGCGTGACCCTTGGCTGGGGACTCCAATTACAGCTGTAGCATATACCGTTCAACATGAAACTAAAACCGATCGTTTTGCTGTTCTCTTTTTTGCTTTCCTTGGTGCTCCCCGGTGCTAGCTTAGAAGAGTCCATGGATCAGCCTACCGCCTTTCAACAGAGTTACGCTTTTGAAAACCAGGGGCAGTACAGCAAAGGCATTAGTGTTTTGCTGAAAGTGTATTCGGCAGATAGTTACGAAATCAACCTTCGACTGGCCTGGCTCAGCTACCTCAACGGAGCGTATACCGAATCCATGTCCTACTACCAAAAGGCCGGCGTGTTGATGCCCTATTCTTTAGAGGCCCGTTTGGGCTATGTGTTGCCGGCGGCCGCGGTGGGCAATTGGGAGCAGGTTGTGGCCAAATACCGCGAGGTGTTGCAAATCGACCCGAAGCACAAAATCGCGAATTATCGCCTGGCGTCCATCTACTACAACCGGGAGGAATACGCTGCATCGTTCAAGCTCCTGAAAACGGTGGTGAACCTCTATCCCTTCGAATACGATAGCCTGGTGCTGTTTGCCTGGACGCACCTGAAAATGGGCAAGACCCGAGAAGCGAAAGTGTTGTTTCAAAAAGTATTGCTGGTCAGTCCGCAAGACCAATCGGCCTTGGAAGGACTGGCGTTGCTACAATGAACGAACGGGTGCCGGACCTCATTTTTGGGCGAAAGTAAAATGGGGCCGGCACCCGGCAGCACCAACATCCTACAGGGTTTTGGGATGGTGAAGAGATGGTGCTGCCTTATTTAGCGAGGCCCTACGCTGCACGGGGTGGTTCTCAAGCAGTGTAGGGCCAGCTATGTTTTTTAAGCAGTTGCTAACTCTTCCTCAAATACCTTGGGTATGAGCACTTTGCCCTTGATGCACTATTTTTAGGGCTCCATGAAGTATAAATCTGACGACCCCGAGGTGCAAAAGGCCATGAACCAATCCACCCGCATTATGATCGTTCCTTTTTTCGGAACCTTGATCGTTTCGATGGTAGGAGGAATGGTTTTAGTAGATCAACTGCCCGTGGATGGTATTTGGATGCTGGCCCCCATTTTTGGTTCAATTGGGTTGGCGGCTTTGGTGGGTCATCGAATTTCGGGAACGTGGTTTCGTAAAGCCTTGCATGCGGTAGACAACAAAAGGGAGCTTTATGAACGCTCGGTTCGTTTGGGGATGCTTTTTGAAAGCAAAGCGCAACGGGTGTTACAAGAAGAAGGCATTCAGTTAGGGCCAAGGTTAGGATTGCCTGCCGCTGAACTGCCTGAAAAAACACAGGTGTTCAAGGGGGGAGTATTGTTGCGGGAAGGCATTCAGGTGAAAGGTGAGCTCATTGCCTGGGAAAGGATTGTGAATTTCTCCATTAATCGTAGTACCAAAACAGGTAAAGTTACCGGAGTAATACTCCAGTTTGCCAACGAAAAAAATCGAATGCTGCGGGTACCGAATAAGCAAATCGAGTACCTGGAATACCACGTGGACCGCTACTGGCGGGCGGAGCGCACCTCCACCAAAGCTTAACGCAATAGTCCTTTCAGTTGCTCCAAAGGTATTTCAATGGAAGGGTTATTGGCCTCGTGGCTGCAAAGCACATTATCGCGAAAGTAGAAGATGACCGAAGTTTTGGTGAGGCAAAAGTTGTCCATGAAAGGTTCCAAACTTCCAGGCCCATCCAAACCCGGGCAATCGGCATATCGCGGATCGGCTTTCAATACTTGATTGATGATTTTGGGCAGTTTGGCCTGCGCTACTGCCCGGCTGGTGAAAATTTCGTCGGCATTGAGCACCCGCTGGCTGGGCAGGTGAATCACCAGCGCTTCGTCCCGTCGTTGGCCGTGACTGGCTTCACTCCAGTACATAAAAGAGTGAAACACCACACACAACAGGCTATCGTTGGGTTGAAAAATTTCGTAGTCACGCTTGAAAGTTGAAGGCAAGGGGGCGCCTTTTTCCAAAGCCGCTGCCTGCTCGTTGTAGTAGGCGATCATCACTTCGCGAATTCCGCCCGCATTGCCAAATTGATTTTTGATCAGTGCATTGATTTTTGAATAATCGCTTTTGCCGGTCAGTTCAGGATAGTTGAGGTGCAATTCAAAGGCCTTGGAAACTTCCTCCACCTTTTGGTCTGCGACTTTTACCTGACCATAGCCGCTGGAAATACCGGTGCAAAACAACAACAGCAGTAGCCAATGGAATGTAGTTAGAGCTTGCCAGGAGTGCGCATTGGTTGGATGGGCGGGTAGATTGAGCTTGGGTTCCATGCGATGTCGTTTATTTGTTGAGATGAATCTCGGTAAGCGTTTTTCCAAAGCTGGGATGTGGGCCTTCTACGTGTTGGGCCTGCTGGTGTTTCAGGAGGTGGTGTTTCGATGGGCGTTTCCCTTGCCGGAATTGGCCAATTTCGATCGGGTCAATTACCTAACTCCTGGCAAACCGCTAACGGATGCACCACCATTCGGGCGTTCTACCTGGTTTTGGCAAAGCTTTCCCGATACCGCCCGCGCTTTTGAGCATCAACTGAATGCCTACGGTTTTCGAGATACGGAATGGCGTATGGCGAAACCAGCGGATAAAAAGCGCCTCTTGTTGATTGGCGACAGTTTTGTGGAAGGGGTGATGGCGGAACAGGAGCAAAACTTGTCCGCTTGGCTCCAACAATCGGAAGCAATGCAAGGCTGGGAAGTGATGAACGCTGGAATTTTAGGAGCCGGAGTCAACTCGTATTTGCAACTCACCTCCGATATGGTGCCCCTGTTTCAACCCGATGTAGTGCTGGTGGTGTTTTTTGCCAATGACTTTACCACCAAACCCTTTCGCATACCGAAAGACCGGCTGATGCCAGAAAAGCATTCTCGATTGCTGCCCCGCTTGTGGCAATGGTGGGAGGCCTACCTGCAGGAGCAACCACTTCGTGCGCGATGGGCCACCGAGCGAAACTCCTGGTTGCCCGCCATTCCTGCATCCAACCATCCTTGGACGGGCAGGGGGGAGGCATTGCGCCAGGAAGTGACCGAAGCCATGGCCATGGCCATTGAAAAAGGAGAATTGAATTACCACCGGGCCAATGAAATTCGACTACACGCCCGGCAATTGGAACAGAAGGTGAATTTGGCTTCCGCCCTTGATTTTTTGAAACGCTACACCGATCAATACCACGCAGAACTACGAGTAGCCTATCTCCCGGCCCGACATCAGGTCACGAACTATTATTACCCCTACGAACGGGCTTTGTGTTTGAAATGCCCCCAGGAACTCGACTTGCGGGCAACTCCCTACCAACTCAACCGCCTTCGTCTGGGCAAACAGTGCGTAGAGTTGGGCATCCCTTTCGTGGATTTAAGTCCAGTTGTACAAGCATCGGAAGATGCGGGCCAACACCTGTATTGGAACTACGACGACCACTTTCGAGCGCAGGGTTACCGCTTGTCTGCTGAAGAGTTGGTAAAGGCTTTCGATTGGGGTGGCGTGGAATAGTTCCTTTCCTTGCCGTTTTATTGGGTATCGTTTGCATGGATAGTGGATCGTAGTTGCAAACTACGATCAGTCTTCACGTCTTACCTTTTTTGGTTTTGAAGTCCTTTTCGGCTAATCATTCCACTGTCAGTCGCCGAGCGCAGCCCCCACCCGGTCGCCGGTCGAAGCCCCACCCGGTCGCCGAGCGGACGTGTCAGCCTTTCGGCTGAGTCGAGGTGCCCTGGTGGACTAAGTAATTAAACGGATAGAACCCGTATAAATCCTGATATTAAAGAAACCCGGGGAATCACCATTGTTTGCATTTTTCTGGTCGTGTACTTTGGTCGCTATCAAGCCTTTGTCACAAATGTTGGATCGTTTTGTGTGCGCAACAAAGGTTTTATTCAACCAATAAGACCAGAAAATATGCCATTCCCATTTTCAACTTCGCCTTAGCGGTACTGACCGTTATTCTCTTTTACTTCTGAATTACTGAGGGCTTATAAGTCCATCAGTTGCCTTACCGTGTCCCTTTTCAGGGGAGGCTATTGTCAACGGCAGTGTTCGTTGGCCTCAGCTATGCTTTTCCCAATACCTCTTTTCCTCACGCTAACGCCCTGCGTTGACCAAAGGAGCCATCGCCCAATACCCTTTCCCGACTTTGCTCGCATTGCACTTGCTGCCCTGGTTTTTCCGCTCCCAGGCACTGACCCCTCCATGTCCAAATTGTTTGTTTTTCCTCTCTAACTGACCGCATCAAGCGGAATGCCTTCGGCAGGTACGGGTGCAACAAAGCACCGGGATCAAACCGTTTTCGATGGCATTTTCATTTCCAAAGGGCGCTGGCCAGCCGCCCAGGTCGTTCCAAACAGACGACGAATTTCTAAGCTTTTTAAAAACAGTAATTGCGCAACACGCCGGCTCTCCGCGATTTGGAGTAAGCGAACTCGCGCAACGTTGTGGGATGCATCCTTCATCCCTAAAAAGAGTGCTTCAACGCGCGCAAGGTACCACCCCGGGGCACCTCATCCGTCAACACCGTTTGCAGCATGGTCTTCAACTGCTGCGTCAAGGGCATCACTCGGTGAAGGAGATTGCTTATGCAGTGGGATTTCAGCACCCCGATGCCTTTTCCAAGGCGTTTAAAACAAATTTTTCATTGTCGCCGGAAGGCTTTCGTCAAGAGCACTTCCCCAATACTGGCTCTGGCTTTACCCTTTCCGTGCCCATCACGGAGGCCCGACCAGAGGATTGGGATAAACTGTTGGCTGCCCATCCTTGGTTGGGAGAATTGTTTCGGTTGTTGCGAAAGCATTTTCCCGATGAGGGCATTACACAAGAGTTTTTGGCCCACGGCTTGTCGATCAGTACCGTACAACTCAACCGTCAATTCAATCGGGTGCTGGGCATGGCACCCATTCGATTTGTGAGGGTATTGCGCCTGGAGTATGCTGCTTACCTCTTGCTTACGACCGATTTCTCCATCCGAAGAATTGCCGTGGAGGCCGGTTTCTCCGACTCACCCCACTTTTGCCGCTTGTTTCGCAAACATTATGGGCACACACCGGGAGCGCATCGCAAGGCAACGGCAGGTGTTTCGGCCAATACTTTTTTCCAGCAATTTTTCCGTGAGCTTTTTTGACTTATCGCAGAAAGGAATGTTCAACGCTTCCGAAAATCGGGCTGCTACTTTTGACCTATTCCGCTGAGATAATCACCACCATCCAATTATCAAGGCTTGAAACCATCGGCCTCAGCCGATAGAAAAAGTGCAACCATGAAAGACAAGCCTTTAGAGGTGACCAGCCTTGCGATGGCCAACTCCATTAGTGTGGCGATGCAAAATGCCACCAACTGCCAGCAAAATGCACAGCACATCATCAACGCCAGCGTGGCGGCTTGTTGTGTCGGAATTTTAAAGGCTGGTAATAGCTAATAATTATGCTACGCTATGGCGGATCTTTCTCCACAACAAGAGGCCATTGCAAAGGCCGACCAAATGGTGGCCCAGGCCTGTGGCATTGCAGTACAGGATGCCTCCGACAACTTGCGCAATTTCAACCTGATTTGTACTACTGCGGTGGGCGTATTAATGGCCAAATACGTGGCAACACAAAATGGTCAATACCTGCAAATGATGGAGAAGGTGGTGGCATTGGCAGCATCTGCTACGCCCAACTTCATTGCAGTAGGAGAGGGGGCAGCCACGGTGCTCTCGAAGTTCAAATCACTATAGCCATTTCAAAAAACAAAATACACCATGAATACCAATACATCCGATAACCTCAATATTGCCGATTCGGGCAAATACCAGGCTGCTGCCAAGTCGTATCAGTTGGTAGCACAATCGGCTGCCCTGGCAGTGCAAGATGCTACCGACCAATTGCGCAACCTCAACACGGTGAGCATTGCTGCACTGGGCATGGGCCTGGCCAACTACCTCTCTTCGGGCAACAAAGATGAATTGGAGGGTTTGACCAAAGAGGTGAAAGCCATCAACGAAGGCGGCATCAACGGCTTTACGGCGGTGGGCAACAATGCCCGGGAAATCTTACGAGGCTTTTCGACCAACGCATGATGGTGTGCCCATTACCCAATACTTAAATACCACACATCATGATCATTATTAACGGTACCGAGTACGGTTCCCATACCGATTTGCCCGCCAGCTTTCAATCCATTTTGGCCACGATAAAAGGTGGAAAGGCTTGGTTCAATTGGGCCTGTGCTTCTTCCAGCAAGTTTGTTGGGAATACGCTCAACGAATTCTTCTATCGGATTTTGATGGGTTTGCATGAAACCACCTTGGTGTCGTTTCAGCTCGGGAATGCTCCATCACCAAAGTTGGCCTTTCAGTGTGATTTGGGCGTGTTGCTGGAGATGAAACCTACAGAACTTAGTTTTTTGGAAGCTGGTTCTAAAATGGAACCCGGCTCCAGCTCCGGTTCTGGTTCTGGATCAGGTTCGGGTTCAGGCTCGGGCTCAGGCTCAGGCTCAGGTTCAGGCTCTGGTTCCGGATCAGGCTCAGGTTCGGGCGCTGGGACAGGTGGCCAATCTACCGAAAAGCAGCTGTCGATCCTTGTAGGAACCTACGACTTGCTTTCACTCCAAACCCTGGCTTCGGCGAAAGACTTTTTCAGCGATAAAAAACTGAATGCTCAAGTCTTGTCTTTCAGCGATTTGATCCTTTTATCGGGATTGAAGGAGTATTTAGACGAAAATTTTGGAGAAACGGGCCAGGACACAGAAGTATCAAGTGCGATTGCATTTGCCAATGGCATAGCGGCTACAATAGCAGAATTCGTGGCTTCCTGCCGGTTTTACCTGCTCCTGATTCAAAATGGTCAAAGCGATGGGCAGATTCATCAACTGTACACCAAACTTGACCCGATCACCAATTCCTTGATCTATTCGGTAGAAATGCCCTATTACTTTCCAGGAGTATTGACTTATGAAGGCTTGGTGAACACCATTGCGCAGGTAGATTACATCGGTTTTAGAAACAAGGCGGAGGCCCTTTATTACCTGGCGCTCAACTTCCTGCCCAAGATGTTGGAGAGTCCATCCACTGAGCCCTCCATTGGCCAGATGGCCATTGCTCAGTTATCCGATATTCAGTCCCGTTTGGTGAATGCTTTGGTGCTCTCCATTCAAGTAACACAAGACGGGAAAGAACAAATTTTTGAAATGGGGAATGAGTTGTTCAAGGCTCAGCTTTCCATTGGCCGAAACGGGCGCATCACCTTGCTGCCTGCCACTTTCCAACTTAACTCACCTGTTCAACTTCCAGCTTCCTAATTATGGCAACTGCACCTTCCAACAACCAACCGATCATTCAGATTCTCAACCAGGAAGAGAACCAGCCTTCCATCTCGATTCTGAACAATGTAATGACCGAAACCATCGGCATGGCGCTCCACAATGCGGTGACGGCTCAGCACAACGCGCAAATGAGCAACAATGCTACCACCACCGCAACGGTTTCCCGAATTCTTGGAGCACTGCATTATCCAAGTGCTAAAAAAGCCATCCCGACGGAGGATTCAAAAGGTCCTTCCCATGAAGAAGAGGAACCGGACGTGGAGTCTCCAACTCCAAAGGCAAACAAGTGGCCAGAAAAGGGCTTCTAAAAAACCAGTTACTGGGTTTTAATTCAATGCCTCCTGAATACCACTACCCATGAGCGGAACGGTCAATGAAAAGGTCATTAACAGCATTACGCAAATCAACACCGAAACGGTGGGTTTGTCGCCCTCCATAGCCATCGGTAACCTTTACCAGGCAACCAGCCAGGCGCTCGGAATGGCGTTTACGAACCTGAGCAATGCCCAACAAAATGGCAACCATGTGGGCGAGGCGATAGGATCAACTGGCAGCAAGCTGATTTTAAAATTAGCTACTTAAAAATCAATAATCACGCAATCTATTTATCCATAAAAACCAAATAAAATGGCATTTCCACAAACTGTAAATAGTCAAATTACCGATTCGGTAACCCAGGCCAACACCAAAGTGTTGGGCGATTCGCCAGCAATGGCCCTCAGCAACTTGTACCAGGCAACTGCTCAAGCGTTGAGCAACGCAGCACACAATGCTACTTCGGCTCAGCAGCAAACCAACGTAACGGCACAAACTGCTACTACCATGGGTGTGGCCACCTTGTATGCAATTGATACCGCTTCCACTGCAGTAGGTACCAGCCGCATCTTCAATGCCTAAGCCTACAAAAGCGCTGCTTTAGCAGCACTTTTTCTCTTTTTATTTATCCTTAAATCAATGCAAAAATGGCAGAACAAGTTTTTGTTTCACCACTTCCCGCCAACTCGCAGGTAACTGATTCCATTACTCAGGTAAATACTGAGGTGATCGGTACTTCTCCCGCAATGAGTTTGAGCAACCTCTACATGGCCACCAGCCAGGCCCTGAGCAACGCGGCTCACAATGCCACCACCAGTGGCTTTAATGCCACTACTACTGCGCAGGCAGCTATGACCCAAGGGGTGGTCAAATTGTTTACGATCGACACGGCTTCTACCGCTGTAGGCACCCAAAGAATCTACAGTGCTTACGTCTAAGTAGGATTCAACTGCTTCCGACCTTGGTAAATGGTCTTAAAATTTACTTCACTCTTTTATCCATTTTTTAACTGAAAATCATTCACATCATGAATACTGTAAACAGCCAAATTACCGACTCCGTAACCCAAGCTAACACCAAAGTATTGGGCGATTCTCCTGCCTTGGCCTTGAGCAATTTGTACCAGGCTACTTCACAAGCGTTGAGCAATGCTGCACACAATGCTACTACTGCGCAGCAGCAAACCAACGTTACCGCACAAACCGCTACCACGATGGGTGTGGCAACGCTTTTTGCAATTGATACGGCTTCTACCGCGGTAGGAACTGCGAGCATCCTGAATGCTTAATCAATCACGCAGAAGGCGTCACTCCGGCCGGTCCTTGCCGGTCGGCCGGGGTGATTTTTTAAGTTACTCATCTCTATCTTACCCCGTTGGCTTAGATGGGAGGTTATTAACTGATCAAGAAAGACAAAACACGTTTTTACTTTTTTAATATCAATCCATCATGGCAGCACCAACGAAAGTCAATCCACAGGTTACAGATTCGGTTACTTCCAGCAACACCATGGTGCTGGGCAGCTCACCAGCCATGGCCGCCAGTAATTTGCAACAAGCCACCGCCCAAGCCATGAGCAATGGCGCGCAAAATGCGACCACGGCTCAACAACAGGCGGCCATCCTTCACCAGGCGGCCACCACGGTAGGGGCCACGATTTTGTTTTCCATCGATACGGCATCGGTCGCCAAAGGCACTTCGGTCATTTACAAATAATGCTTTGAGCAAGGTTGGGGATGCAACACCAGTCGAAAGTCAACGGCCAAGTAGCAGACCAATCGGCTCAAACCAATGCGCAAACCATTGGTGAATCGCCAGCCGTATCGCTCAGTCAGCTATATATGGCCACTGCCCAGGCGCTCAGTTTGGCGGCCCACAATGCAGCAGCTCAGCAACAGCACACCAATCAGTTGGCACAAGCCGCTACGGCACAGGGAGTAGCCATGCTGCTGGGTATCAACAGTGCCAACCTGGGTTTTCCCGCTCCACCAACCACTAACCCTCCTTCGAATCCTTCAAATCCTAGCTAAGCATGTCTGACGTTTCTTCTTCTCCCGAATCTTCGGAAAATACGATCATGAAACAATGGGCCCAATTGGCGCAGCAACAAACCCACCTATTGCGCA
>CALCCE010000239.1 GCA_937899835.1 uncultured Flavobacteriales bacterium | reverse complement strand
GTGTAGGGGATAGGCGCATTAATGGCCACACCGTCTACATAGATCACCAGCTCGGTCGGTGCGCAAGACACATTATCACCCGAGATAGTAATTTCCCCATCGCCATAGTTGGTAGAGGTGATGTCGGTAAATAGCTGACGAGAACCTAATCTTTTCGATCCATAGATAAGTTGATCCTCCAACAATACTTCAGAAGGGGTATCCCCAGTGGTAGCATAGGTAGACAGGTGGTTGCCTTGTGCATCACGCAAATACCAGGAGTGTTCCCAAGTATCAGGGGGCAGCAGGTTACCAGCAGCATCTTTTCCTTTAACGGTTTTACCGATGCGGTTGCCGAGAGGATCATAGATAAACTCCAGGTCCGGTTTAGTGCTGGTGGCGGTTCGGATCACTTGGTTGCCCTTACCGGTTACTGACCAAATGATTTGTTCGATCTCTTCGGCTTTGTCTTGGATGAGGTTACCGGAAGCATCGTAGTTGTAGTTCCAGGAAGAAGGGTCGGTATCGATGTATGAACCCTGATCTTCGAGGTCATTCCAGGTAGTATCTGTGCCACCGGCATCATTGACGTGTCGCAGGCGGTTATTAGTATGATCGGGGTTGTAACGGTAGGTAAACTGATCGGCGATGTAGGGCCCGGAACCAATTCCGGAAGTAAAACGGGTAAGGTTGGTGATGTTGCCGTTAAAATCGTACTTATAGGCGGTTTGGTAGTCGCCATTGTCGGTAGCCGAAGCAAAGCTGTGGTTGGCCGCCACCGCATCGGTATTGGGCGTATTGTCCTTCCAAAAGTGGGCGGACTTGATGCGGTTGAGCTGGTCGTAGCGGTAGTTGGCCCCGTGCACAGGAAGGGCTTCCTGATTGTGATCGGAAAGGGCGGTGACCATTTGAGCGATGTTGCCGTTGAACAGATCGGTGCTGGCACTGAGAAAAGCCGATCCAGTGGTAGCAGCCAGGTGAGAAGGAGCATTACCAATGTGGTCGTAATCGCCCTCAAAATAGTGTAGGCTAAAGCCAAAAGCATCGGTGCCAAAGTGCTGGTTGAGGTTGTTGGCCGTTTGGTTACCGTCCTTACCCGGATCACGGTTAGGAGTAAGGGTATTGGCATTGGCACTTTTGAGCCAACCTTGCAAGGTATAAGCATGGTCAGTGGCCTGTACCTGTCGGTCGCCCAGCTCAGTACGGGCCAGGGGGCCGTGGGGGTAGTAGAAATACTTCGCCTCGCGCTCCCAGATGATGCCATCGGCCGAAGTCCAGGCTTGGGTGATGCGGTTGTCAGCATCATAGCGATAGCGGTGGAAAAACTGATCGCGTTCTCCGCGTTGAACGGCTACTTCGTGTACGTTGCCACTGATGAGGTCGTAAGTGTAATCGATCTGCTTAAACTCCTGACCCAGGGTCGCCAACTCACGGTTTTCCTGCAAGAGGGTGTTCACGTTGCCGTGAATGTCGTAGTTGTAGTGGGAAGCCTGATCGTAAATGGTCGGATCAGGATCATAGACTTGCTCAAAGGTAACCGAAGCAATGCGGTTGCGGGAGTAGCGCTGTCCACCGTTGATGAGCTGAGCGATGTTGCCCGGTGATTGATCGTAAAAGGTGCGGGTTACCTCCCGGCGAGTATTGGCCAGGTTGGCAGGCCATAACCCGCTGTTGAGGGTGCCCTCCAACACATCGTAGGCCAGGGCACTCAGGTCAGTTAGCGAGGTCATTTCCCCGGCTTCGATGACCCTGCCCAAAGCATCGTAGTTGCTGTAGGAGTACACAAAACTACCAGGGGTGCTCATTTCTTCCTGTCGGGCACTTTGAGAAGCAACCAATTGTCCAATACGGTTGTACCAAAAGAAAGTAGTTCCTCCATCGGGAGTACTTTGTTCTACTACCTGATTGAGTCCATTATAGCGGTATCGGGTCACTGCTTCATGGGCAGGGTGGGTCAGTGAACCGTTGTCAGCAGTTCTGTCAGCATTCACCTGATCCGAGACCGTAAATCCCTGTGACGGGTCCACCTCGCGAGGCGCTATGGTTTTGACCAGGTTACCGGCCTGATCGTAATAATAGAGGGTGTAGTAAAACTCATCAAGGGGATAGGTGGCATTTAAGGCTTCATTAGCCGAGTTGCGGCAGGTCGTAAGGTAGTCCTGATAGGTCTTTTCGGCCAGCTCCAAGAGTTTTCGGGTAAACCGTCGGCGTTTGTTGATTTCATCGATGCGTGCCAGCTCATCCTGGCAAAGCATCAAGGCGAGGGAGTCAAGGTTTACTACCGGCCCAGGCGCAATTGGGCAATCCAATTCTTGTGGAAAGTTTCCAAACAAGGTTTCGTTAGGATCGCTTTGACCGCACTCAAACAGCCAGGTGGCAATATCGTTTGCGGTAAAACTGGCGGTATAGGCAGGGGTAGTGAGGGCGGCATTCAAAGCATCGGCAATGCCCTGGTGTTCCGAAGTCAGAATCACGTTAATGTCAGCGGCCAAATCGTTTTGGTCAATGAAATCCAGCAACTCTCCGCACTTGCATACTGTACACTCGAGTTCTTCCGGATAGCTTTCATCAATGTTTCCAGCTTCTCCACGGCAATGTTTTAGCCAACTTTCCACTTCGCTTTCGGGGTAAGGCGTTCCGTTCCAACCTTCTAAATTGATATGGTTGGTAATGGCAGTGAGCTCTGCCGAAGTAGGCGTTAAAGGATTGCTTCCTGCCACCAAATTGTTAGCCACGATGTAATCCTGTAAGGGGCCGCAATGGCAATCCTCTGGCTCATAGCTTGGAGCCGGATGCACCACTGAGGTAGTGCAAGCACTGAGGTGAAAGGCAATTACTGCATCAAAGTCGCAGAAGGTTTGCCCACCGGTAACATAACAGGTCAACCCCGAAGGAGTGACCGAAGTACCCTGGAACTGATTGGACGCATCGCACCCAGCCTTACACACCTCAATCAAATCGTTGCGCAAGCTGGCTTGTTGAGCCGAATTGAGTCCGGCAGCGGTAATGCAATCGGCAAGTTGGGCCATCCAATCGGCCGCAAAAGCTGTACAATTTTGCGCACAAGTTACCGTAGTCATGGTGGTGCCTATGGTAGTGGGGGAAGAGTAATTCTCGTAAATGGGGTTGGGAGGGAAGAGGAGCTGAAAGCCATCTGCATCGGTCAGCCCATCAAAATCACCGTCGGTGTTGTGGTAGGCTTGCCAGGATGAATTGCCACAGGTAAAGGCATTGGCATGCTCGTAGAGCACCAAATCTCTAAAAAACAGATAGGTGGAGCGAAAGAACTGGTATTTGCTCACTTGCCCGGTGTTGCTGCCGATCAGTCCCGGAGTGGTACCGTTACCGTGAAAGGCCTGAAAAATATCGATGACGGTTTGGGGTATGTTGTTGGCTGGTCCATTGCCAGTGGCAATGCCCAAGGGGTCATCCAAAACGTACCAGATGCTGTAAGTTTCCGCAAGTCCGTTGGTTTTGGTAAAACTCAAATACCCACGCAAATAGTTGGCAATATCGGTTTCCTTACAGGCAACTACCGCCAAAGGGGCCTGGTCATAAGCCGCTCCACCACCATCTACATCATCTGCAAAGCAATACAAGCTATTGTTAATGGGAGTCAGGTCTTTGGGTTGGCCCAGCGGGTTGAAGAAATTGTAGTTGTGTCCGTTGGTGGAAGAAAACGCATAGGCATCGTCATCGCCCTGCATCATCAAGGTGACATAATGGTTCACATCGTCCATGGTTGCCGAAGCACCATCGCACACAATGTCATTGAGGCAAAGCGCCTGATAACGGCAATACTCTGGATGATAAGTCGCTAAGATATCTGCATAAGCATCGTCCCAGTTGTTGCGTACATCGTCCCACGAAGAAAACGAGGTGCCAGCATCGAAGTTAAAGCCGTTCAGAAGCCCTCCGGAGATGGGATAGTTGTTGAGCCATTGTTGACGTACGGAAGAAGTGTAGTTGCTCACAATCACCCGATCGCCATCGGCATTGATGACGTACAGTCCGTTGATGTCCTTTTCGTACTTGGCGGGCAGGTTATCAAAATATTGTCCACCTGGGCTCATGTCCAGCTTAAGGGCCTGCAGGCGAATATCGCATAGGCTGTTAGTGAAATATTGAGGCGCATCACAATTGGCCTCACAATCGGCAATCGCATTGAGGTGTTCCGGTGAGGAAGCCGTGTAAGCTACCCCGGAAGTGTTTTGCCAGTTCATGTCCGCATCGTAGTAGCGGGTAGTACCGCTGCCATCGCTGCCGATATAGGCCTGGGCGCACAAGTCCGTGCACGAGGGATTGCAATCCTCCGGGTTGGCCGTTTCCAAAACCACACAAGTTTGTGAGGTCCCATAAAGGTCTGCCATCACATCGTTGTAGAGTTTTTTGCGGAAGGCAGCTGCGGCACTGACGGATGGACGCATGGTTTTGACCAATTTATAGACGCCTGGTACCGGAAAATTGTTGAAGGTGACGGGAGCCGCTGCGGCATTGCTTTGGCCCAATTGCCAACCACTGTCATAAAAATAGTTGGGATTGTCCGGATGTTTGATGGTGATGCGGTAATCATATTTGCAGGTCTCGCAATAGCTCAAGCATCCAATGCAGGCGTCAGCCCCGTTGAGGTCATAGTCGAGGGTGTAGGAAAAGGTTTGCGGGTTGATTACCTCGATGAAGAAAGTAGCTTCCAGGTCGCCATCCTGATTGGGTTCCTGGCCTTCCTTGAGCAAGTCTTCGGTAATTATAACTGCCGGCGGCTTGTCGTCAAGTTCCAGCAGGTTGGCTGCCCCGGTACCGTTGAGAGCAGTAGCAATGGTGCGCCCGGCTTGATCGGTATAGGCCACACTCACCTGCCCATTAGGGTCTTTGGTGAGGTTTTTTTGATAGAAACGGGCATAGCCAACCTCCGAGCCAAAAAGGCGGTTGAGTTGGTATTGGGTGGGTTTGCTGTAAAAGAAGGAAGTGGTGCGTTCGTCCAGATTAGCATTAGAAAAAGTCTGTCCGATTCCGCTTTGACTGCGCAAGCGACCAGTACCATCATTGGTGGGTATGGCTTGGGTATAAGCATAGCCGTTGGCCTCCGGAATCAAGTCGCGCAGCTCAAAGCTCAGCGGGTTGTTGCCACTGTAATACGTACTGGTGGCACTGTTCGCCGGCAGGGGCAGAGAGCCGGTAAAGTTGGGATCGTTGGGGTTGGTACGTCGGTCGGTATCAAAGCTGTTGCGGTCGAAACCTCCGTTAAGGGTGGTGTTATTGCCCGAGTAATACCCGAGCCCCAGGCTATTGACTGGAACAGGAAGAATATTGACCGTGGCCCGGCCTTGGTGGTCGTAAACACTTTCACCGACCAAGGCATGCTGTTCTGTATTGATCAAGGTGAGCTGTTGGCGACCCCGCTGCGAGCCGTCAAAAAAACCGATGACCTCCTTGCGCTTGCCATCTTCGGCAAAACCCGCAGAGTACTGCCAGTTCATCTCTGGCAATAGCCCATCGGCCATATCCCGGGCAATGTTGTGGTATTGGGCATCATTGTCGGCAAAGGCTTGCTGGGTGGTGAGCGTAGCCGGTGCGTAAGACCAGGCCCCTTCTTTTCTGCCGGGCTGGGTACTGCCATCGAATTGGCCAATGGCCCGAACCCGGTAAAGTAGGGCACCTTCAGGGAAGGCAAGGTTCAAAAGGTAATGGTTGTCTGACAAGGAGATGCGGGTAGCATCTTTCCAGGAATAGGGGACTGGTGTGGTGACGGGGTCAATGGTGCCGGTTTCTACAAATAAGTATTCCAGTTCAAAATACTCCGCTCCACGCACAAAGCTCCAGGAGAGTTCCATCTGGTTGGTGACCGGTGTGCCATTGAAGAGGTTGGAGACCAACTCCGTGCGCAGTTGAGGAGCGGTGTTCAGGTCAAGTTGATGGTGCCGCACGGCGTGGTATTCCAAATCGAGGTACACATCCTGAGGCATGGTTTTGGAAATGACTACTCCATTGAGGTCCTTGAAGGTTACCCCGGTGACGGTTACCTGTGCATAAATAGCATCGGTGAAGCGTTGCAAGGCTTTGTCGGAATAGGACCCGGTGGGGGCGTAATTGATGACCAGGCTTTGATTGGCAAGGGTGATAGGGTTGCCCAGGTTGCTGTGTTGCTCGTAGGTTACCTCATAGTCCACCACCAGTTGCCAGGGGGAGGCGTGGTATTCTCCAGAGGTCTCATCCAGGCGCAGGGAGAGGCGGGCTTCGCTCTCTGCGAGGCGAAACTGCCCGGGCACCGTAGGGGAGCCGGCTGTGAGGATGCTGTTGAAGTAAGGGTCTTTGATGCTGAGCACCGTACCAGCGGTGACATCACTTCCCTGAACACCTTGGAGGAGTTTGCTCTTACCGCCATAAGTGGAGGTAGTGCAGAGCACCAAGAGGCAACTCAGCAACAAAAAAGGAATTTTGGATCGTAGGTGGGCAATCAACTTCATCGTGAAAACTGATTTAGTAACTTATAATTGGGGAAAGCTGGGGTTAGTTTGGCGCGCGGGCCACTGCCTTGAATAAAGGTCTTTTCTGAAAAGGAGGCCTTTGAGAAATCGGGTTCAAAGGACACGTTGCGGTAGGAAATTTCCACGCGCATTGGTCCTGATTCTTCAGTAGCTCGGTAATAATAGGTGAGGGCCAATAAGCGGCCATCTTCGCCCAACAGCACCTCGGTAGATTCCAAGGCGGGCTCTTGGTGCGTCATGCGAATGCGTTTTTTTCCGTTTGCATCGGTGATCCACTCCTTGGGCAGGTTTTTCCAAGCGGCAAAATTATCCATGGGGTTGCCGGCCCAAGCGGAGAGGTTGTTGGCAGCCAGCGCTGGTGCATATACCACTGTTTGGTGCTCATGGTTCACCATCAGCACACATTTCTCGTTGAAGAGGTTTTCCCAGTGCCCTACCTTGGAATAGTACTGCTGGCCTTGTTTCAACACTTTTCCGTTAATGTTGGTCACACCGGTTTGTCCATCTTGAAACACTTGTACCTGAAGTTACATGCTCAAGACAGAGGCTTCAGCTTAGCGCTTAATCATGGCTGCTAAGCGTTCTAATGGGCTTTGTGCTGCCGCTTGTAGGCTCAAAAGAGTCAGTACAATTAAGAAAATTGCGTTCATCTTATTGGTTAAGGTTGGCCGTTTCATGGAGTGGTAGTTTTGCGCAGGTGACTGCGGGTGTTTTGAAGGGTCATCACCCCACGTTCGGTTTCTTTTTTGGTTTGCACCAGTCCGCCTTCGAGGTCGTAGTTGTAGAAGGTAGCGTAGTTGTGTGCGTCCAGTTCGGCAACCAGCCAAAGGTTTACCGGATCGTATACAAAGGTTTTGATCGCGCTTTGTTTCGGATGAATCCGCACATCGTCCAAATAAACCTCTGTGCCTGTGGAACTGAAGGCAAGGTCGAATTGAGTAACCCCACTAACCATTTCAAACTCTGCTGTAAAGCGGTACCAACCTTCAATTTGATCGGCATAGTTGATCAAGGCCGTAGAGCTGAATAGGGTTTGAGGGCTAATGCCGTCGGTGGCGGAAATGGTGAGCTCCAACTGGGAGTTGCCATCTGGCTTGGCCCAACCGGTGAGGAGGTATTTTTTTCCTGGGAGTGGTTGGAACGATATGAATTTCGTTGGCACTAAGCTTTTCGAATAGCTCACTGGCGATCCACTGGACACCACCATACTTGCTTGGCCAGAGTGTGCTTCATTGGCAGTAAGGTTGGGCACGCCACTGCTGGTGGTAAAGTTGAGGCGCCCATGTCCAGGAGCACTGTAAGTATTGGCATCGTAGTCTTCAAAACCATCGAAGGCCAATTCATAGAACCTCAGGTTGGCTCCTACGGCAGTAGGTAAGGTCTTACCATAGCCGTAGAGTGCTGCAGAAGGATTGCCAAGAGCATCTTCTTCTTCAATCTCATAACCATAAGGATCGTATTGATTGATTTGATTGGATTTGATCCAGGGTGCTTGATGAGTCGCTGCCACTGGATCTTGATACACCTCGGGGTGCAACCAGTTGAACAACACGAAATTTTCGTAAATCCCATCTTCCCGGATATTGGTTTTGTCTTCGTTGCCCAATCCACCGTAAGCGGTTTGTTGGCGGTTGTTTTGATAAACCCAACTTCCTTCGGCCCGGAAAACACCTTTGCCGCCGAATTTGTAAGGATGATTCTTGTAATAGGTAGCAGTACCCTGGTCGATGCCAGCTTCCACATAGTTGTAATCCCAGCTATCGTTAAAGGTAACAGCGGTAGCATTGAGAACACCAGGAGCACACTGTTGACTAAAACAGCCCTGGGGATCGTTGTAAGTCCCTTCCAAAACCTGCCCTTGGTATTCGGCAACGGCTTTTGTGCCGGTAAGTGTCAAGTTGTAATCCCCAATGTTATTGGGAATAGGAACCTTGAACTGAATGGAGATTTCGCAGGCGGTGCCACCAGTAGTTCCCTCAAAAAATAATTCGTTGGAGGAGTTAACAATATTAGTTGTTACGGATTGAACCGTGCCATCCAAACAATTGGTCACTGAGAAACTTTTGACACCGTTAGAACCTGCGGTCTGATTCCAAGCATCGAACAAGGGGAAAATCCGGTTGGTAATGGGGTGCTCCAAAGAAACAAGGTTCCCGGCGGGAACGGTATGTTGGTTCCGGTGCCCCGATTGGATGATCTTAAGGTGTCCATTTGGTGCTGCTGTGTTACCAAACTTATCTTTAATGATTAATGGATCAGTGGACTCTACCCAATATTTGGTAGGGATGTTATTAAGGTCCAGTAGTACATCACCTGGGTGCAACAAGGCCACCTGAGTACCGGGATTACTGAGTTCTACACCAATGTTTTGATAGCCTGGTTCCATGCCGGAATAGTACCAATGCGCAGGCATCTCATAGTTATATATGGGATCTTTATAGCTATTGCTAACGATGGTTAACAAAGGCTTACCGTTGTAGGCATCGTATACCTTGTTGTATGTTTCTACAATCGCCCCTTCGGAGGTATTTCTAATGTGACTTACAATACCTGTTTTGTTGATGATCTTTGTAGTGGCAATGGACCGGTAGAGGCCTTCATTTAATTGAAGATAAGGTACTACGGTTGGCACAGCTATCGGAGGAGTACTTGTCATGGTTACGTTGGGGACCAGGGAAATACCTTGGCTAAACGTGTAATTTTCTCTTCGATGACCATAAAATTCAACCGTTTGACCCAAATGCTCATCATGGAGGTCCCCATCACCATAGAGGACCTGTACCTCGTTATTTAATTCGTTGCCACCATTTGGGTTGTAATCTCCCAATTGGTGGTAGAAGTATTCGGTTTTACTGATTGGAGGGGCTTCAGATGGGTTATCATCATAGTCGTAAATGGCTTCTGCCTTTGGTTTACCGTGCATGTCGTTGAGTTCAATGGCAAAACCTTGGCTAACTCCCCTGTTGTTGAAATTTAACGATCCAACAAAAGGTATTGTGACCGGAACGTTGTATGGTTTAAGTGTCAGATCCGTCAAAGTTTCTTTGGTAGGATAGTCTCTCGCAGTGTAAAACTCCTGAACTCGTATTCCTTCTGCAGTGGTGGAAACAAGTTCACCTCCGACCTCTCGATCTTTGTTTTTAACCACTATTCTCGCATATCCTACAACAGGTGCCGGATAGAAACTCTCCATGATAGGGTTCTCGACATAAAGGGCACGATCTCTTTTGATGAATGCTTCCGAAGAGTATCGAACAGGAGTGCGATGAGGAATCTCTTCACCGCCAATAAGTGGTTCATAAGAAGCGACTCCTGAGGTGTTCCCGTCCTCCGTTACGTAGGAAAATTCTTGGGTGTAGGCGTAGTCGTCTTCTCCCGACATGCTGTTCCAGTTATCATGAAGGGTCAATGACTTTACCCGATGACCTCCGCCATATTTAGGTTTGTTTGATTTTAGCCGGATAAAAGAAGGCCGAGCACCTGCACTCAGGTCAATTTCTTTGCAATAGCCGCTCATTTTTGCAAATCGGTTGAACCCCAGTAGCATCCGGGCGCTCTCCTCGCCAATTTTTACCATTTGAGTGGCTGGTGCAACCACTTGAGTCGCGGTTGCAATGTTGCCCTCTAACCCTTGCGGCTGTCGAAACAAATCAGGGCGTTGAAGCTGTAAGTATTGGAAGCCTGCTTTCTGAATGGGATTGACGGTGGCTGCACTAACACTATTTCCCAAGGGAACTGCTTTTAACTGAATGTATGCCGTATGGTGATAATTGATTTGGTCCACAGTACAGGCAGTGGCTGGGCCGAAGCCGAAACCTGTGTTGGTGGAAAGATCAATTTCTGTTTCAGCGTACCCGTCCACATAATCGTAGGCAAAGTCTGCTTTCAAAAAATCATTGTCAATTTCAGAGGCATCCTTAAAACCGGCTGGAAGTTTTTTCAGCCGTAATAATGTTTTAAAATACACTTGCTCAATTCCAGTCAGATAAGCTTTGAGTTTCTCAAGTTTATTCAGGTCAGTAGAGGCAATTGGATCGTTAAGTTTGAAATAAATGCGATCGTTGTTGCCGTTGATTTCGCCATTGTTGAGCAAACCATTTGAACTTCCCGTTGCTGAAATGGTCAGCATTTGCATGGCCTCTTTGTCTTCAACATAGGCATAGTCATCTGCCTCATATTCAATCTCCATTTTACCTCCTGAGGGTAAATGAATGGCTCTCAAACTCCAGGCAGAAACCGCAGCATTTCGAGCTTCAACATCTTCAGTGTCGGCTAAACCACAGCTACCATCGTTGAGGTAATCTCCTTGTTGCCATGTAAAGGGGTTTTCATGATCGGCATGGTATTCGGAATTATCATTTTGGTAATTGCCCCAGCGGTCCATTTTACCCTCTGCATAAGGAGGATTATATAGTGGATGTGGATCATCGTAATTGGCACCTGCTGGTAAGGCATCGCCTGTGCGGTACACCGCATGGTAATCAAATACATAGGGGCTAAGTTCCCCTACATTGTTGTGAGCAGGATCTCCATTAATGAAATAAACCTTTTCAAGGGTAAGCTTTCCCTTGTTAGAATTCTGATTTAGGTTGGGATTGGTGGGGTGGGGGATGCTAGTATCGATAGATCCTGAATTGTTTTCTACCCCTGGGCATAAGTCATATGAATATTCAAAGAAAACCGTTCGTACCAAGTAGTCATTCGTGGTACTTGGATTTTCGGGATCCTTCTTTTTATACAATTCTATTTTGTCCAGTTTTTGTAAACGGGGAGCAGTAGAAGGATCGGAAACCGCCTCGTTTTCGCTAGCTACCGGCAATCCATCTTCACGATCGCTGGTGTAGAAATAGGCGATGTGTGTTTTGGTCTCAATAGTGTTGAGGTACTTTAGCTCTTTGGTCCCGTAAGAATAGGCTGCTTTATCGTCTCCCGGGTCAGAAAGGTTGCCAGGAATAAAGTTGGCCATCTGGTCTTCGTGGTTGTATGGAGCGCGCCATTGGTAAGGTGCATTCGCGTCCATGTGAGTTGTGTATCCAAAGCGCGTCCAGCTACCAAAGTCGTCAGGGCTAGGGCCATCGTCGGTCAAATCGATGTAATCAGAGCTAACGATCTGCGTGAGAAGATGACTGGTAGGATAAGGGGGGAGTTTGGTAGCACTGTAAAATTTGTCGTAACCTTTTTTGTTGTCTAAAGAGTTGTCTGCTTTACCAGCGTCAATTTTATATTGTGTCAGTTTTGATTTATCTCCTTTAAAGAAACTATCACCACTGGAGTCGTCGTAATCGTGCTCTACCGAGAAGAAAACCTCCTTTTGTTCAAAGTTGTAGACAGGTTCACCATAAATGAATTTTCGACCATCCGGATTGGTGACTGCAATTTCCCTGATGTGCTTTCTTGCATTGTAGGTTTTACCGTTATAAGTGATTTTTGCATCAGAAGGATTGCTAACCGTTTCTTCCCATGTTTTGAAAGCGAACAGCTGAGACCTTTTTTGTCGCTGATTTCTGTAGGTTTCTTCTAAATCAAGGGTCTTAGCTTGATTGTTCTCATCGTAAAGTACATCTCTGATTCTGGCCTTTGGGGAAAGACTGCGCATTGCTTGGACGATCTCAAACTTGTAAGGATGAGCATCATCAAAGGCAGAATTATTGAGTTGGTCAGCGGTTTGCTCCCCTGTTGCCTTGAAGTAGGCTGGCTCATAATAAGGATTGCTTACCGTAGTATTGTTGTTAACACTTGATATTGTATTCGTCTTAAAGTCAAACTTATCAGCGGCACTCCTGCTCAAAGGAAACCAATCCCCGGACCAGCTTTGTGAATAAACGTAACCTGTGTTTACACCACCCTTTACTTCAGAAGCTCCACCATCTGCCTCAGGTCCTACCATTAAATCTACTCTTGGAGCCGTCACGACATTTCGATCTCTGAGAAATCCAATTTCTGATCGATAGGGACGATAAGTCCCTCCTGCACCCTGAGCCGTTGCTGTGTAAACATCGTAGGTGAATTTGGGGATTGGAATCACCTGACTGGTTTTGACAACGGGAACGTTTCTTTCCATGTTATAATCGGAAAGCGATTTTTCGTTGGCATTTTCACTGTTCACATAGCCATAGGAGGGAATTTTTAAAGTCTTCGATTCAAGTCCACTTTCTGAATACCCCACGGTTACGTCTTTGTCAATAGTAGCCCCTAAAACACTTCCTCCACCTTTAAGAGTGGTCTTGAAGCCTAAACCATAGGTTGGAAATTCGGTGAGTGGAACGGAGGATCCTGACGCGAATGAAGTGCCTGGCCCCCTACCGCTGTATTGCCGCATGGTAGCCATTAACCCATTCATATAAATATCATCGGCATCTACTAAAAGAACTGTTTCCCGGTCACCACCAAAGTTCAAAGCCTGGATTCCCTGACGGCTGTTGATGGTGGCAGACCCGGTGAATTTATAATTGGTTTTAGCCCGAGAAGTAGCATAACTAAATCCTGGGGTTACTCCTAAGCCGGTTTGAGAGTCGTAGGAGAAAACTGAGCTTCCAATACAGGGCGGCATAAAGAAGGTCGCAACAATGGTTGAAAAGTTAGCACCCAACTGGTAGCCCATTCCACGGTAGTTGTTGT
>CALCCE010000238.1 GCA_937899835.1 uncultured Flavobacteriales bacterium | reverse complement strand
CGGGTTTCCATTCCAGTTTTTCCACATCAAAACTGGCGAGGGCCTGGTTGGGCCAACAGCCGATTATTAGCCCAAAGACTAAAACACCGAGCCAGCTTTTGTGAGGGTTTGTTTTTCTATCAATTGTCATGGCTCGGATTATTTAGCAGTAAACACCAAAGGTTGTCGGTAGGCATTTTGCCGCAAGGTGCGGAAGGCTTTGTTCCATTCGTCAAAACTGGCGGGTGCCAACTTGCCGTCATACACCACCAGCTTGGTGACGCATTTTAGTTGCTGTTCGGTTCGGGTATAGGTGACGGTCAACTCAAAATCGGTGGTTTTATAAACCAGGTTTTCTGGAATGCTTTGCAACTCCAGGTTTGCTGGCAAGGCCAAGGTGAGTTCGGTGGTGCGGTATTGCTTGTTCGAAAACCACAGGGGATTTACCCGATCTTCGGGTAGGTCGTATGCCCGAAACTCTTCTAAAGGATCCCAGCGCACAAAAGTGCGGTTGCCGATGGTGTTCACCCGATGTTTCATTTCAAAATCAAACCCAAATTGCAATTGGGCTTCCCGGTCGGTGTAGTTGGGCCATTGTACTTCGGTGAGTTGCAGCGATTCGGCAGCTTCGCCCAATTCTCGTTTCATGTTGCGGCCCCGCAGTTGCATGGGGGCATAGTGGTAGCGGTTGAGCAGGTCTACCCGCTCCTGGCCATAATAAGCAGCTGTCCCCTTCCCTACCAATTGGCCGTTTTGCAGTTGCAAATCAAACTGGCGCTCGATGCGGTTGTCAAAAGCTTTGGCGGTAGGTACTTTTTCAATACGGTAATTGTCGGGGTCTACTTCAATCATGATTTCTTTGCCTTGCAATCGGGCCCCGATCTCGCCCAAAGGCAAGTATTTTTCGGTAGGATCGAGAAAGTATTGCTTCCCTCCTACATTGGCCACACAAATCATGTGGTTGTCCACCACCAGCGATGGCATCTCATATTGATAAGGCCGGTCGTTGGTGCCAATCCAGGCCAGGTGGGCTTCTATTCCGGCAATGGCCAGCATTTGCTTGGTAAGGTTGGCCATGCCTTTGCAATCGCCGTAGCGGTTTTTACACACCTCATCTGCAGATTCGGGCTGGTAGCCTGCAAGGCCCGCTTCAAAGGCCAGGTAGCGGATGTTGTCTTGCACCCAATAGTAGATTTTGCGGGTTTTCTCTAATGGGTCTTGTGTATCTCCCACAATTTCGTTGGTGAGGTCGCGAATCTCTTCCGGGTATTCCCGCTTGTCGTCCACCAGTTTCGAATACCAGGCATAAACATCATCGGTAGTGGCAAATAGCTTGGTCGTTTCCTTTTTGTCGGAGTAAGATTTGTGCAGCAACACCAAGTGCGGATACAGGTGAGCACTACCCGGGGAATTGGACTCTTTTATGATGGCAGGTAGATCGCGCAGTTGGTAAGTGATCGTTCGAAAGTATTCGTTCGGATTGTTGACATCTTTTTTGGTAATGGCATAGCCCTCAAAGTTGAATTCCCTGATCTCCAAATCCACGTATTTCGGAATTTTGAAAATCACCTTGCGGTTGCGAATGGGGAATTCATCTTGAAAGTAGACGGTGGTCATGTAGCGCAAGTCGCGGTGGTGCTTTTCCCAAACGATCTGCCGCACCTCTCCTTCGTAACGGAAGGGCACTTCAAAGGCCGCCACTCGGGTGTCGGAGTGAAAAATCCCATTGCTGCGGTAAGCGTATTCATTGATGGTGACGGGCACTACCTGACCGTTGTTCATCGAAACCTGCGTTTTTTTAACCGATGAGTTATCATCGAAAAACTCCGTGTGCAAGTAATCTGATCGGTGTTCCAGGGCCATGAGTCGCAGGTTGGATTTTTCGATGCTTTTTACACTAGACATTTTCCCACGTTCCTCCATTTTTTGGTAAGTGAAAGTGGTGGTAAAACGCTCCGAAACGAAGTATTCGTCGGGGTATTCCAAGCTGTAGGCCAAGGCTTTGTCCAGCTCTTGGTGGGTGGGCAATCGTTGTGCGGAAAGCCACATAGGCGCCACCAACAACATTGCCAAAAAGGTTTTGTGGTACATTGGAAAACTACGTTTAAAGGGCAAAATTGGGGTTATTGGCTCGAAGATACTAAACAGAGCGGAGTGTGAGAATGGAGAGCGAGAACGGAAAACAGCGCGAGGTGCGAGTGCGAGAACGGAGGGCTGCGCTGCTAAAGTAATTTTTGGGTCGATTGACCTTCCTCGCTCTCCGTTTTCTTCACTTCTTGTACAACAAATAAAAGGCGAGATAGCTGGCTGAATTATTCGGAATGCTCAACCATTTACTGGATCGTTAGTAAGAAATAGGGAGCACCACTGTATCGGCATCTTAGAGGATGTATTGCATTAGAACAGCCACATTTTTCCCTTTGACAGGTGTTTTGAGAACTTCGTAATCATCATGAGCGAATGCTGCCATACACACCTTCTTCGCCTTAGCCCCTCGCCTTTCGCCTCTCGTTCTCCGCTCTCGCCTCTCTTCTGTTCTTCCTTCTCTAATCGAATTATAATGTCGTTTTCCAGGCGGAGAGCGTATCAATAGCTATTTTTGCTCTTGGAAAGTCATTAGACGCTTATTTGCAGAGGTGTCTTTCTAACGTATTAACCCCCAAAACCCCTTGCTATGTTGCCCCAACTATACAAGCAAATCTATCGTCTATTTCTTGCCTTTTTTCTTTTGATGGCTTTCGCCGGATCGTTTGCTGCCTTGGCCCAAACGCCACAAGTGGTATCCTTTGAAAAACGCACCCAAATCTTAAAAGCCGGAGCCGACGGTTTCATCTACACGCTGGGTAAATTCACCCAAAGCATCGACCTGGATCCAGGACCAGGAAGTTTTGTGCTAACACCCAGCAGCAGCGGTACTGACTCCTATTTGCAAAAGCTGGACACCAACGGCAACTTCGTCAACGCCATTCAATTTGATTATGGTAGCCTCAGCATTCAAGACTTTGCAGTAGACATTAATGGTGCCATCTACATTACCGGCCAATTTGATGGCACCATTGACATGGACCCGGGAGCTGGTGTGGTCAACATTACTTCCATTGGTTCTTCCATATATAGTCAAGACAACAGCCTCCTGGTAAAGTTAAACCCTAACGGAAGCTATGCCTGGGGCCATCCCCTTTTGGTCAATCAATTCAGTCACGGGCAATACCTCGACCTGGATGCGGCTGGTAACGTATACCTCATGGGACGTATGTTGGGCAATGGCATGGATTTCGAACCAGGTTCTGGTGTAACGGCCTTGGGCCACCCCAGCCAGTTTGGCATTTTTGCGGCCAAATACACGACATCAGGAAGCTTGGTGTATGCTCGTTTCTTTGGCCACCTTTCCCTGTTTGATTTCAACGAGACCATGGCCGTAGACGCTGCCGGGAACTTATATTTTGGAGGTAGTATTCAGTTTGACCTGGATGTGGACCCCAGTGCCACCACGACTTTGATTAGTGGTCAGGTATGTTCTGGTCCTGGCAATGAACG
Source organism: uncultured Flavobacteriales bacterium (assembly GCA_937899835.1). Lineage (GTDB taxonomy): Bacteria > Bacteroidota > Bacteroidia > Flavobacteriales_G > Salibacteraceae > CALCCE01. Next base: position 99,021 of record CALCCE010000238.1, on the reverse strand, counting down.
AGAAGCTTTTTGGATCAAATTGAACACCGCAGGCAACCTGGATTGGTACAAGGCTCTGGGACAATGCAACGCCGATGGTTTGGTAGACATGACCTTGAACGATGCCGGTGAGCCGGTTATCGTTTGGATAGATGCCGTTTGTACCACCAATTCAGTGAACGACTGTACCTCTCCGACCAACAATTACTATTTGGAAAAATATACCCCCAGTGGTAACCTGGTTTGGTCTACCCCACTGCCTGCCGGGACTTTTGCCAGTGACATTAGTTTCGCGAGAGATGCCAACGGAAACGAGCATTACTATACAATGGGCGGGTATTCTAACCCTACCACTTGGAGCAACGGCACTGTTTTTCCGGCACCACCCACCAACCGGCGGCACCCTTGGACTGGCTCTTTCTCCAACCTCGGACAATTAGAATGGGCAACTTATTTTACCGCCAACGATTGGTCCTTTCACGGTGCCTTTAGTCGGAACACGCCTTTTTCTGGGTGCATTTTTCAATCGGGTGCCTACGCTGATTCCATTAATTTCGATCCTCCCAACGGCAACGACATCTTAACCGGCGGCCAATCGGGGTACTTGATCAAAATTCAGTTGCCTACACCCTGCACTGTCCTCACGTCTACCCTCACCGCTACGGCTTGCGGCAGCTTTTCACTGCCCGGTAGCAACCAGGTCTACACCAGTACCGGCCAATACCAAGACACGCTTACCGCCAGCAACGGCTGCGATTCGGTGGTTACCCTCAACCTTACCATTCTACCTTTGCCTACCCAAACGTTGAATGTCAACACTTGTGGGGCGTATACTTCGCCTTCTGGCACAGTTTACAGCATGTCGGGCACCTACACCGATACTTTGCCTGGCCCCGGTGGCTGCGATACTTTGCTTACCATCAACCTCAATACCCAGGTGCTCAATGTGAGTCTAACGCCCAACAATAGTGGCTGCACCGGGAATGGCGGCAGCATGAGCACTTCGGTGCAAGGTGGCAGCGGCCCCTTTACCTATCTATGGAGCAACGGGGCAACCACTGCTACCCTCAGTGGATTGAGTTCTGGCACGTTCACGGTAACGGTAAGCAACGCGCAAGGCTGCACCGGTACTGCGAATGCCTCGGTATTGGGCGCTGGACCATTGACCATCAATCTGACAACTACGCCGGAAACCTGCCCAGGCAACGACGGCACCATTACCTCGGCCATTAGCGGAGGGACTGCACCTTTCACCTATTTGTGGTCCACCACTGCTACAACGGCCAACCTCAGTGGATTAAATGCGGATGTCTACTTTGTAACGGTGACGGATGCTAACGGCTGTTCCAACACGGCGAATACTCCGGTGACCAACCTGAACAACTGTCCACCGGTATTGAGCGCCAACTTGTGTGGCACCACGGTGACGACACTTTCGGATCAGATTCCTCACACTGCCTTTCCTGGTGCTACCGATTACCGCTACCGCATTACTACTGGCAGCACTTCTTTCGTGCACGTTCGGGGTGCGGCCATTGCCCACTTTGCCTTTGCGGTGGTTCCCGGCATTCAATACAACACCAACTACACGGTAGAGGTAGCGGCATTTGCCAACGGGGTTTGGTCCGCCTACGGTCCGACTTGTGCTCTGAGCACCCCTCCTCAACCGCCCACCACCCAATTGGGCCCTACCTATTGTGGGGTTACGGTGAGTTCGCTCAGCTCCTGGTTATTTAGCAATTATGTGCCTGGATCGACCGACTACCGCTACGAGGTCACCAACTCTTCCGGTTTCAATCAGGTATTCACTCGTGGGTGGGCTTCTACCGCTTTCCGTATGAGCTTCATCACCGGAATTGCCAATTCCACCACTTATCAGGTGCGTGTGGCAGTGGAAGTCAATGGCGTTTGGGGCCCTTATGGCACCGCTTGTTCGGTGACCACACCGTCTTTTGGTGCGCTGCCCAGCCTGGTTTCCAGTCAATGCAACAGCACCATTCCCACCTGGCAATCGTTTGTGTTTTACCGCACCGTACCGGGCGCCACGGCCTATCGCCTCGAATTTATGGCGGGCGGCTTCAACACTGTTTTCGTGCGCAACACCCCCAACCCGCTTATCCGCCTGGATTGGGTGCCCGGTTTGGCCTTGGCCACCACCTACAACGTACGTGTGGCAGCTAATGTGGGTGGCGTTTGGAGTGCTTATGGGCCTACTTGTACGCTCACAACTCCAGCTTCTTTGCGCTTGGCTACGGTGGTTCCTGACGACAATACGACTGCGCCCACAGATAACATTGCAGTCCCAACTGAACTAAAAGTGAAGCTTTTCCCGAATCCGAACAATGGGCAGTTTCAGATTGACCTTGGTAACACGGAATCGGCTACAGTGACCATTTTCTCTACCTTGGGTGCTTTGGTGCACCAGCAGCGTTTGGCGGGTCGCCTCAGTGAAATAAATGCCAAAAACTTATCTTCTGGTATTTACCTGGTGAAGGTGGAAGCTGATGGCTTGGTGATTTTTGAGCGGATGATTGTAGAATAGCAGTGCGGAGCGCGAGACATGAGAGCGAGGAATAATAGCGCGAGAACGAAAAGCGAGAACGAATAAGGAAAGCTTTGGGTAAACGAGGTTTGGAGGTGGTGTGAATAGCCCTCCTGATTTGAGCTAAAATCCTGGATTATGTTGTTTTAACGCTCACCTGAATAGTTTGGCGATGGCTTCTGGTAGATCGTCTTAAATGACCTATTTATCGAGGCTTTTATATCCGTTTTTCATATCCCAATTGGCTGGTCCTATAGTTTCTTTTTTCATGAGTAAAAATTGAAGAAGACGTACTTGTACAATGCAATTACTAATGACCAGAGGTTACATTTTCTGACGCTCACCTTTTTCAATAAAAATCGGCCTATGTGATTTATGGGGCAATTTTGGCGATGTTATAATTGAATTCAATTACGTACATAATCCAATTGGGGGTTGTGACCGGGCGGAGAACGCAAGTTCTTTGTAGGGTACTGATCAGCAACACTTTTTTTACCATTCACCAATCCCCATCCCTATGACCATGCATTGCCCACCTTAGCTACTTTTTCCCTTTGGAAAGGCTTCAGCTGACTGCTGTTGGCTTTTCCAGCGACCCAGGAAGATATAGTTCTGGTTTCCCCTGTGGAAGCCACATTTCCCAGTAACAACAGAAGACTTATGAATCATTCCCAATGGGGACTCTTGTGGGGTCCCATGCTACTCTTATGCTTATTTTCTTGCTCTCCCAGTACCCCCGAACCTGCTCCCCTTCAGCAAAAGCAAAACCCTAAGGCCTACGCTGAATTGTATGAAATGAAGAAAAACCGGGAAGGCAAAATCCCATGGATTTCTCCACTGAAATGGGAGAAACAGGATGCTCAGCTGGCAGCTGAATTTGCCGAAATGTATGGCGTGCAGCCCGGTGTCGAAAACATCGGTGGCACTACCACACAAATTGGCCCCTTTGGCACTGGCGGCCGTACCCGCGCATTGCTCATCGACATTTCTAACCCCAGCCGCTATTTTGCCGGTGGTGTTTCCGGAGGCCTTTGGCGCTCTACCGATGCCGGTGGCTCCTGGACCGCTATTGATGATTTTGCGGCCAGCATGGCGGTTTCCTGCATTGCGCAGAATCCTGCCAATACTGCTGAGATTTACTACGGTACCGGCGAAGGCAATGGCCTGGGGGGCGGCAATCCCTACCTTAACGGAATGGGTGTTATGAAATCTACGGATGGAGGGCTTTCCTTTTCTGCGCTTTCCTCAACTACCACCAACTCCGATTTTGTGACCTGCAACAGTATTGCCTGTTCCAATAACCCCAACCTCACCAACCGAGTGTTTGTAGGAACCAGCGAAGGTCTAATGGTATCGGATGATGGCGGTGCTTCCTGGATCAAACACATCGACAACGATTTCATTAATGACATCATTTCTTTTAGCAATGGTGCAGTTTTGGTCGCTGGACGCAGTTCGGTTTACTATTCGCCCAACGGTACCTTAGGTTCCTATACCCAAAATACCCTGGGAATGTTTTCCAGCCGTACGCGCATTGCCAATTGTGTGACACAGGAAAACAATGTGTATGCAGTATTTACCTATAATAAGGTGCAAGCGGTGTATAAAAGCACCAACTATGGTGCCACCTGGACTTTGGTGAACCACCCCAACACGGGTACTTATGGGAGCTATACGCTACAAATTGGTGTACATCCTTTGGACCCTAATAAATTGGTGGTAGGTGGCATTAAAATGTATTTCTCACTTGATGGAGGAAACACCTGGGCCAAATCGGCTACCAGTCATGATGATTACCATGCCTATGCTCCCCAACCCAACAACCCTGATAAGTTTTTAGTGGGCACAGACGGTGGTGTATACCGCTTCGATTGGAACACCGTAGCCAATACGACTCAAAAACTCAACAGTGGCTATTTAGTAACCCAATTCTACCACGGTAGCGCCATGTCTTCAGGCTTAAAAGCCATTGGCGGAACACAAGACAACGGTACAGTTTACATGAACGCTTTTGGTGGAACTGCCACCCGCATCGATGGTGGAGACGGTTTTCGGTGTTACGCCAGCAGGACGGAGCCTATTTTCGGATATACCTCTCGCCAAAACGGCAACGTTTCCCGTAAGGTAGACATCACCAACGCCCTTACCCTCTCCAATTGTAGTTATGATGATACTCAAACCGGGTGTTTTAGCACCAATGTGGGCAACAATCCCGTGTTTGGAACTACCGGTGGTATGGTTGGGTTTCGCACCAACTTTGAGGTAAACGAAGCCAATGAAAACCAGTTCTACGTCATTGCCAGTGACAGAATCTGGCGTTTTGATTGGACTGGCGTTGCACCCGATGGTTATACCTGGACCCGTATCAGTGGTTTCCAGCCAGCTAATTCATCAAGGTTGGCTTGTGACAATCAGTTGGACCCCACAGTGTTTGTAGCAAGTTCCAACAGGTTGTATCGAAAAGACAATGCGGGTTCCTCCGGGGAAAGTGACGCAGTAGTGCCATTAAATGCAGACCGGCCCAATGAACTGGTTGGTCAATCGGTAGGTGATATCGAGGTCAACCCCAACAACAATTCCCAATTGTTTTTGGCTTTCACCAGCCATGGAAATTACAACCACATCTATAAAGTTTCCAATGCACTTACGGCGGATCAAAGTACTGATCCAGTGGTATGGAACAACATCTCGGGCAACTTGCCGCAAGACCTACCGGTGAATTGTTTGGCGTTGAATACCGAGGCGCCAGAATATGTGATCTATGCGGGAACTGACTTTGGTTTGTATTATACGCTTGACGGTGGCCTGCATTGGGTGAAGGAAGCGACCATACCCAATGTGCCCATTTTCGACCTCGATTTTCGGGCCAACGACCAAACCTTGTTTGTCTTCACCTTTGGCCGTGGTGCTTTCGCCATTCAAACGCCTACGCTCACTACTGCTCAAGTAAGTGGAACTGTGCGCACCGAAGATGGCATTGCCGTACAACAAGTGGCGGTGTCGGTAAGCAATACAACCCAAACCAATGGTACTGCAGGAGATTATCTGTTTGATGGTTTGCCGATTGGGGCTAACCTGGAAATCTCCCCTCAAAAAGACATCGACGACCGAAATGGAGTTTCTGGCTTAGATGTGGTATTGATCTCGCGTCACCTGCAAGGAATCGAATTGTTGAATTCGCCTTATAAAATGATTGCCGCCGATGTGGACAACAGTGGGTCGATCAACTCTTTTGACCTCATTGAGATACAAAACCTGGTCCTCTACATCACTACTGAATTTTCAAATGTAGATTCCTGGCGCTTTGTGCCATCCGATTTCGTATTTCCCGACCCAAGTGATCCCTTTGCCAGTGGATTTCCGGAAGCCATATCCATCACTGGCTTGTCTCAAAACCTGACCAGCCAGGATTTTATTGGCATTAAAATGGGCGATTTGAATGCCACCTCCGATCCGGCCAACCGATTGGCCACCGGAAAAAACATGTTATTTAGGCTGAAAGACAAGCCACTTGCTGCGGGTGAAGTGGTGACACTGCCCGTTTATGCTGATGCCTTTCAAAACCGCATTGCCTACCAATACCAAATGGAATGGGACGCCTCGCACGTTGAATTGGTAGAGGTGAGCGCCAACGAACAGTTGCCAATGGAACAAGCGCGCTATCACACCGAGGGCAACACGATATCCGGCCTTAGGCATACAAACGATGCCGATGGCGTATCCATCACCAACGATCAACCGCTGTTTTTTGTGACCCTCAAAGTGCGACAAGCAACGGGCAGTTTCCAAGGATTAGTGCACCTGAAAACGGATAAAAGCCTGGTGTTTGATGCGCAGTTCGCTTCCGCCGAATTGCGGCTTGAAGTAGAAAGAGAACCGCTGAGTATCAGTTCTGCCTTGATCGATCCCTACCCCAACCCGTTTGAAAACCGCCTGGCCATTCCACTGACCTCAGGCGCCCAGCAACAAGTAACGGTAATGTTGTTTGATGCCAGTGGAAAGCAGGTGTTCCAGCAAGCCTTTCAAGTAGCGGAAGGTTACAGCGAGTTGGAAATGAACAACCTTAGCGCACTACCCTCCGGAAGCTACCTCTACGTAGTGAACGACCCCGAAGGCATGCGCCTCCTCCAAGGTTCGCTTTTGAAACATTAGTCCGTAACAAAAGCTGAAACAGAAAACCGTTGCTTGTCAACGGTTTTTTGTTTTTATATCAGTGAGGTAACGGTGCAGGTAGCCATTAACTCTCCAATTCCCTGAACAAATTCTTGCTTCAACACTTTCTTAGGAAAGCTTTCTTCCATGCTCATAGCACCTTCCGATTCACTTGCTGAGGTTTGGCAAACCTTGAAACAAGAACTCCGCCGGGGAGCGGTAGATAAAAAGCACCCTTTTCGCTTTGTGGTCATGAGCACTGCCGGTGAGGGTGTGCACAGCCGGTATGTGGTGTTGCGGCAAGTACAGGAAGATTTTGGTTTGGTGATCTACACCGATGCCCGAAGCCGAAAATTACCACAACTGCAAGCCGATCACCGGTGTCAATTGTTGTTCTACCACCCTAAAAAACAGGTGCAGGTGATTGTATCGGCTTCGGTAGACGTGCACCAAAACGGCAGTTTATTCGATGTGCACCTCCCTAAGGCTCAGGGCTATGCAGCGAGGTCTTACACCACGGTGTTGCCTCCCGGCACCCCCATTGCAAAGCCAAAAGATGGGATGCAATGGGATGAATCCACGTTGGCGGAAAACTTTAGGGTGCTGGTGACCCAGCCCTATGCAGTAGAACTGCTACAGCTGGGACGAGGAGAGCACTTGAGGGCGCGCTTTCATGCTTCAGACAATTGGGCTGGTTCCTGGTTAGTGCCCTGAAAACGAAATGAAACTTTCTCAAGTCCATCCGTGGCGGATGGCATAGTGGACCAATTTGATTTCCCGGTGGATATCGAGCTTGTCCATGATGCTTTGTTTTTGACGGGCTACCGTATTGTTGCTGGTCTGCCGCTGTTGGGCAATTTCAGTAACCGAAAGCCCACGGCCAATCCATCTCAAAACCTCTTTCTCAGCACCGGTGAGGCTAATGGGCATGCGCTGTTGTCCTCCCTGTAATTGTTGTGCCAAGATGCGGGCCACGGTAGTAGACAAGTATTGTTCGCCAGCGGCTACTTGTGCCAGTCCATAGAGCAATTCTTTAGGGCGATCCTGTTTTTGCAGGCAGCCCTTCGCCCCTGCTTCCAAATAATCTTCAATCAATTGGCGGTCTACCACCATGGTGAGCAACACCACTTTTACCGCAGGATATTGTTTTCGACAACTTTTCAAGAGCTCTAAGCCGGTGAGACCAGGCATTTGGTGATCTACTACCAACAAGTCGATTTTTTCAACCGCCAATTGTTGCAAGCACTCAGGGCCATTTACGGCAGTGCCGGCCACACTAAAACGCGGGTCTTTGTTGAGCAACATGGCCAGGCCTTCGCTCATAATAGGGTGGTCGTCCACTAATAGAATTCGGTTCAGGGGCATTAAGCAGTTGTAGGTAGGATGATTTTGGTGATTTGTCCTTTGGGTTGAAGGCGTTCTACGGACAGCGTACCTTGCAACAATTCCGTGCGCGACATCAAATTGCTCAGGCCGGCACCTTTTCCATCACAGGAGCTGAAATCGAAACCGATACCATCGTCCTCCATCAGCAGGTGCAATTGTTGATCCCGGCAAAAGAGGGACACCCGCAGGTGGCTGGCTTTGGCGTGCTTCAAAGTGTTGCTCACCAATTCTTGCCCCATACGGAAAACATGTATTTGCAAGGCCTGTGGCAAGGGTTGCTCCAAACCTGAGGCACCGAAATGCCAGGTGACGATCGATTTTCCAAGGCTCAACGATAACATCTCACGGAAACCAGCTTCCAGCCCTTGTTCTTTGAGCAGGCGGGGCATACTCAACCGGGAAGTGGTGCGCACTTGCGCCAAAGCATCTTCCAGCAGTTGATCTACCTTTTCCAGTTCGGTTTCTTCTTGCGGTATCTCTTCTTCCGACAATCCGTTGAGGCGGTAGCGGGCCGCGGTCAAAAGTTGTCCAACGCCATCGTGCAAGTCGCGAGAAATGTCTTCCCGGGCTTTTTGGTCGGCTTGCAACACCGATTGGGCCCGCTTCCGGCGTTCTAATCGAATGCGGCTGTTCCATCGGTTTTTCAAAAAATAACCGATCAGTCCCAAAGCCACTATGCCCGCCAAGGCTATAAAAATCCAGAGCACCAACAAGAAATCTTGTTCTTGAATACGGTCTTGACGAGACGCCAACTCGGCTTGTTGACGGTCCATTTCTTGTTGCAAGCGTTTGGCTTGCATGGCTTTATAATCGGCTCTTGCTTTACTCAACTGTACCTGCCCCCTCAATCCTGATAAAGAATCGCGGATGACGGCCGCTTCTTCCAAAAATGCAGATGCTGTTTCATTTCTGCCTTCTTGCTGCAAAAGGAGCCCCATTTGGTGTTTTAACTCCATAATAACAGGACTGGGTGAAAGGCTTTGGCTAGCTTTTAAACCGCTTTCAAAGGCCAACTTTGCGGCATCCACGGCATTGAGGCGTAGTTCGGCTTGTCCCAACCCGAGGTAGCCACTGGCGATGCAATCGGTTTGTTCTAATCCAATGGCTATTTTCAAGGCTTCTTGAAAATGTGCCTTGGCCCGTTGTGCAGAATCTGTTTTCAGGGCCACCTTGCCCAACCCCAGATAAGCCATAAATTGCTCATTGGAAGGCGGTTCTGCTCGAAGTAATGCTAACAAGTTTACATAATAGGAATTGGCTTTTTCCAAGTCACCTTGTTCGGAATACAAGCGGCCCAACATGGCCTCCATGCGGGCCTCAGAGCCTAAATTCTTTTCTTTTTGGGCGATCAGCAGCGCTTCCGAAAAGCATTCTTCTGCTTCTTCCCACAATTGATAGGAGAAAAACAACTCCCCGAGGTTGCCCAAACAAACTCCTCGCGCCAGTTGCATGTCAAACTCCAAAAACAGGTCCAGGGCTTGCAAATAGTGAAGCAAGGCGCTGTCTAACCGACCAAGGGCTGCCAGATTAGAAGCCATGGCTTCGTGGGCAATGGCTACTCCAACACTGTCTCCCACTTGCGTAGCCGCTTTCAACGATTTTCGAACGTAGGCTAAGGCACTATCGAGTTCCGCTTTCAGCACAAAAATGTTGGCCATGTTAGACCAGCACATTCCCAACCGAAAGGTATCCTGTAGGTGCATGAATTCGGTTTCTGCTTTTTGATGATGGTGCAGTGCAAGGTCTATTTCACCCAATTGCATGTGTGCGGAAGCCAGGTTCATTTCGCTCCCCGCAACCAACATGCGGTTCTCCGTAAGCAATGCCTTCTCCAATGCTATTTCCCCATAGTTCAACGCTTGTTGAACATCCGTGTAATAAACGGTTTCAAACATTTTAAGGTAAAGCCGCACCAAGGGCTCGCCCTCCGCTTGCTCTGCGGCTAACTGTAAGCTGTCTAAGCGGTATTGTTGAGCTGGAGAAAATGAGGTAGCATACACCTCTCCCCCCTGGACTATCGAGAAAAGAAGCAATACAATTAAGTAGAAAATCGACAAACGATGATAACCGTTGCCGACTCTGGTGGGCCGGAAGCTATACATGCACATTTTTCCTTAGGGCAAATTGGAAAGGTGGAAACCTTGAGACAAACTGGCTACAAATAAGTCATAACCCATTCGCCTACTAAAAAATACACAAGGCAATGGAAAAGGCTACTATAAAGCCACAGGATTTCTCATATAGCTATTGGAAAGCTATTGAAGGTAAATTAAAAATAATATGAAATGAGGACTCGAATAATGATTCTTGAATTTACTGGAAGCGCAAAAATAGAGTTTCTTAAAATCTATTCTTGATTTCTTAAAACTGGTTTTAGCAAAGGTCATCTAAAATATCCCTCCAATTTTCATATCAACCTAACCGCTGCATCGGACCAGCTCCAATGAAAAGCGGAAACGATTTAGTGAGCACTCGGGTGTCATTCCGAAGGGGCGGATGTACATCTCACAGAACTCTATCTTATCTTTTTTCTGTTTTACCAGTTGAAAAAGACCCAATTCGAGGGTTATTAGAGCGCTACTTCTTTATAGTAATCATGGGGAGCATCTTCGGTAAGTACTATGGATGAATCAATGGAATGCAACAATTCTTCCAACCTCAACTTTTGGTCAATATAATGCTCATATCCCACACCATTTTCGACTAAAAAATAGAGGGTATTGGTCCCGGTATTTTCCCGTTCCTCCTCAATCTTATCCTGCAACCACGCATCATCTGCAACTGCCATAGTATCCCAAAACAAGGTGTTTTTTCGGGTTAACCTGATGCTCAGGTTCTTTTTTCCTGCGCTTACCAAGTGCTTGCGGATGCGTTTATGTTCAAATCGATACTGAAGCGTGTCGATCGATGCTTTGGCAAAACGTTCTTCCAAGGAAGACAACTTTCCAAAATGAAATCCCCCAACTACCTCGATGAATAGCGCCTTGTTTTCCGGGTCATCCCATTTTACAATTGCTAATTGTTTTTCCAACTCCTCCCATTCTATGATTTGATGGTTGATGCCCATTTGGCTATCGTTCATTAATATCAACCGGGGATATGGAGCACCTTTAATGGACGCCATCGGAGTGGTTGCTTCAGGAGAAGATGTGCAACCAACTAAATACCCGCAACCTGTAATTACAAAAGTGATCCACGCAAAAAATCGAAGAGCAAGGGTATTCATAGAATGGCGCAATGGGTGAACTATTGAAATCCAAATCTCTTATTTTTAAGCTACAATTCCCATCCATGAAGCACCTCTTCCTTTTTATATTGCTCCTGCCGGGGTTTACTTCCTGCATCATTCACAATGGAATCCAAGCAAAAGGAAGCAGAACCTGTGCTTTTCATCAGCACAAAATGAAGATTACACTTGTTCAAGCGAACTATGGGCGTGGCTGTCCTGATTACGAAAACACGGCTTATCCCAATGCAAGGGCCTGGAAATGCATGGGCTGTTTACGCCCAAAATGGCCCAACAGAAGACTGGCACTGGTACATCATTGTAGCGCCTGCAATCGGCAAAAGCGAGCAGCTTTCCGCGAAAGTATTTGCAACTAATCGCCTTAGGCTGGTATCCATTAAGAAGAGAGCGTCCTCCGTCCACATCAGTTGGCGCTATGCTTGATGCATCTAACCCCAATGGATTCACCCAATACTACCTCCATGAAGTTCTGGTCATTGCTCGCCCTTCTTTTCATGCTTTTCAGTGCTTGTAAGAAAGACGAAAATCCTGAACCCGATACGCCATCTTATGTCCCAGTTACTGGAACAAAATGGGTGGAAGTCGATGCTGCTTTTCAAGCATTTGTCAATGACCTTGCCGTATACGAAAACAAGCTATGGCTGGCCTACGACAGTGTTTACAAGGATTCCACCCTGCATACTTATGTGGGCTATTACGAAAGCGATACGGTAACCCCTCAATTTCAGTCCAACGTAGATTTGGGCTTTGGCTTTACCCGTCTTTATGTGCTTGATGAGGACTTGTACGCTACTGGCAGCCTGGTTGGGGGCAATGTTTTTAAATACCGTTCCGGTTCCAGCCAATGGGAGGCTCAGTTCAGTAGTCCCGGAGTGATTTCCAACATCTATGGGCTTGCCATTTACGATGGCAGTCTCGTGTTTGGTGCTTTTGATGCCCCTTACCTTCACATGGAATCCAATGGCACAATTACCACCGTTGGCACCGGTACAAACGGTAGGATACACGACTTGATCGTGTACAAAAGTGATTTGATAGCCGCTGGCAACTTCACCGCAGCAGGTGGTAACCCAACCAACTTCATTGCCCGATGGAACGGCCGAAATTGGTTGGCCTTAGGCAGAGGAACGGACGGTCCGGTGCACAACATGGTGACATACGACGGCAAATTGGTCGTAAGCGGCAACTTTGTTGAGGCCGGAGGTGAACCCGCATACCATATCGCTGCCTGGGATGGGGAAAATTGGGAAGCGCTGGGCACGGGCATAACCGCTGACATCCCCTTTGCTCAGGTCATCAGTGATTTGAAAGTCAACGGAAAAGAGCTTTTCGTGAGCGGTACTTTCAACCAAGCCGGAACCATTAACACCTCCAACATTGCCAAATGGAATGGAGAGTATTGGAGCGAGGTCGGCGGAGGTCTTACCAGCCCGGGCGGATCTATGGAAATTTATCAAAACCAGTTGTATGTGGTCAATGCCCGGGATGTTGGCAACAATTTTTTTCTGCGTTTGGAATAAACCATAGCTCCTTGAGGGCTTTCTTTCCGCATCCAAAAGTCAGGCAAGCCAAGGGACCATTTACTTGTGCGTTTTACATAAACAAATCACAGCTAAAGTCATTACAAATCAATACATTTAGAATTAACACCTAAAGTTATTTTCCAGGATTTGTTGGCGTTGCTTCTGTAGTGGCACCAGCCCCTTGCCATTTGGCCCATGCGGCCAATGCCTTCGGGGCGGATTGATAGAGGTTGTTATGGTGGTTGGCCTGCTCGGTATACACCCCTGTGAAGCGCCCGGGTACCTTGGCTTCTAAAACCGTAAGCATAGAGGCAAAGCCCTGTTTCATTTTGTCGTTTTCTTCGGTGCCCAAGCTAAGGTAGAGCCACGGAAGGAGGATAAAATCAGTACTCCGTTTTTTATCCACGCGTTGTACCATCGCTTGATCGTCTCGCCAAAAGGCCGGGCTGAAACAAAATACCGCATCGAACAAACTTGGTTTTTCGAGGGCCGCGTAAAAAGCATACAACCCTCCCCTGGAATGGCCCACCAACAAGCGATGTCCAGAGGTAGCGTATTTTGAGGCAATCATGGGGAACAGCTCCGTTTCTAAAAAAGTAAGAAAGCGGTTTCCCTCCCCTTTTTGGGCACCACCGGTTTGCCGGAACATAAAGGGCGGTGTAAGGTCCCGGTTGCGGTATGTGTTTGGAATGCCTACCACGATGGTAGGTTTTACGGTTGCGGTTTGACTTAAAATCTCCACCACGGCCGCCAAACTAAAATCATTGGACCCTCCATCCAACACATATATGACCGGGTATTGTTTTTCGGCCGAATAACCTTTGGGGAGGTGCACCAGAATTTCCCGTGTCTCCTTTAAAGTTTCTGATTGGACATCGTGGTAAACATCGGCTTTGGGCTGTTGCATCTGATCGCTGATCTCTACCCAACTCAGTACCAACAACGCAGTCACCACTGCCGAAAGGCCTGCAGAAAGAAGAATGGCTTTTTTCATGTCGAAAGTTTTCAAAGTGTAGCTTGGTACTACCTCTTTAGAAGCCGTTCGAGGCCATTAGGTTACAGGCAACAGGAAGAAATAATGATTTGGCCAGTTTTAGTAGGCCATACCAACAAGCAAAAAGACCACCTGCCTCCAATTGTTTGGAAACAGATGGTCTGGCAGGTAGAGGCCCTTATTCCTCTGCAAAGGTGTTGTCTAATGCTTCGCGATAAACCCAAGGCCAATGTTGCCACCACAGTTTGATAATTTTCGGACTGCTGATGTCGCTCGTCCGAGGCTGGTGATCGCCCGGAAAAAAGCGGCCATCAATTTCTTCAGATTTGGCGGCCAATGGATAACTGCCTCGTATATGAATCGGGCTACCTATATGGCCGTAATCACTTTGGGCAATGGTATAGCCGGTCGCTGCAAAAGGGGCTGCTGCAATTTTCTGAATCCAGTTACGGATCAATCCTTTTTTCTTTTCTGGCGAGGCTTCTGCCTCAATTTCAGATTCAATTTCTTCGGCGGTCAATCCGCTGTTTACCGGCTCACCTTCTTTGGCAAACATTTTCGTGAGCATGTCTGGATTGCTGAAGGTGTACAAGGTCTTCACCGTGAACGGGATATCGGGCACCGCATCCAGGTGATTGTCTACGTGAAAGGCTTTCCCTGCATTGGTCAGGCCCATGTTGAAGGCTTTGAGAAAATGATCAGACCCGGTTTTTGGGGTAGCAAACGTGTACATTTTCAAATCCAACTCAGGAAACCCCGGATACTTGGTTTTGAACTCGGCATTCACCGAATTGGCCTGCAACCATGCGGTAAACAAACTGCCCATCGCAGCTCCCAGGCTATGGCCGGTAATGTAGAGGCGTAGTCGACCTTGTGCATCTTTGCCCCGAGCTTGCTTGTTGAGCTCCATCAAAGCTTCAATCAAACTTTCCCCTTTCGCGGCATTGATGGTAAACTGCTCTACAGCAAGTCGAAAACCCAGGTGTACCTTCCCTACCGGAGACAAATTTTGAGGATCCGGCTGGTACATGTAAGTAGTTGGACTGCCCAGGCCTTTCGCTACAATGGGCCCAGCCGATACCGGAAGAAAAATAAGGTCTTCCAATCCGCCGATAATGTTTTGTGTGCCCGCAAAGGCAATGGCGTAGGCATTTCGGTCCGCATTGTAGGTTACCACTGCATTGTTGGCTGCGAGCAATTTCAAACCTTCAGCCACTTCCTTATCGGAATTGATCAGTTGCATGCATTTTTCAGCAATCACCTTACTCAAACCAAAAACATCATACTCTTTCAAGATGCCTCGGGCAATGCCTTCCAAGCCTCCTTTTAGCAAGGTGGGTACAATCACCGACCGCTCCCAAGGAGTAGCATCGGGAAGCCCTGGCGTCCATCCCTCGGGCCATACCTGTTCGGGGTAAGGGTGATGGCAACCATCGTCATCTTTTAAGGGGTTGGCTTCCTTCGTGCTGTAATCTTTTTTCCAGTCGATCACTCGTTTGTCAAATCCTGCTGGTCCGAGCAGGTCGGCTGCATAAGCAAGGCCCAGCATTTCACGAGCCTCTGCCAATTCAAATCCTCTTTTCATGTTTTTTTGTTTTCTCGAAACACCGCTTTCCAGGCAGCATTCGAGGTAGATAATGGATTAAATTAAGATTCACCTGTGCCCTCTTGGGTAAAACCCATAGAGCAGAAATACAAGGTTCTTGGTTGAGAAGTAGGCATGCATTTCCAAAAAGCACCCTCCAAAACTAAAGGGCACCGTTATGTGCTTCAATGGTGGTTTCTCACCATTTTTTGAGGAAATAGTAAGGAGGGTAGATAAAAAGGAGGACGGAAAACCTCAATCGGCCAAATACCCCAACCGCATGGCTTGCCGCAAGAGCTCCGCCACATTTTTCACCTGAAATTTTCGAAACAAGTTGGCCCGGTGGTTTTCCACGGTATTGGCAGAAATAAATAGCTGCTCCGCAATTTCTTTGGAGAGCAATCCTTTGGCAATCAATTGTAAAATTTGCTTTTCTCGGTTGGTAAGCGTTTCAGTCGCTTGATTCACTGTGCTTTGCTGCACCAAAAACTGGTACTGTTCTGGCACGTATATTTCATTTCGGCAAACGGATTCTAAAGCTTTAAAAAGCGTTTCCGGAGGCTGTCGCTTGCTCACGTAGCCCTGTACCCCCATTTGCAACAGGTTGTCTACCAGCACCGTGCTGGTGAGACTGGAATGGGCCACTATGCTCAGTTTTGGATAAGTCTTGCGTATGGTTTTGAACAAATCCAGCCCTTCCACATTGGGCGCCACAATGTCCAGCACCAACACATCTACCGTAGTGGATTTTAAGCGATCCAATAGATCGGTAGATTGATTTTCACAAACCACCAACTCATATTGAGGCAAGGTGGCCAACAGCGCACGCAAGCCGTTGGTGATCAACGGGTGATCGTCGAAAATACCGATGCGTAAAGGAACTGCTTCCATACAACAAAATTAGTGGTTGGACCTCCTACCGCAATAGTCGTTATCCACCAATTGGCATACTGATGAAGCAGGTGCAACCAGCACCCGGGGCACCGGTAATGGCCAACCGCCATCCCTTTCGCAACAACAATTCGGAAGTGATGTATAAACCAATGCCAAAGCCGGTTTCGTGATGCGTGCCCAACTGTGAATACACCGGATCTTTCAACAAGTGTTGCTGTTGATCAATAGACAAGCCTACGCCCTCATCCGATATTTTCAATTGATGGCTATGGGCAAGGTACTCCAACGAAATGCTCCCCTGAGGATGACTGTATTTGATGGCATTGCTCATCAGGTTGCGCAACACAATGCGCATCAAATCTGGATGCAGGTTCACCTCTAAGCCGGGTGGAATGAGGTTTTCTACCTTCAAGGCCTTGGCCTCAATTTTTTGACTTCCACTCCGAATCAACTCTTGTGCAATCGTATGCGGAGAGGCCAGTTGATTTTCGTGTAGCTGGAGTTGCAGCTCTGCACGGGCCCAATTGAGTAAATTGTCAATAATATGTGTCGTTTGAGCCACCTGGTCTCGTATATCGCGCAAGTAGCGCTGCAGAGATGGTTCATTCAACTGCTTTTGCCCCAAGTTGTCGGCCAGCATGTTCATCGATATTAAGGGCCCTTTAAAATCGTGTGCAATGATGGAAAACACCTGCTTGTTGAGCCGGTTCATTTTTTCCAGCGACTCTTTTTGCTGGCGGTTTCTTTGATAGGCCCTCCATAATACGAGGCTTAAAAAACTCAACAAAGCTCCGGCAAGCATCACTACTGCAGTTATCGTCCATTGTAAGCGAATTTCCTGGTCGTGTTGCACCTGCAACAACTGCAAATGCGCTTTTTGCTGCAAACTGTCCAATTGCAAACGGTGTTGTAATTGAGTTTCCAGTTGCTTTTGAAGCAATTGTTTCACCATCGGTGTATTGCTTTGCTGCGCCACAATACTGCTGTAAGCTTCATAATAACCCAGGGCTTCAGCCATTTTTTGCTGCCTTTTGTAAGCTTCGTAGAGGCACCAACAGATCGATTTTTGCAATTCAACATCGTTGTATTGCCGGTTGATGCTATCGGCCTGCAGGCAATGGTTTTGTGCCTCCCGATTAGCATTGGTTTGCAGGAAAAGCCTGCCCGAAACCTGATGAGCATAAGCCGTTTCCAAGGCATTGGGGTAGGAACCGAGCAACTGCAACGCTTTTTGCTGATGTCCTTTGGCTGTTTCTACCGCTTTGGTTTCTAAGTAGTGCTCTGCCAGCAAGTAATGGGCCCGGGCTTGCTCCCTTCGGTTGGGCAATCTTTCACTTAACTGCAGCAATTGCTGAAGGGTTTGCCGTGCAAGTGCCGACCTTTCCTGTTTTTGAAGCAAGTCGGCATATTCGATCAAAGCCAATTGAAAGGTATTGTTGTTGTGTTGTTTTTCTGAAACCGCAATCGCTTGTTGATAGTACCCTTCGGCCGCTGATAAATCGCCAATGGCTGCATTGATATTGCCCAAGCTTAGCAAGGTGCTGGCCAGGAAACCGACTATCTTTTTCTGCTCGCACAGTTGAAGTGCCCGTTGCAGGTGGTCCAGCGCTTCGAGGTAACTCCCTTGCACTTCATACAGGTTTCCCAGGTTGATGTGTGCCCTTGCTTCCATCACAAACTCGCGGTAGTGCACCGCTGTGTCCAAAATGGATTGGTAGAGTTGTGTAGCAGTGGCATACGCACCGCGCTCCTCTAACAAGCAAGCCTGATCGATGTAGGCATTGAGGAGGTAATAGCGATTTTCCGATGCTTGGGCGATCCAAAGTGAACGCGCGATAGCCGAGTCTGCCTGCGCAAGATCTCCCTTTTTGCGGTGGTAAAACCCCAAACAATGGTAGGCATGTGCCATGCGAACCGAATCGGAATACTGTATGGAAAGCTGCAGGTAATCCTGCAGGTCGGGTAAGGCTTCCGCTGTATTGTCATACAACGTAGCCAAAATGTAGTTGCGAAAGGCAAGCAGCCGCTGGTCAGGTTCGCTCTCCTCGTCTTGAACGATGGCGTAAAGGGAGTCGACTTTCGGGTTGGCCTGGATGAAAGTGGTCGAAACCAGCAAACCACCGACCAAAAGCAGCCAACAACCCCAAATAGCAGGTTTTAAGTAATTCAAAAGGGGGCATTTTTTAAGAACCATACCATTGCGGCAAGGCATCACCACAAACTTAGCGCCTGCAATTTAAAACTGAAAGACGCTCCATTGCAGCCACCCGCTACCGAAATGTGGTCAAGAAGATTTAGGCTTCCGGCGTTTCGCGCCTCGCACTGCCTCTGCCGTCCAGGGATCATCCGGCCAATGGTGCTTGGGATACCGCCGTTTCAACTCTTTGCGCACTTCAAAATACGTCTCGTTCCAAAAGTTGCGCAGGTCGCTGGTGATCTGGACTGGCCGCGAAGCCGGAGAAAGCAAATGCAACAGCACTTCCTGTTGGCCATCGTTCACCATGGGCGTATCGGCCAAACCAAACATTTCCTGTAAGCGCACCGCCAAAACTGGTGGAGCACCGTTGCTGTGGTAGCGCAACCGGATTTTTGAGCCACTGGGCACTTCCAGTTTCGCAGGTGCCAGGCGCTCAAGAGCCGTTTGTTGTTCGTAGTCCAGCGAATATTGCAGCACTTCCAACAGGTTGATCTTTTTGAGGTCCGCCGGTTTGCGCACCTTGCCCAAATAAGGCCCCAACCAATCGCGATTGGTGTGCAACAGGTTGTTGGTGCTCACGTCGGGCCAGCTGGCCTCGGACTGCCACTTGCGCAGGCTCAGCACCCGGTGTTGCCACTGCTCCACCGCTTCGTCAAACGACAACAGCTGTCGCCCTTCCCGCTCCACTGCCTCGGCAATGGCTTCCTGAAGGCGCTCCGGGTCTGGATCGGGCAATGGCTTGCTTTGTAGCACAATGCTACCAATGCGCAATTGCAATTCAGCGGTGAGGCCACCATCGTCTGAATCCCACGCCACCACCTCTTTTTCTTGCACCAAGGGTGCGAGGTCTTTGGGATTGAGCCGGGAGGCCAAAAATATTTTGCCCATGCCGTCTCGTGGGTCCAAGTGTGCGATGGCCAGCCAAGGCTCAAAGGCCAGATCGTCTTTGTGTCCGGCCATCGCCAGGTTGCCGTTGGCGAGTTTGAATTGAGCATTGTTGCCCGGCCGGGAGTGAGCAATGCGTTCGGGATAGGCTTGCGTCAGCAGCAGGCCTGTGTCCAGGTCGCTAAAATCGCGGTTGTCTTCCGAAATGTCGAGCATTTGACGGTACGATTGGGCCACTTTGGCAATCGTGTTCATCCGGCGATCGTTGCGTTTTTCACGGCGGTGTCTGCGCAGTGCTTCGATGCGCAGGTTGATATCAATACCCGAATCGCGCGGCAAAGGATCGCGCTCTTCCAGCAAAGCCGCCAAATCAGTAGCCAAGGCTTCGAGGCCTTCCTCACGGGCAAAAAGCAGCAGGTGAGCCAGGCGTGGGTGGCAAGGCAACTGGTGAATGGCTTTTCCATGCTCCGTCAATTGGCCGTGTTCCAGGGCCTGTAAATCGTGCAGCAATTCATCGGCTTGTGCCAAAGCGCCTTGCGGTGGTGGACTCAGCCAGGTAAGTTGGGCCGCATCACGAATACCCCATTGGGCGAGGTCCAACACCAAAGAAGCCAGGTCGGCTTCTAAAATTTCGGGCGTGCGGTGGGCCGCCATGCGGTGCTGGGTAGTGCTGTTCCACATGCGGTAGCACACTCCGGGACCAAGCCGGCCAGCACGGCCAGCACGTTGATCGGCCGAATCTTTGGTGATCTGAATGGTTTCCAAACGACTCAAGCCGGTTTTTGGGTCAAAGCGGGAAGTACGGCCAAAGCCCGAATCGACCACTACTCCAATGCCTTCGATGGTGAGGCTGGTTTCGGCGATGGAGGTGGCCAGCACCACTTTGCGAATTCCCTCTTTGTGGGGCATGATGGCGCTGTATTGCTTGCCGGGTGACAACTGCCCATAAAGCGGGTGGATGGAAATGCCTTTGGTTTGCTTGCGCAAAATCTCTTCGCATTTGCGGATTTCACCTTGCCCGGGCAAAAACACCAACACATCACCCGATGTTTCTTGCAAGGCTTGCACTACAATACGGGCGGTAAGCTCCGGCATCAGGCGCACGTCTTGCTCACCAGCATAGCGCAGGTCTACAGGGTATTGGCGCCCTTGACTTTCCACGGCCGGGGCTTGCAACAAATGGGTGAGTTCTGGCAGATCGAGCGTAGCCGACATGATGAGGATGCGCAAATCGGGCCGTAAAATGGCTTGACTTTCCCGGGCCAAAGCCAGGGCCACATCGGCGTGGATGCTCCGTTCGTGAAACTCATCGAACACTACGATGCCTACCCCTTCCAGTGCATTGTCGCTATGCAACATTCGGGTAAGAATACCTTCCGTCACGACTTCGATACGGGTTTCGGCACTCACCTTGGTTTCAAATCGAATGCGATAGCCTACTCGGTGACCTACTTTTTCGCCCAGCAACTCGGCCATGCGTTGCGCAATGGTTTTGGCGGCCAGTCGCCGAGGCTCCAACAAAATGATCTTTTGATCGCCCAACCAATCGGCATCCAACAACACGAGTGGCAACACCGTACTTTTTCCGGCTCCCGGTGGCGCATGCACGATCAGGGTATTGCCAGTAGTCAATTTTTCACGCACTTCAGGCACCACTTCTACAATGGGAAGTCCTGTGCTGGCTGGATCAAAAGGTGTATTTGCCATAAGGGAGACTGCAAAACTACGAGAAGTTCAAAGAGAGAGAAGACGAGAGTGAAAGCGAGAGTGAGAGTGAGAGCAAGGACGGTCAACCAATTAAAAACTTCTTTTAGCAGCGAAGCCGCTCTCGTTTTCCGCCGGCGTGCTGTTTCACCCTTCTGCTGTTCACTACAGATTTGCCGCCATGCGCTCAACTGTTTCTGCCATGCTGGAATCGTCTGTAGTGTGCCAACCTCCTAAATAGTGCATGCCCAAATAATCTGCACTTGCTTGAAATGGAATCCAAAAATCGTCTCCTAAATTTCCTCCTGCGGAGGTGGTAACAACCGCCATGTTTTTTCCGCGCAATTGGCGACCAATGGTTTTCTCTGCAGTAAGTAAATCGGTGAGCCGATCAAAAAACACTTTCATTCGCCCCGACATGGCATACCAATACACCGGAGTAGCCAAAACCAAGGTGTCGTGATGTTGCAGAAAACGTTGAATTAAAGGCAGAAAGTCATCCGATGGAGACGTGCCATAAGTGTAGTGTTCCAATTGCAAATCCAGCAAAACCACTTCTTCTCCACCACTATGGGCCATCAATTGGCGGGTGACCTTGGACATGTTGCCATCGTGGCGGGCACTGCCGTTGAGGATAAGGGGAATGGTGGACATTTGCAGATTCAATTGATTGGTAAACGAAAGTAATAATCTACAAGCACGATCATGTCCATAGCCCATAATCTTCGATCGGGTAAATCAATTTCCAACGATCTAGTAAGACCACCAAAGCAGCAAAGCTGCTCGCTCTCAACCACCGTCTTCGTGCTATTTTACCCTTCTTCTATCGTTCTCGGACCCTCGCTCTGTAAAAACACAGGGTTGGTATGGAACAATCCGGTGTCTCTCGACACTATTTACCATTTGGTCGCAGGTATCGGAGCAGTCAGCTTGATGACCTGGGTAGAGAAAAACTTACCGGCTATTGGGGAATTGAAAATTTCTACCCGGTGGGTTTCTATGCTGAACACCCGAGTTGGGAAATGCCCAACCTTGTGTACAGCGAATGGTCGGCTCGGTATGACACTGCTATGCATCGATTGGGAGTAAGCAAATTAGCTGAAGCCAAAGCCATGCATGTATTCAAAGGTGATACGTTCTTTTTTGCCCACCGACCAACTCGCGAAGAAGTGGGCCAATTTCTGGATCAAATAGACGGCACGGTAGTAACGGGGTTTGGCAACTGGATATATAAATGGTTGTGGCCTTTTGAAAAACCATTGCCAATACTTTTAAATGCTCACCCAAGTTTTAGTACGTGAACCGCCTTTAGGCAAACCAATACACCAAATGTTGCCAAAATGAGTCCACTGTTGCCTAACAGCAAAACGAAGCGTTGTTTAGTATAGAAATGAAAATAAGGCAACAAAAGTGTTGCCGGGCATTGGGTGTTGCCAGACATCACTTGTTGCCAAAACCAACCTGTTGCCATGCCTCACCTGTTGCCAAGATCAACCTGTTGCCATACGCTTTTCCTTGTGTTGCCCATGCGCATCCCGTCTTTTGGCAACAATCGTATTGGCGTGTTGCCAAGGTCGCACCATAAAAAAAATGGCCTCCCTTCGATCAACGAAGAGAGGCCGTTTTTATAGTAGAGGGGTTGAGTGACGTTTCTTTATTGCACGACCAACTTTTGCTGATCGATGAGTGCTCCATTGGCAAAAGTTTGCACAAAGTATACTCCGGGTGCCATGGTGGATAGATCAAGGGAGGCATTGGACTGTGGATTTTCCATTACCACCACTGCCTTGCCTTCCAGGTTGGTGAGTTGCAAACGTTCGAGTGCCAGCTCAGACTGTACGGTGACTTCTCCTGCGGTTGGATTGGGGAATACTTCCACTTTCACCGCAGCGTTTAGTGGCTCTTCTACCGAGGTTAAGATATCTACCGTGGCTACGTTGTTCACCGTAACACCACCACGGGATTCGAAATCTCCTCCCATAAAAATGGACTGCGTGCTGCCGGGCATCACGTTGACATTGTGTACAACGCCCGTATTGAAGCTTCCCACCAAAGGAATGGGCATTCCGGAATCGATCAACATCAAATCATCGCCGTGCGTAAGGCCTAAGGAAACCCTAAAATCTCCACCTACCAAAAGTTGGTTGTTGCGTACGGCAAGGTCGTAAACCACAAAGGTTTGGGTTTGGTGTACGTAGATGTTGGCGGCACTTTCCCATGAATTGTTTTCCAGAACTACTAAGCCCATGGTATCAGTGGTATCGGTATACTCTCCACCGGCGTACAGCACACCGTTCAGATCCGTCAGCGCATAAACAGGTAGTGGCAAACCATTGTCCAGGTCAGTAAAGGTTACTCCGTTGTAGGCAGCAATGTTTTCGGTACCACTCACGCCTAAAATGCTGGCAAAGTCACCACCCAAAATCAGGTCGCTGCCTACCACTTGCAGGTCGTGTACCACCCCCAAAGGAGAGGAACTTGCACCGGACCAAACAATACCATTCCATTCGGCGAAATAGGCAAAGGGATCACTAAGACTAGGACTAATGAATTCTCCACCTGCATAGAGGTCTCCATTGAAAACGGCCAGGGCATTCACTTGCGAGGAGAGGTTGCCCATGGCGTGCCATTGACTACCATCCCAGCGAGCTACATTGTTTACGGCTACTCCACCAGCATCGGTAAAATCACCACCTACCACAAGGTCACCGTTAAAATACACCATGGCATGAACGGTGCCGTTAACGCCTCCACCGAGGTTGCCTTTCCAGGTGGGGCCACTCACCCCTTGTCCCCAGCGGGCGAGGTTTTGATAACCTACCGTACCGTTGGCTTCGTCAAAATCACCACCGATGATCAGATCGCCAGAAGAAGCTTCAACCATTGAGGTAAAAACTGTTCCGTTTACGCCACCTTCCATGGGGGTCACCGGGTGGCTGGGTGGGTATCCCGGCTGAATCCAAGCCAACTCAGCTGGGGTTAAACCGGAAGCAGCAACCCAATCGCCTAAATCATCGTGGCGAATGTCGGCCAGGTAGGAAAAGTTTTGACTGTCGTGAATGCCTCGTGCAAGGTCTTCCGCTCCCGATGTTTTCATCAGGTGGCCAACTGCGCAATAATTGTTGAAGGGGTCGATGAAGATGGGCAAGCGGTAGTCGTGGCTGGTGTTGATGGGGAAGGCACCAGACTCATAGTAACGCACCAAATTGTTGAGGTGGTGGTTGCGTGCGTTTTTTTGCGCTTCGCTCAGGTGATTCGTGGAGCGGGCACGAAGCGTTTGTTCTACCAATTGCAAGTGCAAGCGGATCAATTCCCGATCGTTCGTCAATTCGGTGGTTTGGCCTTCGAATTGGGCCACATCCGTTTGGTTTTTCCACTCTGCGTTTACGGTGGTCATTTTTTGAAGCAGGGGCTGCTGAGCCATCATAAAGCCCGCTGCACATACACCGGCCAACACTAAGCTGACTTTGCGAAGGCGATGGATGTAAGGGTTAGATTTCATAGTAGTGATTTTGGAGGATGAAATATGTGGGATTTCGCTTGTATGATGCGCCCTTATCAAAAATAGTTGCATCCAACTTTTCAATCCATCCAACCTTTGCAGCGTTCCACCGCATCTTTGCATTGCCAACGGTGTCTTGTGAAGAAGCCATTGGGACAGCTAGAAAACAACCCAAAAAACGGCTTAATTTTGCGAATCCAAGGGTACGTAAGGGGTGTTTCTTGAGCAAATGCGCAAGTTTGTATCTTTAGCCCCGGAATTGGTGTTAGACTATGAAACGATTTTTCTTCTTTTTTCTCCTCAGCGGCCTTTTGATAGGTGCTATCTCTTGCCAAGACGACGACCAGATCATTGGTCCGGAAGAACCTGCTCCAGCTGAGCCAGACAATACGAGTTTTAGCGGTTCCATTAGCGGCCAGTTGATCAGTTACAAATCAGACTCGGCTTCTTTTCGCGACAGCACCGGCCAGCAATTCTCTTCCGTGCTCCCGCCAGATTCTTCGCGCGCCTCTTACACTTCATTTGTCTACAATTCGATCGATACGGTGTTTTTTGGCATCAACAAGCGGGAGTTTGCTTTTTTGGGAGCACAACCGCAAAACCTCGACTTTTTCAATTATTTCACCAACGACACCTTCAACTTTCTCACTTATTCTGAGCACCAAATCACCTACGACACCATCAATCCTACCATTCCAATCATCGATACCATCGATACGTTCACACGAGGTGTGGAAATCGTTTGGAGAGATGAAAACGGAGTATTATGGAGCTCTGCTGAAGGACCTCAATTTACGCCGACCTTCGATTGGGAAAGCACAGAAGAAGTCATCACCGTGGGTGGGGTAAAAGTATTTCGCTTTGTCGCCAATTTTACCTGCACACTCTACGCTCCGGAAACAGGAGGAATAAAGGTGGTATCAAGCGGGCGCTTCCGAGGGCGCTTCCGGCACCTTGAACTTTAGCGCTGCTGGTGCAGCACTTTTACCACTCGGGTAGTTGAAGCCGAGCGTACTTCCATCAGCAACATTCCAAAGGGTAGGCCTTCCAAGGAAACCACCTCGCTACCAGAGGGCAGCAACGCACTGCGCAACAGCTTGCCATCCATCCCCATAAATCGTAATTCGCGGTTTTCTTGGTGCATTCCCTGCACCCTCAACTGTCCGGTACTTGGGTTGGGGAAAACCCGAATAGCGGTTGATTCCAACTGGTATTCTGCCCGACTGGTTACCTCATTGGACAAAACAATGATGCTGTGCGTATTGGGCTCCGTGTTGGTCCAGGATGGACCATTGGTGGCCAAAAATACTCGACCGTCTGGCGCCACAGTAATATCGCGCAACCGGCCCCAATTGAAATTGAAATATTCTTCCTGGCTCTCGTAGGTTATTCCATCGGGTGCCACCCGCACCTGGTACAAACGCTGGTCTTTCAGGCTGGTGATCAGAAAACTGTTTTGCCATTCAGGAATGGACGGATGATCGTACCAAACCAAATCAGAAATGGCAATGGTTGGAGTCCACGAAAAAATAGGCTCTACTACTCCACTATCGTTGCAAAATTGTATTTCAGTTGGGCTGTCGCAATAACCGTGCACGGCAGGCCAACCGTAATTGCGTCCGGGCAGCATGCGGTTGAATTCATCGTCGGTTTGCGGACCGTGCTCGGTGGTATATAGTTCTTGATTGGGGCCACCTAAAACCATGCCTTGTGGGTTGCGATGCCCCCAACTCCATACAAAACTGCCGGGTATAGGGTTGTCTGCCGGTACGGTGCCGTCCAGGTTCACCCGCAATACCTTGCCACTAAGGTTGGAGACATTCTGCGAATTGGCCGTGTTTTGCGCATCACCCGTCGTCATCAATAACGTTTCGTCGGGCAAAATTAGTAATCGGGAACCATCGTGCGTTTCATTGGCCGGAATGTTGTCAATCAACACCGTTTCGTTCACCAGTTGTCCTCCGGTGTATTCCCAACGCGTCAACCGCTCCCAAATGGAAAAGCCTTGCAAATAGGTGTAAGCAATGTAGACGTAGGGTTGGTTGTTGAAATCAGGATGCAAAACCAGCCCCAGCATACCCGATTCTTTCACCTGATACACATCTGAAGTATGGTCCAAAAGCACTTGCAAATTTCCGTTGTTGGGATTGATCCGGGTAACTCTCCCGTAGCGCTCGGTGACCCAAAGGTGGTCGTCGGCTCCATAGTGAATCTCCCATGGAATGTCGAGACCGGTTACTACGGTATCCACCTGCAGGGAGGTGCTGTCGAGGGTAACCTGAGCTTGGGCAAGGGTGGTCCCTATCAGAAAGCAAAAGAGAAGTAAAACTGAACGCATGGCAATGGTATTTGGATGCACAACTGTAAAAATCGGGATTTATTCCCTTGGTTCAGGAACAAATCGATGGTAGATTGAGCGATCCCAACCTCAATGTTCCTGGGGCCGCGCGCAACTTTTGCCTACTTTTGCCGCGCTTAAATCGACTTTGCTGCGCCATGAAATTGCAAGAAGCCATTCACCAACGCCGAACATTTGCCATCATCAGCCACCCGGATGCCGGCAAAACCACCCTTACCGAGAAATTGCTCCTTTTTGGAGGGGCCATTCAAACGGCAGGTGCGGTAAAATCCAACAAGATTAAAAACCCAGCTGCTTCTGACTTCATGGAAATTGAGCGCCAACGGGGCATTTCGGTGGCCACTTCGGTGATGGCTTTTCGCTACCGTGAGACCTTGATCAATTTGTTGGATACGCCTGGTCACAAAGATTTTGCAGAAGACACCTACCGTACCCTTACCGCAGTAGACAGTGTGGTGCTGGTAATCGACTGTGTTAAAGGGGTGGAGGAACAAACGGAACGCTTGATGGAAGTGTGCCGGATGCGGGACACCCCGGTGATGATTTTCATCAACAAACTCGATCTTGAAGGCAAAGACCCCTACGATTTGCTGGACGAGTTGGAAGAAAAATTGAAAATCAAAGTGCGGCCCATGACCTGGCCGATAGGCATGGGACATAACTTTCAGGGGGTTTTTCGCCTTTACGACCGGCAATTGGATTTATTCGAGGCCAAGCAAACCCGATTGGGTGGGGACATACTTACGTTTAAAGGAGCAGACGATCCTGCTCTGCGCGAAATCATTGGTGAAGCTCAAGACCAGTTGATGGAGGATGTGGAATTGGTAGAGGGAGTATACGATCCTTTCTCGGAAGAAAACTACCTCCATGGCCAATTGGCTCCGGTGTTTTTTGGCAGTGCCGTCAACAACTTTGGAGTAAAAGAACTTCTGAATACCTTCATTAACATTTCGCCTAAACCGCGCGGCCGCGAATCTGACAACGGATTGATTGACCCGGAAAACGAGGAGTTTAGCGGCTTTGTATTTAAAATACACGCCAATCTCGATCCGAGGCACCGCGATCGCATTGCTTTTTTGCGGGTGTGCTCTGGCAGGTTCGAACGCAATAAGTTTTTTCACCATGTGCGGTTGGCCAAGAACTTTCGTTTCAGCAACCCGGCCAGCTTTATGGCGCAGGAAAAGAGCATTATCGAAGAGGCCTTCCCCGGCGATGTGATTGGGCTTTATGACACGGGCAACTTCAAGATTGGCGATACCTTGACCGAGGGTACCAAGTTTATGTTTAAGGGTATTCCCAGTTTCTCACCTGAAATTTTTCGCGAGGTAGTCAACACCGATCCCATGAAAACCAAACAGTTGGACAAAGGGGTGCAACAACTTTCGGAAGAAGGGGTTGCGCAGTTGTTTATCCGGCAGCCGGGCAACAAAAAGATCATCGGAACAGTGGGAAACCTCCAGTTTGAAGTCATTCAATACCGCCTCAAAAACGAGTACGGTGCCTCTTGTGAGTTTCGACCACTCAATCATTTTAAGGCATGTTGGATCACCACGGACAGCAAGGCCAAGTTAGAAGAGTTTATCCGCATCAAAGCTCCTGAGATTTCTATGGACCGCGATGGCAACTATGTCTTCATGGCTCCTTCGGCCTGGATGCTCAAAATGGCGCAAGAGAATTATCCTGAGCTGAATTTTCATTTCACCTCCGAATTCAAAACGGAAGCCGGCAGTTGAGTTACCGATTGCTGAATAATTTTTATATTTCCGGGATTTTTGGGCAATCAAAGCTGAAAAGCAATTATATCTTATTTTTACACCCTCTTTAGACCAACCCTTCGTTCCATGACACGTATTTCGCTGAACGCTAAGTTGTTTGCAGGCCTGGTGATGATTACCTTCTTGGCGGCAGGATGTGGCAGTGATCCTAAACCATCCACTCCTGAACCCAAAACACCGGCCATTGAAGAGCCGGATGAAGATTTGGTGGAAATTCCTGCAACCTACTATCAGCTTCCTTCTCCCAACGAACTGCTCAATTTTATAAAGGATGGTGGACTTGAGTTCAACTCCGAAATGATGAGCAAGAACGAGAACATCAACGATATAGTAGGGCGCAAATATCAAAGTTTGGCTTTCGGTCGTTTCACCGCTCAGTTGGCTTATGCCTCCTCTTTCGAGCGATTTAATGAATCGCTGGAAACCTTCAGCACCATTAAGCGCCTCGCCGATGAACTCGACATTTCCTATGTATTTAACGAGATGTTGGTAGACCGGATTCAAAACAACATCCAAAATGCCGACTCGCTGGAGTTGATCTCCAACACGTCTTACTTCAATACCATTACCTCCCTGGAAGAAAAAGACAAAGGTGATTTGCTTGCCCTGATGGCCGCAGGCGGCTGGTTGGAGAGCATGTACATTGTGACCCAATCTGTAGAATATTCGGAGGGAAGTGAAGCGGTTATGCGCATTGCCGATCAGAAGCTGACCTTTGAGAACCTGAAATATTACCTGGAGCAATATACCGATAGCAAAGATGTAGCGGAGGTATCTCAGGATTTGAATGCACTCGGTGGCATTTTTGAGGCCATGGGTGCCGATTCTGAAACCGCTACCGCCATCACGAAAACCGAAGGCAACAACATGGTGCTAGGAGGTAGTTCGATAGTTATTACTGCCGAACAGTATAACAATTTGAAAAACGAAATTGCCCGGCTGCACAACAGCATTACCGGTAACGTATAAAAATATTTTCTGGACCTATGAAACTGCTTATTAAATCCGGAATTGCACTCTTACTCCTTGGAAGCCTCGCCACGCAAACCGCTAACAGCCAACACTGCATTGGGTTTCACGAGAAGCGGTGTGCGCTTGAAGAGCCTTTTGAATATGATGCTCAGTCTAAGAGTGCCCTTTTCTCTCCCGGTCACTCCTCAGAGTTGAGCATGGTAGCTTACCGCGGAAAAGATTACCGCATTTCATTTTGTCTCGACAAAAACCTGGGAGAGCAAGTAGAATTTCAAGTGTTGGACAGTAAATCGCGGGAAGTGCTCTACGATAATCGTGACGACGATATGAGCCAGGAGTTTAAATTTACCGCCAATTCTACTCAACGGATCATTCTCAAAGTAACCGTACCCGGAGAAAAAGAAGAACAAACCAAAGGAAGCCGTAAAGTCTCTTTGAGCAAGATGTGGTGTTTGGGCGTTTTAGTAGAACGCATGAATACTCCAAAGCTCGGGTTTTAACGCGCTCAAATTATCTGCCCACGCTACTCTCGGGCCTTCTACAGTTTATTCAATGTGATGCAGGTGCCAGCAGTCCACACCTCAATCAAGGACTACAAAACGGCATTGGAGGGGTTTTCAACACCAATTAGTGTAAAAAACCTATTGTTCCCAATACCACCGACTATCGATAAGTAAGACTTTTATCTGCGGCATCAATAAAGCAGTCGCTCGCAAAAAATTAAAGTTACTTTAACGAATTGTCGCCTCACCATTGAAACCTTTTCGCAAATTTTGCGTGAAACATTGCTGTAGTTCTCGAAGATAATGGACATAAAAGACCTGCAAACCGGAGACATTCTCATAAGAAACAATGCCGTTCTTGGCAATCACTATGGGATTTACATTGGCGAACTCAACGGTACCGTCATTGTTGCAGAAAACCGTAATTCGTCGGGGATTCGCTTTGTGACTTACCACAAATTTCTCGATGGAAAAAAGCTGGTAGGTTGTGAACGCTTTGATGGCAAAGAGGAAGATCGCAAACTGGTACTCCCTTTTTTAGAAAAACTCATTGGTGAAGACTACGATTTGGTGAAGTTCAATTGCGAGCACTTTTCGAGTAGTCTCAACGAACGTGTTGCCCACCGACAAACCCGCAAGAGTTTAGGGAGCCGTTTCCCGATGTCCAGCATGTGGTCGGTACTTGGCCGCAAGCGCAGCAAGCACCTCTTGGGCAACATTTAAGCCCAATTCTTACCCTACAACGTCAATCCACTTTTTTGATACTCTAACCGGATTCCTTGTATCAGGCTATCCCTTGAGATTTCTTGTTTCCCAGCCTGAATGGCTTGCACCGAGCAATACTCCACAACGTTAATGATACTCCCACCGGCCAGTTGAAATTCGCGCGCAATCTGCAACAGGTCTACATCCTCCGCCAATCTGGATTTCGATGAGAAACTCTTTTCCCATAGTTGTTTTCGTTCCAACACATTGGGCATGGGAAAGGGAATTACCGATTTAAAGCGCCTTTGAAAGGCATCGTCAATGTTGCTCCGCAGGTTGGTGGCCAATACCACCAGCCCCGAATATTCCTCAATGCGTTGCAACAAATAAGCTACCTCTTGATTCGCATAGCGGTCGTGGGCATCTTTGGTATCACTGCGCTTTCCAAAAATGGCATCGGCTTCGTCAAAAAACAATATCCAATCCCGGTGCTCTCCCCGATCAAAAATACCAGAGAGCTTTTTTTCAGTTTCTCCAATGTATTTGGACACCACTCCCGAAAGGTCGATGCGGAACACGTCTTTTCCGGTAAGCTTACCGAGCACTGCGGCACTCAATGATTTTCCGGTGCCAGGAGGACCGTAAAACAAGCTCAAATAACCCGGACGCAGGCGCTTGCCCATTTCCCACTCTCCCATCAGTTGCTCGCGGTGTTCGATCCAATGCTGAATTTCTTCGAGCCGCAAGCGGGTTTCTCGGTGCAAAACCAAATCTTTCCACTCCAATTCTGTACTCAGGTATTTGGCCGGGAAGTCGCTGCCATATCGGGGCTTTTTCATGGCTCCTGTAGTTATAAGGTCGATGAATTCTTCGGAAGCTTTGAGTTTGCCACTGAGCAAAGGCTCTTCCTCCCGAGCTTCTTCGAGCCAAATGACCTTTTCACGGTGAAACAAATGCTCACGCCCAAATAAGCGGTTGAGTAATATCCGTTTTTGCAGGTTTTCACCAGCCAACACAAATAGCAAGGTTTCCCCGGTAGGCAAAAAACCTTTGTGGCTTTTACCTCGACTTCCACCTTGTGCACTGTCTTTGCCATCGGTACTCAGAAAAATATCGAGTGCCTTGGGTTGTAGATGGGGTGCGATGGCCATCATCATTGCCAGGCGTTCATCGAAACCCAATTGGTGTTGGCGAATGAAATGTGCATAGCTGGTTTCAGAAGCGCTAAAGTCGGGAGGATGAAGGTCATACACCGACCGGTAAGGGACATCCTGCTTGCCACGGTTGAGCGTAGAACGCAGTTGCAATACCCGATCGAACCAAGAGAGTTCTTCCTCCAAATCACGGGTATGAAGCCATACGCTCTTCTCCCATTCCTTGTTGGTTGAATCGACCGATGAAGGACTTGTATTGGATAATGGTTTCAAGGCAAAAAAATTAAGCGGGTGCAGTATTGAATTGTCTCACTTCGCCCCAGTCTCCCCAAATGCCCGCATTCATCACCCGAATCCTCAGGTTATAGGTTTTGCCAGGGAGCAAGTTGTTACCACTGTGCGCATAAGTTGTAGCGTGGTTTCGATAGTAGGTCCAGGTGTGCGAACCGTCGGTGGCAGAAAATTCCCACTCCGATTTTTCGACCCCCCAAATTGGGTCGGCGTAAAAATAGGTTCCAACAGCTGGCACGGTGATACCTACTTGGTTAGCCCTGAGACGCGCAAGCTCTACTGGAACGGTTATTTGCACCTTCGGCCCCCAGGGAAACCAAATACCCCCATTTTCTATTCGAATATCAAGGTCATAGGTTTTACCGTAATGGAGACCAAGCCAGCTGGCTGGCATGTTGGTACTGTAATGGTTTCTCAACCTGGAATTGGTATGGGTGCCATCAATAGCTGTAACCCGCCATTCGGAATTGCTGTTGGCATAAAGCGGATCGGTATAAAAATAAGTGCCTTGATGGGGAATTAACCCAGCAGATGAAGCTCTTAGGCGCGGGATTTCTTCTGGATAAGTCAACTGCCTAACCGGACCATAATCTCCGAAAACATCGCCAGTTTCTACTTTTACTCGCACATCATAGGTTTTGTTGTAATGCAACTTCACCCACGATAATGGTAGGTTGTTGGAGTAATGGTTGCGTTGCCGGGTAACGTTGTGTATACCATCGGTAGAAGCAAATTCCCAAATGTGATCCGTTGCATTGGCCAGGTAATCACAGTAAGCATAAATACCAGCACCAGACACCAAACCGGTGTAAGCATCGCTAAGTTTGGTGGTGACCACCGCAATGGTCAATTGTTTGGTCACTCCCCAATCACTCCAGTAGCCACCTGGCCCTTCTGCTCGTACCCGAACATCGTAGGTTTTACCCATGTGCAACCTGAGCCATCCCAAGGGCATGTTGTTAGAGTAGTGGTTGCGTAGCCGATACACCGAATGAGAGCCATCAGTTGCCTCAAAGTTCCACTCATAATTCGTTATCCCAGGGTTATAAACAGCATACAGGTATAACCCCATATTGGTGATGGTAGTAGCATAAGTATCGTCTAATTCAGGAGGTTGCAGGGGTGCTATCGTAATTTCCCGAACCGGACCATAGGAGCCCCAAACACCATCTACCCGCACCTGGATGCGTACCTCATAAGTTTTACCAAAAGGCAACTTGGGCCAGGTTTTACCTATGGAAGTAGACCAGTGATTTCGGAAGTAAACGGTTTGAAAGGAGCCATCAGTAGCGGTAAATTCCCAATTGGAAACCTCCACTGAGGTAATGGAGTTGCGGTAGAAATTACCTGATTGGTTCGGATGGTAACCCACGTCCTGATCCCTAAGGTAGGCATCTGGCAAAGGTTCAATGAAAAACATTCTTGCCGGGCCAAATTCTGACCAGGTTCCACCTACCAGGACCGACACACGCAACAAATAAGTTTCACCATACTGCTCATGACTCATTAACCATGCGGTAAAACCATGATTACTGCCTCCTCGAGTGTAGATGTCTATGGAATCATCAGCCATACGAATGGTTTGCCAGCGGTAGTCCGTAGCACCTCCAACAGTGTAGGCATACTTAGCACGGTTCATCTCCCACTCTTGATTGCGATAAGCATCAGACAGCCACGTAACATTAGGCGGATTCGGGGTAGTTACCACGTGAGAAGGGCCATAATTGCCCCACTGGCCGTTTACCTGCGCCTTTACCCGAACCGAATAGGTTTCTTCGGGCATCAAGTCGATCAGGTAGTTGAGGCTTAGTTCTCCAATTATGCTGGTGGTTTGTGCAGTAGTGGCAAAGCCGCCGGGGCCTTCGACCAGAAACTCGTAAGCGGTAGCATCGGTAACGGTATCGCACGCAATGTTCGTCCCAAAATCGGCCAGGGTTGTTCCTCGAAAATCTGCTCGAAGCTGCGTAAGGGCCACTAAAGCAGCAAGATCTCGCTTCCAGCGCCAATGATCAACTACCCACCCTCTTTGTTGAAGATCGCTTCTCAATTGGGTCAATACGCGGGTAGCGGCTACGTTACTTTCTACCGAAAGTCGCAATTGTTGGCTTTCTGTAAGCGCATAAGGAACTTCAAGGCCAAGAAAAGGGTCAACCACATCGGTTTTCGCATCAAAAAACACTTCACCACTGTCTTCATCTGCAATGCGCAACTGTTCTGAAGCGGCTACCATAGTAGCGGAAACATGGATACTACCGGTACGCTCCGGTGCCTCCATCACTATCGACTCGTTGGCGGTAGGTGTTGTTTCTAAATCGGTATCTCGGTTGGTTTGGGGAGTAGTTTCGGGGTGAGTTTCAAATTGCATAGGATCACTTGAAATTTTGGCACCTTACAAGTAAACACAAATCCGAATACCATAAAAGTCAGATTTGACCACCGGCAATCTTTGAGCACCAACGACCTTTTTGGGTTTAGGAACGGGAAATTTCTTTAGGCCGGAGCAACGTCCAGTTGCCGTACAGGCCCCCAATCGCCCCATGCACCACCATTCAGCACCTTGATCCGCACATTGTAGGTCTTCCCCGGAAGCAGATTATTGCCGGTATGGATGTAAACAATGTGATAGTTTCGGGTATAGGTCCATGTATGGGTACCATCGGTGGAAGAAATCTCCCATTCAGAAGCATCTACCGAAGAGATGGGTTGAGAATAGAGATAAGCACCGGTTGTCGGAATAGTGATGCCCACCAAATCGGCACGCAATTCAGCGTACTCAAAAGGAACAATGATTTCCACTTTGGGGCCCCAATCGTGCCACACTCCACCGTTGAATACGCGTATCTCAACATCATAGGTCTTACCATAATGGAGTCTGAGCCAACTTATAGAAAAGTTTTGCGAAGTGCTGTTCCGCAATCTATCAACAGTGTGTGTGCCATCATGCGCGGTAAACCGCCATTCATTGTTTTCGGTTCCGTAAGCCGGATCAGCGGAGATGTACCTGCTTTGGTTGGGTTGTAAGCCAGCATGCGAATCTCTCAACTTGGCATATTCAAACGGAATATAAATCTGTTGGGTGGGGCCAAAGTCGCCCAGAACACCTGCGTTTTCAATTTTTACACGCACATCGTAGGTTTTCCCATAGTGCAGTCTAAGCCAGGAAGGA
This sequence comes from uncultured Flavobacteriales bacterium, assembly GCA_937899835.1. Taxonomy (GTDB): domain Bacteria; phylum Bacteroidota; class Bacteroidia; order Flavobacteriales_G; family Salibacteraceae; genus CALCCE01. The sequence goes on along the minus strand of CALCCE010000238.1, from coordinate 63,506 downwards.
GAAAAGTTATAGCTTGCTGCATTGCGCAATCGACTTGCAGTGTGACTGTTGTCGGTTGCATCGAATTGCCAAAAATAGTTGGTTGCTCCGGCTACATAACGACAAGTAACGTAGGTACTTTGACGTGTCAAGCCGTCACCACTGGTGGTCCACCTGGCGTCAAGTTCGGTAGTGACTACGCCAATGGTTATCTGTCTGGGGTCTCCCCACTCACCCCAAGCAAGACTATTATCTTGCACCCTAATTCGTACATCATAGGTTTTCCCCATGTGCAACCGCATCCAACCCGGTGAAAAATTGTAGGAGGTAGAGTTGCGCTCACGCGATACCGTATGCGAACCATCCGTGGCCTCAAAAAGCCACTCATAATCTGCTGTACCTGGAACATTATAAGCGTTTATATACACCCCCTGGTCGGGAAGCAAACCAACGTATTGATCCCAAATGGTGGTTTTAGGAATCGGTCCGTAAGTAATAGTGCGTGGAGATCCAAACGGCCCCCAAACCCCACCCACTAAGGCTTGAATCCTAACGGTATAGGTTTTGTCGAAAGGTAATCTTGGCCATGCTTTGTGCAGCCTCGTAGAACCACTGTTGTATTGATGCACCTTGGTAAAGGTGCCATCGGTAGCCACAAACTCCCAACGAGAAGAGGTAACTGATGTGACGTTGTTGCGGTAAATATATCCGTTTTGATCCTCGTGATAGCCCACATAGGCATCCACCAAAAACGAATCAGGGAAGGGCTCAGTCCGGTACATCCGTGCCGGACCATAATCGGTCCAACTTCCTCCGAGATTGACGGAAGCCCTCAAGTAGTAAGTAGTGCTATAGCGCTCATTGACGAGGAAATTCGGGGCAAACTGAGTATTGGATCGGTTAATAATTTCTTCGAAACCGTCTTCTATCCGAAGCACTTTCCAGCGGTACTGAGAAACTCCGGAAACCCCATTAGCGTACATATTTAGTCGCATGCCTACCTCCTGGTTTCGAAAATCATCGCGCAGCCAGGTAGTGTTGGCCAAATTGGGTGTGGTAATGGTATAAGCTGGGCCATAATTGCCCCAATGATCGCCTACCTTTGCTTTCACCCGCACCGAATACTGCTCATTGGGAATCAAATCCAATACATAATCGAGACTCGTGTCACCCGCTAAACTGGTGGTTTGTGTAGTCGTGGCAAAACCACCCGGAGCCTCGAATAAAAACTCATAAGCTACCCCGTCAGGCACCGTATCACACCCGACGGTTGATCCAAAGTTGGCCAGCGTTGCGCCACGAAAATCTGCCCTCAATTGCGTGAGCGCAATTAAAGCCGACAAGTCACGTTTTCTGCGCCAGGGGTCTACCACCCAGCCGGTTTTTCGCATTTCGGTTCGAAACCGGGCCAGTACTTCCGATGACAATAAACCGCCTTCGGCAGAAACCTTTAATTGCTGCGTTTCTCCAATTTCGAAGGGAACCTCCAAACCAATAAATGGGTCCACGGCATCCTGATCAGAGTCAAAAAATACAACACCGGTATCAGGATCAGAGACCTGAAGCGTAGTGCCGGGTTCCAACATATTGGCAGATATATGAATACTACCAACACGCTCGGAGGTTTCTACTATGAAATCTTGATTCGTTGGCGCTTCTGCTTCATTGGCTTCAGTAGTTTTAGAAGCACTTGCTTGGGGTTCTTGCAACTTCATATCTTGACTTGTGGGTTCTTACAACAAGGTAAAAACGTAAAAAAAAGCCAAGTATTCAGTCCCATTTTACCAGCGGACAGTTAGAACTGCCAGCGGCCACTCCGGGTTTGTGAACGGGCAAACCCGTTTCTTCTAAAAACAGTAAAATCACTATTGACGGCTTACCACAATGCGTTGTGGCTTTTGCGCAGCATGGTCGACAAACTGCAAGAAATAAACGCCACTGGCCAAGGAAGACAAATCGAGTTGCGTGGTAGTGCCTGGCACACGCTCTTGCATCCACACCTTGCCAGAAAGGTCGGCTACTACCACCCTACCAATGGCTTTGGTGCTTTTCAAATGAAGCAACTCAGAAGCAGGAACCGGAAAAGCTTCAATACCCGGTTGTGCCAATACCCAATCATTGACATTCACTACCACATCGCCCACCAAGGGTACCGAAGAAACGCCAGGAGAATTCGGCAGGTTGTGGTTGAACATCAAAACCGTGTTGAGCGCACTGCTACTGGTCGCCACAAATTTAAGGTTGAGGGTCAAGTCTTCACCGGGAACCAATGTCAACGGGCTTGCTGGTAAGCCGAATAAGTTTTGATCTAAAGTGAGTGTAGCAGCAAAGTTGCTCAAGACAAGGTCTTGATTGCCATTATTGACCAATACCAGATCGAAATAGCCGGTATCGCCTATGGCTAAAGTGTTGAAATGCACGGTGTCACTCGCTAAGTAGAAGCTCAAGGCTTGTGGAGCCACTGAGTTGCTCACCAAATTGGTAATACGGTCTACCAACTGTGGATAGTCAATGTAGGGGTTGCGGTTGTTTTGCACGGCGAAAATATCCTCGTTGCGCTGGCGCTGAATATCGTTGGGTGGAAAATCAGCGTGCCACTGCCGTAAGATGTTTTCCTGAGGCGCAAAGTGGTTGGCGTAATCCTGATAGCGGGTCACAAAATACATCATGGCGCGTGCCGAAGGCCCCTTTTGAGCATCGCGGGGCTCAAAAGTGCCGCCTCCCTGCTTAGAACCTCCCTGACTCCAACCAGGAGTAGTCACAATGCCAAACGGATCGTTGCCACGGGTAGAGTTGGCCACCCCATTGGTGATGAACAGGTGATGAATGTCGGACCGTTCTGGTTCATTTGAACTGAAAAAGCCTTGCGGAAACGTATGTTCGGTATTGTAGCCTTGATTTTGGGCATTGCTCCGGCTAACGTATCCATTGAGGGTAGCGCCAATGTAAACTGATTCAAATTGATTTTGAGCAGTACCCTGACCGTTCACCCGTTTGTTGTCGATCACCATGTACATCTCGTCACGGGCCGAATTGTAGCCCAAGCTGTTGTAATTGTTGGCCAACAAGGTCTTTAGTGCCGATTTCAGGGCCTCTTCTTCCAGGTCGTTGGTGGGCGCATAATAGCTGGATTGATACCGTCCTGTGCCTTGCAGATCTACCGAAAAAGCTCCCGACTTACGGGTAACGATAACCATTTCGGAGTTGTGTATAACGTTGTGGTCGGGTGTGAACTTGACCCAAAACGATTGGCTTTGGCCGGTGCTGAGCGTAAAATTTCCTTGTGTTGTCGTGAACGGGAATTGACCATAGGTTTCGAAAAACTTCAAGTCGGTTACCTCTATGCTTTGATCAGCAGTGTTCGTTACAGTTACCTGTACACTGTCGGGCAAGTTTTCGAAAACCGTACCGTAGTTGATGGTGGCCACATCTACACTGAGGTTTTGCGCCATTCCAACGAGACCAACGAAAAAAAGGCTTAAAAGGGGGGCAAGTCTTTTCATGGAGCAAAGATAGTTTTCCTCCCTGCTTTGGCCGGGATTAAACTGATTAGAATCCTTCAATTCTTACATCCTCCATTCTTTGGTAGAACATGGGTTCGAGGAGCCATTCTTGGTGCTTTCTCTTGGAGTGAAACCTTGTTCATCAAGCGGTTTACTTTATTTTTGGCGTCTTGCCATGATATCTTTAGACGCCATCAGCATCAATTTCGGAGGTCGCGAACTTTTCAAAGACCTGTCTTTTGTGATCAACCCCAAAGACCGTATCGGTTTGGTGGGTAAAAACGGAGTGGGAAAATCGACCCTGATGCACGTGATCATTGGCAACCGGAAACCCGATACGGGCGCTGTATCCATTCAGGATGGCAAAACGATCGGCTACCTGCCACAGGAAATCAATGTAACCTCCACCAAAACCATTCTGGACGAGACCCTTACGGTTTTTGAGGAAAGTATTCGGTTGGAAAAAGAAATTGAAGGCATCAACCACGAGTTGGAAACCCGCACTGATTATGAATCAGAAGCTTACAGTGAACTGATTCAGCAATTGACCGAAAAACACGAAAGTTTGCAATTGATCGGCAGTGGAAAGCAGGAAAGCGAAGCCGAAAAGGTGCTCAAAGGACTGGGATTTTCTTCGGCCGACTTCAGCCGGCCCTTCAATGAGTTTAGTGGTGGCTGGCAAATGCGGGTAGGATTGGGCATGTTGCTGCTGCAAGTGGCTTCGCTTCTGCTGTTGGATGAACCTACCAACCACCTCGATATAGAATCCATTATTTGGCTGGAAGAGTTTTTTCAAAACTATCCGGGTGCCTTGATGATGGTATCGCACGACCGCATGTTTTTGGACCACATCACCAACCGAACGGTGGAGATTGTTTTTGGCCGCTGCTACGATTACAAGGTGCCCTACAGCAAGTACTTTGATTTGCGTGAAGAACGCTTTCAAAACCAAATGGCTGCCTACCAAAACCAGCAGCGCTACATTGCGCAGCAAGAGCGCTTTATCGAACGTTTCCGTGCCAAAAACACCAAGGCCAAGCAAGTACAATCCAAGATAAAGCAACTAGAAAAGTTGGAGCGGGTAGAGTTTGACGAGTTGGACAATCAGGCCATTCAATTCCGTTTTCCTCCGGCTCCTCGTTCTGGCGATACGGTTCTTCGAGCCATCGAACTGGATAAATCTTATGGCCCCAATCTGGTGCTGAAAAACCTCGAATTTGAAATTGATCGGGGCGACCGTGTGGCTTTTGTGGGCAAGAATGGTGAAGGCAAATCGACCTTGGTGAAAATGGTCACTGGTAAGGAGGGTTTTGACGGCACCTTGACCATCGGCCACAATGTGGAGGTGGGCTATTATGCGCAAATCCAGGAAGGCACCCTCAACCCCGAACAAACGGTTTTTGAAACGGTAGACAACATCGCCACCGGCGAGTGGCGCAACATTGCGCGCCTACGCGGTCTTTTAGGAGCTTTTTTGTTTGGTCCTGAGGACGTTGACAAACGGGTGAAAGTGCTTTCCGGGGGTGAAAAATCGCGTTTGGCACTGGCCAAGTTGTTGCTCCATCCGGTGAACTTATTGATTCTCGATGAGCCAACTAACCACCTGGACATTAGCGCCAAAGAGGTATTGAAGCAAGCTTTGATCCATTACAACGGCACTTTAATTGTGGTTTCACACGACCGTGATTTTCTACAAGGCCTCACCAACAAAACCTACGAATTCAGCAACCAGCGCATCAAAGAGCACCTGGGGCCCATCAAAGAGTTTTTGAACCATCACGAAGTAGAAAGCTTTCGCCAATTTGAGTCGGAGCCCAAGCCTTCTGCTTCTAAATCGAAGCCGGAGCCTAAAAAAGCAACGGAGCCCACTTCCAATAAAGCGACCAAACGCAACTACAAAGAGCGCAAAGAGCACGAAAAAGCCATGCGCCAACTGAAGCGCGAGATGCACAACTGCGAAAAACGCATTACCCAGCTGGAGGAAGAAATTGGTGACCTGGAGAAGAAGATGCAGGACCCTGACTTTTTCTCGGCCAAATCGGAAGGTCAGGATGCCATTTACAAGCACGCCGACTTGCAAAAAGAGTTGGAACACACCATGGAACGTTGGGAGAAAGCCGGTGAAAAACTGGAAGCTTTGGAAAAATCCTAAGGTCTGCCCTGTCCCCTTTTATTGAGAAAATGGATTTAGACGCACATTATCGCAAATTAGAGGCGATGTATCTCGGAGCACCCATGCACGAGCACTATCCTGGTTTGGCCATTGAAATTGCGGATGAAAGCTGTGAAATTTCACTTCCGATCAGCGACCGTTACTTTCATGCAGCCAACGCTTTACATGGATCGGTCTATTTTAAATTGCTGGACGATGCCGCCTTTTTTGCCGTGAACAGCATTGTGCCCGATGTGTTTGTACTCACCACTACGTTTAACCTGCACCTGCTTCGGCCGGTCAGAAAAGGAAAACTGACCAGCAGGGGGCGCATCAAATTCAAATCCCGCAACTTGTTTATTGCCGAAGCGGAACTTTGGAACGAAACCAATAAAAAGGTGGCCTTCGGTACCGGACATTTTGCCAAGAGCCAGGTGGCGCTTGCGCCTGGAATCGGCTATCGGGTGTAATTAGTCTTAGTCGTCATCCTCACCGAGTTGATCAATGAATTCGGTGATCCTCCCCCTTAATGCTTCTGAAATCGGTACCAGCGGCAAGCGAACGTGTGCTTCACAAATGCCCAAATGCTGCAGTGCGGCTTTTACTCCTCCCGGATTGCCTTCGGCGAAGAGCATGGGAATGAGTTCGGCCAAGGCATGAAATCCAAGCCTTGCGGTGGCGAAATCACCTTTTAGTCCAGCGGCTACCACTCCTCCAAATTCGGCGGGCAAGGCATTGGCAATGACCGAAATAATGCCATCACCGCCAATGGAAAGATGGGGTACGATGAGCGCGTCATCGCCCGAAATCACCAAAAAGTTGTCGGGGCGTTCACGGATGATCTTGCCAATTTGATCGAGATTGCCGGAAGCTTCTTTGATGGCCACTACCTTTTCGAAATCGTGGGAGAGGCGCAAGGTCGTATCGGCCGACATGTTGGAGCTGGTGCGCCCGGGTACGTTGTAGAGGATCACCGGAACGGGGGAAGCATTCACTACCGCCTTAAAGTGTTGATAAATCCCCTCTTGGGTAGGTTTGTTGTAAGCTGGACTCACCGAAAGAATACCATCAACTTTGCAAAAATCGAACTGCTCAAAACCCGCTACGATACCCGCAGTGTGGTTCCCACCGTGGCCCAATACAACGGGCAAACGGCCCTTGTTCACTTCGATTACAAAATCGAGTACCTCCCGTTTTTCTTGGGAGGAAAGCACCGGCGACTCTCCGGTGGTGCCTTGCACCACCAAATAATCGATACCGTTAGCAATGAGGTGCTCCACCAGCCTTTCCAGGCCTTGGTAATCTATGTTTCCGTTGGCTGTAAAAGGAGTAACGATGGCTACTCCGGTGCCACTAAACGCGCTCGACATGTTGGTTGGTGTTGAAGATTTTTAAGTAGGGGTTGATGTGAGGTAAGAAGTCGTTCAGGTCTGCGGATGCTGGCAGCTGAATCATTAAATCAAGGTATTCTTGGTGGGCTTGGAGGTGTCTCCCGACCTTTAGTCGGGCTTTGGAAAGGGCCAATACATAAGTGAGGGCCAGTTGTGCCCCGTCGGTCAAGTCAATCAAAATATCGTATTCCTCAGCAATGAAGTTGCTGACTACTACCGATCGGGGTAGCTTGTAGAGGTTGAGGTCTTTGCGGTTAAAATAGTCGAATTCGAGTTTAGAAGGCAGGAAGAAAGGGTTCTCTTTGCCATCTATAAAACCCAGTACCAACACCTTTTTGATGCCTTCTTCTTTGAGGAAGCGTACATACTTTCGAACCGTTTTGTAGGTTTCTTCATCTTTCGCCTGGAACAATACGGCTACTTTGTTGGCCTCCTGCAGGTTTTTGCCTTGCTTCTTTCTTTTGTGCTTGCGGTAGTCCCGCTTCAGCATCCATGTTCCGATTTGTTCTTGAATTCCCGCCATGGCCTCAATTATCCTTCAATCATGGCTTCAAAGTCTGCTTCACCAATGATTTTGATGCCCAATTTCTCCGCCTTGGCCAATTTGGCCGGGCCCATTTTGTCACCGGCCAGCAAATAAGCAGTTTTCCCCGAAAGGGAACCTACGTTCTTGCCGCCGTTCTGTTCAATCAGTTGTTTGAGTTCGTCACGGGTATGGCGCTCAAAAACGCCGGAAATGACGAAAGTAGCCCCTTCTAAGCGGTCGGTGGACAACGCTTGTTGCTCCTCAGAGATCTCGAATTGCAACCCGGCTTCGCGCAATCGTCCTACAACTTCCAGGTGGTGTTCCTTGGAAAAGAAATCCACCACACTTTCTGCAATACGGCCACCAATTTCATCTACGGCTACCAATTCTTCTACCGTAGCCACTTTCAAGCGGTCGAGGGTTTGAAAATAACGGGCCAATTTTTTGGCCACCGTCTCTCCTACGTAACGAATGCCTAAGGCAAACAATACCCTTTCGAATGGTATTTGTTTCGATGCTTCCAGGCCTTTCAATAGGTTGTTCACCGATTTGTCAGCCATGCGTTCTAACCGCATCAATTGGTTGTAGGATAAGTTGTAGAGGTCGGCGGAATTGTTGGCCAAACCTGCCTCAAACAGTTGTTCAATGGTTTCCTCTCCCAGGCCGTCAATGTCCATCGCTTTGCGCCCAATGAAGTGCTCCATCCGGCCTTTGATTTGAGGAGGGCAGCCACTTTCATTAGGGCAGTAATGCTGGGCCTCCCCTTCTTTTCGAATCAATGGTGTGCCACACTCAGGACAAACGGTAATGTATTCTAAGGGTTTGGTTCCAGGAGGTCTTTTGGAAAGATCAACACCTATAATTTTAGGAATGATTTCGCCTCCTTTCTCTACAAACACGGTGTCTCCTTCGCGAATATCGAGTTTGGCAATTTGATCTGCATTGTGCAATGAGGCTCTTTTCACCGTAGTTCCACCCAGCGATACCGGCTCTAAGTTGGCTACCGGTGTGATGGCTCCCGTACGTCCTACCTGATAGGTGACCTCCCGTAAAATGGTGCTTACCCGCTCGGCCTTGAACTTGTAAGCAATGGCCCAACGTGGCGACTTTGCGGTATATCCCAATTGCTCCTGTTGCGAATATTGGTTGACCTTTATCACAATACCGTCGATCTCAAAAGGCAGGTTGGCCCGCTCCTTGTCCCAGTAATTGATGAATTCCATGATTTCATCAATGGAGTGGCATTTGCGAATCATTTTTTGCCCTGGCTGGGGAATTTTAAAACCCCAATCACCGGCTTGCACGACACTGGCATAATGATCGCCAAAGGGTAAATCGTCTCCGAAAAGGGCATACAAATAGGTATCGAGCTTACGCTGGGCTACCAAAGCCGAATCTTTTTGCTTGAGGGAACCCGAAGCGGTATTCCTTGGATTTTGGTACGTGGCCTCCCCTGCCGCTTCTCGCGATTTGTTCAAGGCCTCAAAAACCGGAATGGGCATAAAAATCTCGCCACGAATCTCGAAATCGGCCGGCCAACCTTTGCCTTGTAGTTGCAAGGGCACCGTTCGAATGGTTTTTACGTTGGCAGTGATGTCTTCCCCCTTTTGGCCATCACCCCGCGTTACAGCACGGCTCAAACGCCCTTGCTCGTAGCGGATACCAATGGCCACACCATCGTATTTCAATTCGCACACGTATTCCGGGTCACCGGTTACCAGCTTGCGCACACGCTCTTCAAACTCTACAATTTCTTCTTGCGAGTAGCTGTTCGAAAGGCTCATCATGGGATAGCGGTGCGCTACCGTTTCGAATTGATCGGTGATGTCTCCCCCTACTCGTTTGGTAGGCGAATTGCTGTCGGCGAGCGCTGGAAAATCGCTTTCGAGTTGCTCCAATTCTTTCAACAATTGGTCGAACTCAAAATCGCTGATCGTAGGAGCACTCAGCACGTAATAGCGGTGGTTGTGTTCCCGCAACGCTTGAGTGAGGGTGGCTATGCGTGTTTCAGCAGCATTTTGATTCATAAAATGCGAAATCTGGGGTTATTTCTGGCGTGCTTGCCGACGTGCTTCCCGCTCTTTAATGTAGGCATCGCGTTCTTCTTCCAACTTGTAGCGGAAGAACATAAACTTCACGAAGTTGCCCACCAGGAATTTTAATTTGATGGAGTAAATGGGCTCATTGATGATGTCGCGGGTTTCAGATTCGTTTACAAAGGCATGTCGATAGCCAAAACCAGCACCAAGAGCCACCCAGGGAACCACTCGAAAGTGGCCATCCACGCTAATGGTGGCCAAACCAATGTCGCGGCTGTCTTTTCGCAACACGGGCCCATCTTCATTAATGCGGTACTCAAATACCCTTGGGCCAACACCAAAAGCAATCGGCAAACTCAATTCCCATTTAAAATCCTGGTAAAGAATAAACTCAGAAAAGAACGCAAAGTATTGAAAGTTAAAGGTGCGCAAAGTATCCTGTAATGGAGGATCCATGGCAATGGGATCAAGGTCAATTTTTCTACGTTGCCAATATCCACTAACACCAAATCGGAAGGCTTTGGCTACATCCAAACCCAATCTGAATCCATTCAAACGCACAAACTCCCCTTCGAACTGGGAGAATCGGGTATCGAAAGAAGCCAATACTTTGGTATTGAGCAGGCAACCTTGAGCGCCACAAGCTTCGCTACAGCCTTTTTTGGTAGAATCTGCCTGTAGCCAATAAGGTGAGGTACTGCGTGCCATAATTTGGCGAGACGAATTCAATGACCAGCCAGGAAAGGTTGATGTTCGATTTCCGGTGGCATATTGTCCCCATGAAAATCCGCTCAACAACAGTAGGAATACAGAAAATAGTAGGTGTTTCATGTTTGCTCAGTCCTGATTTTTTTGAGCCCAGATCATTCGGTCGTGTCCACTAAGGTCTTGCTTTAACTCGATAGCATCCCATCTTTTTACAGTTTCCAGCAAATGGACCATCGCCTGGCCTAATGAAGCATGGATTTCGAAAAATACCCATCCGCCTTCTTTGAGCAAACTTTCCGATAGTTCTAGGATACGCCGATAAAAGATCAAAGGATCATCCTCGGGAACAAATAAAGCTAAATGCGGTTCATGGTCCAACACATGGGGTGCCATGTTTTCCCCTTCCGATTGTGGAACATAGGGTGGGTTGCTCACCAAAAGATCGTAAGGGCCTCTATTTTTAAGTCCTTCACCAGTAAGTAAGTTTCCCTGAAAAAAGTCGACTTCCAGTTGATTATCCACAGCATTTTGCCGTGCCAATTCCAGCGCATTTGGGGAGACATCCATACCGTGCACTACGGCTTTGGGATAGCGTTGTTTCACTCCAAGGGCGATGCATCCGCTTCCGGTACCCAAGTCCAATACTGAGGCACCCCGGGCAAAATGATGTTGGAGGTGTTGGTCGACGTAGTCTACCAACTCTTCCGTTTCTGGTCGAGGAATAAGCACCCGCTCATCTACTTTTAAGTGCAGCGCATCAAACACCACTTCTCCCAATAAGTATTGCAACGGTTTACCATCGGACAAACCTTGAAGAATGCCTTGAAAGCTTAAAATTTCTGATTCGGAAAGTCGCTGTTCTTTGGCCAGCAAAAGCTGGGCGGGTGAAAGTTGCAACAAGTGATCCACCGCATGCCGAAACATGGCCTGCGCCTCGCGAGACTCGTGCCGATTGGTAAGGGAATGCACAAATTGCTTTTCCATTGCTCCCAAGGTGTTTTTGGCCAGATTCACGGTGATCAAAAGTAGGTAAAATGACTTACTTTTGGCCCGTTAATTCCCCTTCGAAGCGTGACAATGGAACAAGACCGGCACTTTATGAAGCGCTGCCTGCAACTGGCTGCGATGGGAACCGGACGGGCTGCGCCCAACCCCCTGGTGGGTAGTGTGGTGGTGCACAACAACAGCATTATCGGGGAAGGATACCATCAACAATGTGGTGGGCCCCACGCTGAGGTGAATGCCATTGCCTCGGTGAAGCATAAGGAACTGCTATCTGAAGCAACCATTTACGTCAACCTGGAACCTTGCGCTCATTTTGGCAAAACTCCCCCTTGTGCCGACTTGATTGTGCAGCACCGTCTTAAAAGGGTGGTGATGGCCAACCGCGATCCTTTTGCCCAAGTAGATGGGCGCGGCATTGCCAAATTAAAAGAGGCGGGCATTGAAGTCACTACCAGTGTTATGGAACAAGAAGGTGCCCACCTCAACCGCCGATTTTTCACTTTTCATACCCACAAAAGGCCTTATATTATATTGAAATGGGCGCAAAGCGCTGACGGTTTCATCGATTGGCACCGCAACACGGCTACCCAACAAAAACCTTTGGCGATTTCGGGAAAAGAGAGCCAGCGCTGGGTACATCAATGGCGCAGTCAAGAGGCCGGAATACTAATCGGTAGCGGCACTGCCTTACTCGACAACCCTCGATTGGACGTTCGCCGATGGAGTGGTAATTCTCCGGTACGCCTTGTGCTTGACCGCTCTGGCAAGTTGCCGGTTGATTTGTACCTCATGGATGGCTCTGTTCGTACGATGGTATTTAGCGCTAACCAACCGAAAAGCGATGCGGTAGAATGGATGCCAACCTCACCAACAGCAACGCTGGCAGAGGTGATGGACCAACTGTACGCGCAAAACATTCAATCGATACTGGTGGAGGGCGGAGCTACTATTCACCAGCAGCTGCTGTTGGAAGGGCTTTGGGACGAAGCGCGCGTTTGGCAAGCTGAAAAGTTGATTGGCAGCGGTGTACCAGCGCCAACCCTTCCCGGGAAAGCGCATCAAGTGCATCAAGTGGGAAAAGACCGCTGTTTTACCTTTTATAAAGCAGAAGTATGATTTTTTTGGCCTTCAGCATCCTTACCTCTGCCCTGCTGTTTTTCGTATTCAAGTGGTTCGACATTCGTGGAGTGGACAACCGCCAGGCGATTGTGGTGAATTATTTTGCCGCTTTTATCACCGGTTTGTTGGTTCATCCTGAGTACTTATCGGCCGAACCCTGGGCCGCCGATTGGCGCTGGATGGCCCTTATTTTGGGCATCTTGTTCATTTCGTTGTTCAATGTTTTGGGCTTGACGGCCCAACGCATATCGGTTTCAGTAGCTTCCGTAGCGAATAAAATGTCGGTGGCCGTGCCGGTCGGCATTGCTTTTTGGTTGTATGATGATGCCATTACGGTGGGAAAGATTGCCGGCATCCTCACTGCCCTGCTCGGGGTTTGGTTGACTTCCCGTCCTTCGTCTAATTTGCGGATCGAAACCAACGACTATTGGCTCCCGCTGGTGCTCTTCATGGGTTCGGGCTTGATTGACACCTTGATTAAATATGTCCAACACCATTACCTCACTTCGGATGTGGCGATGCTGACGTTTATTCCAAGTATTTTTTTGGTGGCCGGTGTTTTGGGGTTGATCTATTTGTTTTTCACCAACAACATCCGATTTACGCGCAAAAACCTGATTTGGGGCATCGTGTTGGGAGTGCCGAATTACTTTTCCATCTACCTGATCATTAAAGCCCTGGAGCAAAGCGGCTTCCAAAGCTCGGTGCTTTTTCCCATCAACAACATTGGCGTGGTGATCGTTTCGGTTTTGGGCGGAAGGCTGTTATTTGGGGAGAAACTTTCTACTGGTAGCGCCATAGGCATAGGAGTTTCCGTCTTTGGAATTGTGCTATTAAGCTGGTTTGCATGAGCGGCCCGGAGAAAGACACCTACCTTACCCTGAGCGAACCGGGCGAAGGATTGTTCAAAGAAAAAGGCAGCAAGTTTTACAGTTACGCGCTGCATACTCCTGATGAAACGGCAGTGAAAGCTGAATTGGAACGTTTGCGCCAGGAGCACCACACTTCCCGGCACGTTTGCTACGCCTACGTATTGGGCAACGATGGCAAAACTACCCGTGCCAACGATGCAGGAGAGCCCGCCAACTCGGCCGGCAAACCCATTTTAAATCAAATAACAGGTCACGAGCTTACCAACTGTTTGGTAGTGGTGGTCAGGTATTTTGGTGGCGTCAAATTGGGCGTAGGTGGCTTGATTCAAGCCTACCGGGAAAGTGCTCGTTTGGCCTTGAACGCGGCTCAGGTGGAAACCAAAGTGATGGGGATAGACTTTCTTTTGCTGTTTGACTACGCTCAAATGAGCGGAGTGATGCGAATTTTGCGGGAGGAAAACATCGACGTGCAGTCGCCTGAATTTGCTGCCAGTTGCCAGTTGCGCATTTGGGTCCGTAAGAATCGTTCGCAGAAGGTGTTGAAGCGCTTGCAACAAATCGCTAACTTGCAAGTAGAAACCCTTGCTTAGCCCCGTTTATGTTTCCCGTTCGTTTATCCCTTTCTGCGGTAGTTTGTTTTGTCTTCGGCTTGGTATGTTTCCATACACAGGGCCAGAACTTCACCGAAAGAGCTCCAGAGGCCGTTTTTGAGACTGTTTATCTCGGCAAAGATTTTACCGAAACCGAGTTGAAAGATTACTTGAAAACCCGTTTTTTAAATGGTCAAACTACCGAGCAAGGCCTCGACTTACGGTCGACTCGTAAAAGCCTCACCGGCAACCACTACCTCTACCGGCAAACTGTTTTAGGCAAACCGGTTTACGGCTCTCAAATCAAGGTGAATACAGACTTTGAAGGCAACATCGTCTCTATCTTTCACCATCGCTTGTTTTATGAAGTGACCACAGCGCCCGAATTTCCAGATGCCGCTTTGGCCCATGCACTGCTAAACGATAAAGAAGCAACCATTGAGTTTGTAGAAACCGAAGCTGTATGGTGGCCAGTAGAAGAACGGCTCGTTCCGGCTTTGAAAGCCACTTGGGGAAGCGAAACCGGTGACTATGAAGAACTCATCTTAGGCGCTTCAGGAGAGGTACTGATGGAACGCGACCGACTGGTTTATGCTTGTTCTCCCCATGTTGTGGTGGACACCCCGGCTACCGGCATGGTGTTTTCACCAGACCCACTCACCACGGCCAGTGTTGGTTATGGTGCTCCTTATACCGATCGTGGCGATAGCAACTATACGTTGATCAACAACGAACGCATTGCCGTTACTCTGGATGTGACCTACAACGGAAGTGAATACGTGTTGGAAAACGATTTCATCCAGGTACGCGACTTTAGTTCGCCCAACATTTTACCGGCCACCTCACCCACTCCCAATTTTTCTTTCACTCGCGGTGAAGATGGTTTTGAAGATGTGATGGTGCTCTACCACATTACCGAATACCAATTGTACCTGCGCAGCTTGGGATTCAACAACCTGGTCGATTATCAAATTCATGTGGATGCCCACGGGTTTAACGGTGCTGACCAAAGCAGTTTCAACGCTTCGGCCAATCCTCCGAGGCTTACGTTTGGCGAAGGCGGTGTAGACGATGCTGAAGATGCCGATGTCATCATTCACGAATACGGTCATGCCATTTCCAACAGTGCCGCTCCTGGTACGAATTTGGGTACCCAGCGCAATGCCTTAGACGAGGCGCTGGGAGACTATTTGGCTGCTTCTTACTCAAGGGCACTGAGCAGCTTCAATTTCAACGATGTTTTCAACTGGGACGGCCACAACGAGTTTTGGAACGGTCGGGTTGCTGTCAGCAGCAAGACCTACCCCAACGATATTGTAAACAACATCTACACCGATGCTGACATCTGGTCGGCGACCATCATGCAAATTCAAGACGATATTGGACGTGAAAAAGCCGATCGAATTTTGTTAGAGTCTTTGTTTGGTTACACTGCTCAAATGACTATGGCACAAGCTGCCTTGCTTTATGTGCAAGCGGATGAACTGCTCTACAATGGCGCCCACCGCATCCAAATCTGCGACCGCTTTAACCAGCGTGGTCTTTTGGAGTTCTGCACCGTTGGAGTATCAGAAAATGAACGCTCATCAGCGGTAGAATTGCAAAACAGCTACGGTTATACTTTCAATGGTGAAGATGCTTTTCTCCACTTTGGGCAGCCGGTATCTGGTTTGTTGGAAATCGCCGACCTGCAAGGCCGTGTGATGCAATCCATGGAATGGCACCAACAACAACGCCTACGGCTGGAAAATGGCACCCTACCCAATGGGATTTATTTAGTGACTGCCCGTTGGAACGGCTACCAACGCACCTTTAAATTGGTTTCGAACCGTTAAGCGGCATTAGCAGCCTTCTTCGCAGCAGGAACTAGAAACCCGCAAGTATGGGCAGGCAAAAGCAGCTAAGGTCATTCCTGCAAAAGGCCCTACCAAATAAATCCAAAAATGGTTCCAGGTACCGGAAAGCAGTGCCGGGCCTAACGAACGGGCTGGATTCATGGAAGCTCCGGTGAGCGGACCTCCGAAAAATGCCTCTATCCCTACGATAGCTCCTACCACTAATGCAATTTTCCAGGTTTTGGGCCGCGCTTCAAAGGCTACCCAAAGAATACCAAGAAACAACAAAAAGGACATGGCGGTTTCTACCAGCAACCCTGAGGGCCAATGCACACTAATTTGGGTAGCACCCAAATGTGGGTGATTGGGAAACAGCAGCGCCAAAAACGCACTGGCTACGATTGCACCGCTACACTGTGCCGCTACATAGGGTAAAAACTGGCTGAAAGGCATTTGCTTGCGCAGCACCATTCCAAGTGTAACACCCGGATTGAGGTGTGCTCCCGATACTTTGATGAAAGCAAAGATCATGGCGGTTACAATGCCCCCAAAGGCAATGGATATACCCAGATGGGTCACGACACCTTCGAACTCGTCATTGATCACAATGGCCCCGGTACCCACCAACACCAGCAAGCAAGTTCCTGTAAACTCGGCAAACAACGATTTCATGAGTGCAAAGAACCCCAATTGTCAAAAACGGAAGGTTACCGCAAGGTTAACCTCAGCTTAAGTTGTGCTTCCGCATGGCTTCTAAGACATCATCGGGTGCCCGCATGGGCCTCCGGGAAGCGGCATCCACAAAAACCAATACGGTAGTGGCGGTGGTGAGCAGGTCGTTCCGGGCATTGAATGCTTTGTAATGGAAGACAATACTGGCCCGAGGAAGACCATTTACCCGGGTCACAATTCTGATTTCTTCATCGTAATGTGCGGGCTTGTGGTACCTCACCTTATATTCCGCTACCGGGAGAATGATTCCCCGGTCTTCCAGGTCGGCATATCGGATTCCTAACTCGCGCAATGCTTCTACTCTGGCTACTTCAAAATAGGTGGCGTAGTGGCCATAATAAACGAAGCCCATTTTGTCGGTTTCGGAGTACCGAACCCTGAGTCGATGTTCGGTTTCGAACATGGTCAAATCTTTTGGTCAAAGTTAGTGCTTTTGAACCGCTGGTCGGATGTGGAAAATACCGTTCGATTTAACAGGAATTCGAAGCTACCAACCGGTGTTGCTATGAGCACATTTTGGAAGTCTTGTGTAGCGTTGTTGAAAACCTCTTCTACACGGTGAAATGGAGAGCGGTTATGAACAGTATAAAAGGAAGGAATTGGTTAAAAAGTTCTGTTGCTTGGGTAATTTTTTTGACTTACTTTCTACACGAAAATTCTGATTAAAACACCACTCAGGATTACCCTAAAAACACCTTCAATAATCTAATTTACAGCACATTAACATCAAATCGCTGTAATTTTAGAGCTTCGGCAAATTGGATTTGCATTTTTCCAAACTGCACATTTCCAGCCCCTTAAAACGGGCTGGCAAAAACGGCGTCTCCTGTCTGTTTTCGAGGCATATAAATTTTTCAATTAATCAAGCCCGGAGGGATTTTTTTTTTCACTTTTTTATTAAAATATTTGCTCCACTTTGCAGCCAAGGGAAGCATTTCTTGCTGCACCTACGGGAAGCGTAAAAACCTTCGTACTTCGTCTCTCTTTTTGTCTATGTAATCTTTATGTAGAATAAACTCTTATTTGCTCCATTGTAATGACAAAACCACACGAAAAAGTTTGGAAAAACTGCCTGGAGGTAATCAAGGATAACGTCAGTTTGCAGAGTTACAAAACTTGGTTTGAACCCATCATTCCTATCAAGTTGAAAGACAACGTGCTGACCATCCAAGTACCCAGTCAATTTTTCTACGAGTGGCTTGAAGAACACTACATCACCTTATTGAAGAAGACCATTAAAAAGGAATTGGGCTCGGAGGGTAAGTTGGAATACTCCATCATTATGGAGAACAACTTCAGCAGCACCAAACCTTACACGGTAAAGATTCCTACGACCAACCGGAATGCAGTGAAAAACCGGTCGGTATCCATGCCCCTGGACATTGGTTCGAAGACCATTAAGAATCCATTTATCATTCCCGGGCTGAAAAAGGTGATTGTAGATTCACAACTGAATCCCAACTACTCCTTCGAAAACTTTGTGGAAGGCGATTGCAACCGTTTGGCCCGTTCGGCCGGATTTGCGGTAGCCAGTAAGCCAGGAGGAACGGCTTTCAACCCATTGCTCATTTATGGAGGTGTCGGTTTGGGCAAAACCCACCTTGCGCACGCCATTGGGATTGAGATCAAAAACAACCATCCCGGGAAAACGGTACTCTACGTTTCGTCAGAGAAGTTTACCCACCAGTTCATTGAGGCGGTCCGCAACAACAATCAAAACGATTTTGTGCACTTCTATCAAATGATCGATGTATTGATTATTGACGATGTGCAATTCTTCGCGGGCAAGGAGAAGACACAAGATGTGTTTTTCCACATCTTCAACCATTTGCACCAAACCGGCAAGCAACTGGTACTTACTTCCGACAAGCCACCGGTTGAAATGCAGGGCATGGAACAGCGCTTGTTGTCTCGTTTCAAATGGGGTCTCTCTGCCGACTTGCAGGTGCCTTCTTTGGAAACCCGCATTGCCATCCTCGAAAAGAAAATGTATACCGAGGGCATCGACCTGCCTAAGGAAGTAGTGGAATACCTTGCCTACAGCATCACCACCAACATTCGGGAGTTGGAAGGTGCGCTGATATCGCTCATTGCACAATCATCGTTGAACAAGAAGGCCATCACCTTGGAGTTGGCCAAACAGATGATCGATAAGTTTGTGAAAAATACCGCGCGCGAGGTCTCCATCGACTACATTCAAAAAGTGGTGTGTGACTATTTTGACCTTCCGATTGAGCTATTGAAGTCGAAAACCCGGAAACGTGAGGTAGTACAAGCGCGCCAAATTGCGATGTTCTTCGCCAAGCAACTGACCAAGTCTTCTCTGGCAAGCATTGGGGCTCACTGTGGCGGTAAGGATCACGCTACAGTGTTGCACGCTTGCAAAACCGTGAACAACCTGATCGATACCGACAAACGTTTCCGCGGATACATCGAGGACCTCGAAAAGAAAATTGCGATTCAGTAAGTCTCTACCGACTCACTTTCGCACAGGAATAGGAATCGATACTCACCAGTCGGTTCCTATTTTTGTTTTTACACTTATCGTCCTTTACCCAAAACGAGCAATTGACATGAAAAAAGTATTGATGGTTTGCCTTGGCAACATTTGCCGATCGCCAGTGGCCAATGGCTTACTCCGCGATAAAATCAACACACAGGGCTTGGATGCGGAAGTAGATTCTGCCGGAACTTCTGCCTATCATACCGGGGAAAAGCCCGATCCACGTTCTACTGCCAACGCTGCCCAGCATGGCATTGACATTACTGATTTAAGGGCACGCCAGTTTACTGCCCACGATTTTGATGATTTTGACCTGATCTATGCCATGGATGGCTCCAACTATCAAAACATTCTGGCCATGGCCCGGGATGAGGCAGACCGTCAAAAAGTGGATATGATTCTCAACCTGAGCGAGCCGGGCGGCAACCGGCCGGTTCCCGATCCTTATTTTGGAAACGGGGACGAAGGTTTTGAGCGGGTGTTTCAAATGCTGGATGCCGCCTGTGAGGTGTTGGCGGATCGCCTGAAGAGTGATGGTGTGTGAGTCGCTTCTACAGCATTTAAGAGCTCCATCCAATATTCAACGTGGGTTGTGAAGTAGATTTAGGTCTTTTGAAGTGCAATGATAAATACAACACTCCAGCACCTATTCGGCAGCGTTGATCTCCAACAACTCCACATCAAATATAAGGTTGGCATTCGGCGGAATCACATTGCCAAAGCCCCCATCTCCATAAGCCAACTCAGAAGGGATGACCCAACGTGCTTTTTCGCCTACTTGTAGTTTGCGAATGGCTTCGTCCCATCCTTTGATCACCTGTCCTTGTCCAACGGTGAAGGAAAACGGACGCCCATGATTGATGTTACTGTCGAATTTGTTTCCGTTGGTGAGGTAGCCGCTATAGTTCATCGATACTTTTTGGCCGGGCAGTGGAAACTGGCCACTCTCTGAGGTTTCTACCACGTAAATTTCAATTCCGCTTTCGGTTACTTGTGGTGTTACCCCTGTGATATCGTATGGTTTAGGTGCATCCATCACTTTAAGAAGTTCAACTTCGAAGGTGAGGTCGGAATTGGCCGGAATTCCTGGCCGTTCTATGTCTTGATAGGCCATTCGAGAGGGACAGAACAGGTAGGCTTTGGAGCCTTCGGGCAGCAACGCGATTCCTTCTTCCCAACAGGGGATTACCCGATTTTCGCCTAAAGGAAAAGCGATGGGCTGGCCACGGTCGTAGGAGCTGTCGAATTGGGTTTGGTCTTGCAAAATGCCTTTGTAATGCACCTTAACCAATTGTCCGGGCAAGGGCTTAGGCCCCGTCCCCTTGCGGAGTATCTTATACATCAATCCCGAAGGCAGGGTGACCCAACCGTCAACCGTTTGTTCGGGAGCGGCTTCGGTGGGGGCATCCGTATTTTGAGCGTTGGAATTGCCAGTGGTTTCGGGGGCGTTGCAGGCGGCTGCAAGGCCGACCAACAGGAGGAGGTAAATGCTTTTGGTAAATCGGGTCATTTGATTGCGATTACTTCTACTTCGAAAATGGTTGTGGTGTAGGGCGGAACCAATCCTGTGGTGGAGCCCCATTCGCCGTAACCAAGCTGTGAAGGTATGATAAATACAGATTTGCTGCCCAGCCGCATGGTGCGGATACCCATGGCAAACCCGGGTAGTACCTGATCGGGTTTGCCCATCCTAAATTCGAGTGGACTGCCGGCTTCATAGGAGTTGTCAAACTCGGTGCTGTCTAAAAACATGGACCGGTAATGGGCTACCACGTAGTCGCCCGAATCAACGGTGCGTCCCCTGCCCTCTTCTACTGGCACAATGTAGATGCCACCGTAGCGCTGCTCTTCGGTAATTTGGTGGGCATCGAGGTAGCGTTTCATGGCTTGCTGCTCGTTGAGCTCTGCATCGGCTTTTAGCGCGAGTTCATCCTGATATGCTTTCCAGGTTTCAGGGGTGTATATTTGCTTCAAATACAGGAGGCACTTCAAAGTATCTGTCACCGAAAAGTATTGCTTTAAGGTATCAGGAAGCTCATCGTTGGGGAGGATAGCCAACACCGAATCGCCTGGATTGAGGATTTTCAACACCCGCCAAAAAGCCAATTGTTGCTGTTGGGGGTATTGGCCTTGCCAGGCCATGGAGTCATCCGTGGCAGAACTGGATATTCGAAGATCGAAACGGTCGCCGTTTTTCAAGCGTTGGCCGCTATCGCCCACTGTGAGCCGCTTGTAATGCCCACCGCCTCGTACCTCACGGTATCCCGGATACGTTTCGCCTTGGCAGGCTACCAGGGAAATCATCCATAAGCCCAGGAGGCTCCATGCAAAGGCTTTTGACCGGTTCATCGCAGTTCGAGCAATTCTAAATCGTAGATAACGGTACTTCGGGGCGGAATTTTGTTGCGATCGCCCAACAAGCCATGGGCTCGATGAGAGGGCAAAATGAGGGTAGCTTTGTCGCCAATGTGCATGTATTTGATGCCTTCGTGCAAACCGCTTTCTACATCATCGCGCTCGATGAGAAACTCTTGTGCGCCCTTTTCTTTCGAGGAATACACCACCGACCCATCCAGAAGGCTAACCTTAAAATTAACCAGCGCATGCTGCCCGGCCTTGGCGGTTTCAGTTCCCTGGCCGCGCTGATAAATGCGGTAATACAAGCCGGTTCCAGTTGCCGTCATGTCCCACCCCCGGCGTTCGATGTACTTTTCTATTTGATGGCCTTCTTTTTTTGCCATCTGCTGGTTGTACTGGATCAAGTCTTCTTTGGGCGGTACTTTTTTCGGTGGTGGGGCCGATTCGCAAGCGACCAGTAACAGCAATAGCACTCCAACACCAATTTGCACTATTCGGTTAAGCATTTTGCAATTCACTTTGATGTTCAGCAAGGTGGCCCTCCAATTTTTCCAGGGTGGCGGCTAAGCTAATTTGAGCCGCTCCTCCAGCAGCATGAATGTGGCCCCCGCCGTTGAAATAGGCCCGGGCAAAGCGGTTGACGTCCCAGCCATCTTTCGAGCGGAAGCTCAACCGGATTTCCCGTTCCCGTTCGGTGATGAAGGCAGCAAACACGATGTTTTGCAGCGACAAAGCGTAGTTTACGATGCCTTCCGTGTCTCCTTTTTTATAATTGAAGCGCTTCAATTCGCTTTTGGTCAAAGCAATGTAGGCCGTTCTGTATTCTGGCAAAACCACCAGTTTTTCGCTGAGGCAAAAACCCAACAAGCGCAAGCGATTGATCGAGTTGTTGTCGAACAGGCGCTGGTGCACCAGGTGGTTTTCCATTCCGGTTTTCATCAATTGAGCGGCAATGTAATGGGTACGTTCGCTGGTACTATTGAAGCGAAACGATCCGGTATCGGTCACCAGGCCCGAATAAAGGCATTCGGCAATTTCACGGTCGAGCAATTGCAGCATCTCCATGCCTTCCATAAACTCGTAGATGAGCTGTGCCGTGGAAGATGCGCTGGTATCCGACAACAGGTAGGCAGCAAAATCATCGGGGGATTGATGGTGATCGATCAATACTTTGGGCACATTGGCCCTTTCCAGGTGCAGCCCCAACTCACCAGTACGGTGATAGGCATTGTAATCGAGGCAAAAAATCATTTCTGCAGCACGCAACACCGGCAGCGCTTTCGAAGGTGCGCTTTCGTATACCAAAACACTTTCGGCACCCGACATCCAAGCCAAAAAGGCTGGAAACTCATCGGGCACAATTACCGCAACCTCATGCCCCATTTTGTGCAAGGCCAGGTACAAGCCCAGGGAAGATCCAATGGCGTCTCCATCGGGAGAACGGTGGGTGGTGATCACCAACTTACGTGGTTCAGAAAGGTAGTTTCGGAGGGCTGAGAAGTCGTCAGAATTCAAATGAGAAAGGATTTTGTGCAAATGCCAAAATTAAGAATTAATGGTAGGGGCTCTATGTGGTGCCACAAGATAAATTCTCTAATTTCGCAGCGATTTTTAGACCCGAACACGGGAAAATTAAAACCGACAAAGACTCCAAAAATGGCTGGTAGCATCACTTTTACCATGATTAAACCCGAAGCGGTTGAGCAAAACCTCATCGGTCCCATCCTCGAACGCATCAACAAGGCCGGTTTCCGAATCGTTGCCCTCAAAAAGACCCGCCTTTCGGCCGAAGCCGCCGGAACGTTTTATGCGGTACACCGCGAACGCCCCTTCTACAACAGTTTGGTGGAGTACATGTCTTCAGGTCCGATTGTGGCTGCCATTTTGGAAAAAGACAATGCTGTGGCCGATTTTCGTGCGCTGATTGGCGCTACCGACCCAAGCGAAGCCACCGATGGCACCATTCGCAAAGAGTTTGCCGAATCAAAAGCTAAAAACGCTGTTCATGGTTCAGACAGCGATGACAATGCGCAAATTGAAGGAAACTTCTTCTTTTCTTCTTTCGAGCGCTCCTAAATTTATTAGCACCGATACCCGCTGATACGAAAAGCTGATTCCAACCGGGATCGGCTTTTTTGTTGATGGGAGCTTCCGCTAACTCCTCAACCTACTCCGCGCTTTTTTTGATTTCTGGCTTTGAAGAGCTCTTCTTCTATAGCATTCAGAATTTCGAAACGGTTGATGGGTTTGGGAAAATAGCGGTCGAAACCCGCCTTGAGGTATTTTACCCGGTCTTCGGACATGGCATATGAAGTAACGGCAAATACCGGGACGTTCCACTCTGGATAGCGCTGTCGAATGTGTCGCAATATGGCTACACCGTCCAGAGAATCGCCTCCCAAATTGATGTCCAACAAGATCACATCAAAATTCTGAAGCTCCAATAGCTGAAAGGCTTCCCGATGGTTTACCGCGCTTTCTATCTGGTGGTGTTTGCCCAGCAGTTTCCTGGCCACAAACAAGTTGATGGCATCGTCTTCTACTAACAGAATGTGTGCAGGGTAAACGGTTGGGGTCATAAGTCTTCTACGTTTGCAAGGGGGAGTCGAATTTCAAAACTGCTTCCCTTTCCTTTTTTACTTTCTACGTGAATGGTACCACCATACATCTCCAAATACCGTTTCACGATGGCGAGTCCTAAACCGGTGCCTTCAAACTTTCGGTTGATTCCTTTGCTCTCTTGTTGAAAGGAAGAAAACAAGTGTGGTAAAAATTCTTCGCTGATGCCCACTCCAGTGTCTGTCACTGTACATTGCCACAGGCATTCTTCTTGTTGTTCGGCCACCTTGGTCAAAATGGATACCGATCCCTTTTGGGTAAACTTGATGGCATTCCCAATCAGGTTGTTGAATATTTGTTCCAGGACTTGCCGGTCGATCTGAACTATTGCACCAGCAGCTTCATTGTGCCATTCCAAGAGGAGCCCTTTGCGGTCGGACAACACTTTCAAGGTAGGCAGCATTTCTTCCAATACTCCGCTCACCTTCACGTCAGAAAGCTGGACATCCAGGCGTTCCGATTCCATTTTAGACAAATCGAGGATACTGGTAATGGTATTGAGCAATCGGCGACCACTTTGCTTCAACATGCTGGTGTAATTGCCCAGTAATTCGTTGTCGCGGAATTCGTCTTCCATGATTTCTGCCAATCCTATAATACCGTTGATAGGCGTTCGGATCTCATGACTCATATTGGCCAGGAATTCCGTTTTCAATTGGTTCATCTGTTCGGCAAGCTCCTTGGCATTTTTTAGCTCGTGCTGAATGTCTTTTTGAATGGTGATGTCACGTATCGCCCCGTCGAAAAAGACACCCTTCGGACTATTCGTCTCAATGGAACTTAACAAACCCCAGAAAAAGGATCCGTCTTTTTTGCGAAAGCGTATTTCAATATTGCTCAGTTCTTTTTCCGCCCGTAGCAGGTTTCCCAGATTTTCACGGTCGCTCGGATCGTAATACAACATTCCGGGATCGAGCTCCATCACCTCTGCTTTAGAATCGTAGCCAAACATCTCTACAAAGGTTTCGTTGATGTAGCGCAGGCCGCCTTCTTTCGAGCTTCGGTAAATGGCTTCGTTGATGTTGCGGCTTATGTGGCCCAGCATGAGTTCGGTTTCCCGAATGGTAGACTCGGTTTCTTTTTGTTGCGTAATGTCCCGAATGGCGCCATCAATCACAATTTTGCCATCCTTGGTTTCGTGCAAGGTGCAGGTAAACAATCCCCAAAACGGGGTGCCATCTTTGCGCTGGAACCGGGCTTCTTCGTTGTTTACTTTTTTGTCTTTCAACAGGCGCTCCACCCACCTTTGTCGCTCTTCCGGATTCGCATACAGATTGGTTGTTCGAGACTGCAGTAAGTCTTCAATCGAATCGTAGCCAAACATTTGAACAAACGCAGGATTGGCGTACACCAGGCCTTTGTCTGGGAGGCTTCTATAAATCCCCTCCCGAATGTTTTCGTTAATGGACTGCAGCATTTGCTGACTTTCCGCCACCAACATTTCGTTTTTTCTACTGGCGGTGATGTCCTGCACAAAAACCGTAATCCCCTCAATTTCTCCGGATGCGCTGCGAATGGGGTGATACACCTCTTCGTATACTTTTCGGTTAGGACCAAGGCTATTTTTACCTTCCTCCATAATCGTGGTTTCTTCACCACGAAGAACCCGGTCGAGAATAACTTGTAGCCGCTGGCGCTCGTCGGGATCGGTATGTAAGTCGAGAAAACTATCCCCTTCAGCAATGGCTTTGCCGTAAACGGCCTGGATCTCCTTCCGATGGTTTTCATTGAAAGCCATATAACAGTAATCACTATCCAGGGAATAAACGATCAGGTTTGTAGGGCTGTTGAGGATGTTAGCGAGGTACTTTTCATTGCGCCTCAGGTTTTCTTCAACCTCAATGCGGCCGGTAACATTTTCGATCATTCCAATGCCGTACAATGGCACCCCGTGTTCATTTTTGATCAAAGTAGCAGTGAGGTGGCCCCAGACTTCTGTTCCATCCTTGTGGAAGAAGCGTTTCCGCATTTGGAAATAACCAATTTCTCCCAAAAACAATTGTTGGGTCAAATCGCGGTCCACCTCTAAATCATCAGGGTGGGTGATGTCCCCAAAGTTCATTTGAAGCAATTCGTCTTCTGAATATCCAAACATGGATACAAAAGCATCATTCACCTCCAGGTACTCTCCTTCCATATTGTTCATGGAAATGGCCAGAGGCGAACTCTCGAACAAGCGGGCAAATCGTTGTTCGGTTTCACTGGACCAACGTTTCCACTTCTTATCCCAATCGTAGGGGTGCAACACCTCCATGTAGTGAGCACTATCGGAGGCATCCAGTTTTTGGGTCAGGCCATCTACTTTGTATTCTACCCCAGGAGCCGGATAAACATAGCTTTCTCGCCAAGGCATCGGCCCGGTAGACATGTCTACCCAGCGAAGCCTCACCTTCCACTTATTTTCCTGATCAGGTAAAATGTATTGCCAAACTGGCTTGCAGTTGATTTCACCTAAGGTGCGGTTGCCGAGCAGGTGTAGTGCGGCTTCATTGGCAAATAGGATTTGAGTACCATCGTGCACCAACAAAGCCCAGGGGAGCTCCTGAAAAATGGCATCGACCGGAGGTAAATTGAAATCAGGTTGAGGGGCATCGAGGCTCTCCTTCAGTTGCTTCAATTGCGTTTTTGCCGATTCAAGGGCACCGCTATCAATGCTTCGCTCCAGCTTTTGGAGCAAAGCTTGTGCATTTTCACTTAACACTGACATGATACTGGGTTGCGTTACTTTACGTAGAGATTCTAAAAACGTTCTAAAAAAACGGATGAAGTTTTAAGTGCATTTCTTTTAATTAAGAGGCTTTCGGGTTCCCTGAGTGATGTTTGCTATTTTTGAATATGGCTCAGGATCAACCCTCTTACAAAGAGCTGGCACAGCAGCTTCGGCAGCCGAATGGTGCATTAGGCACCCAGGTGGCAGAGCACATGGAGCTTTGGAATGCCCCTTTGATCGATTTGTCTTTTGAAGCTTTATTTTGCAAGGCTTCTGAGCGGCTGCTCGAAATTGGTTTTGGCAATGGCAGTCACATTCCGAGGTGGCGTAAGCAAGTGGCTGACCTTCACTATTCGGGCATTGACTACAGCGCAACTATGGTGGAATTGGCGCGCGCCAACAACCGCAGTGCATTGGAAGCCGGTGAGCTTCAACTACAAGAAGGCAATTTGATGGAATTGCCTTTTCAGGAAGCCAGTTTTGACCGCATTGTTACCATCAACACCGTTTATTTCTGGCCGGATACCTTAGCGGGGCTAAAAGAATTGTACCGGGTGCTGCAACCCGGCGGACGCCTGGTGATTGGCCTTCGGCCTAAATTTGCGGTCAAAGACTTGCCTACGGTTCAACACGGTTTTCAGTTGTTTGAAGCAGAAGAGTTGGAAACGAAACTGATGGAGGCCGGCTTTGAAAACACGGGCTACTTTTTGAATGAAGAAGTCGTGCGCAAAGTAGACGAAAAAGAACATTTGATGTTTGGTCTCGCAGTAGCTGCGCACCGCCCCGCTTAAAAATTCCAGGCTATTCCGGCTTGAGCGCTTCCCCACAAGCGAATAACGTTGAATTGGGAATCGCGCCCCATCCATCGTGCCCCCAAATCATTCAACCATTCACGGTCTTGTGATTCTACAGGGTCATAAACAATGACGTTGATGGCTGGTCCCAACGAAACATCCCAATGCGGCCTGGGCCGCCACACCAATGCGGGTCGAATGCGGTTGAGGAGTTGAAAATCGGTATCGAACAGGCTGTTTCTGGACAGATGATGGGTAGAAAGCTCTACTCTTCCCCACCATTCAGCATCCTTTAAAGGGAAAAGTGTACCCAAGCCATAGCCAATTCCCGTAATGGGCTTGTTGGTTTCAAAGGGCCGTATGCCCACACTAAACTGGTTGTAAATGCGGTGGTTTCCCCCGAGCTTTAGGTGGAGGTTGGCGAACAAAATATCATCGGTAGAAAACTCAAGGGCGTGATAACCGTGCCGCGCGATGCTCAAAAAGCCAAAGGCTACTCCGGTAACCGTATCTGAAATGTTAATGATCGATAGTTGAGAACCTTCTACCTTTTTGGCTACATTGACCAAACCAGCCAATTGCAGGCCACGAATGGTACGCGCCTGATTCACCAGCCCCGAAAGTTGCAACATGCCGACACTATCGGCTTCGTTGTAGAGGCCGGCAACCTGCAACCCACCTACCGCGCCTTCCACCTGATTGAACAAACCGGCCAATTGGATGCCTCCCACATTTTCACCCATATTGAACAAGCCACCGATTTGCATGACTTTCACATTGCTCCCACTGTAGTTGAACAAGCCGCCAATCTGAAATCCCTGCACTGCTCCCTGGGTTTGATTGAACAATCCTCCCACCTGAAACCCTCGAACCGCCCCTTCCGTTAAGTTGAACAAACCGCCGATTTGCATTCCTTTTACAGAACCTCCGGTGGTGTTGAATAAGCCGCCAACCTGAATGCCGTGCACATCTTTGCGCCCCCGGTTGTACAAGCCCCCCACCTGTAGGCCCGATATCTTTCCTCCTACCACATTGGCCCATCCGCCTACCTGCACACCAATCATGTCCTCCCGCAAGATGTTGACCAAACCGCCTACTTCGATGCCGTTGAGGCCACCAGAGTAGCCCGACAACAGGTTGAACGAAACCGTATTTTCTACCGCTCCACTCATCAACCGGTTTGATCCTACCCCCGGGAGGACTGATATTTGTCCCAAACGAGGTTCTAAATAACTGCGGTTTTGCGCTTGTAGGCGTACCTCGTCTGTGGTCCAAAGACGTACTAAGGCCAGTTCATCTACCCGGGTTGCGGGGAAAGCATCTGGGGCTACGGCCTTCATCGGCATCTTGTCAGGCAGTGGTTCTTTGGGCCGTAATTGAACGTCCAATTTTAAATTGGGCTGTGGCTCTATGAGGATTAGCGTATCTAAAAAGGCATTTTTAGTCACCGTTAAACCCAATACCGGAGCTCGGGAATTTACCTCTAACTCATAATAGCCCTGAGCATCGGTGAGTGCAGAATAGAGCCGATCTACATCGTACACGGTGGCGTTGCTCACCACCTTGCCCGTTTGCTGGTTGACAATTACTCCTTTGATGACGTAGCGATTTTTGGGCAAACGCCCGGATCCTGATGGTTTTTTCAAACGAATGACCAGGTGCTGGCCGCTCTGCACCATGCTGATGTTGTTGCCCAGCAGCTGCCGCACCACTTTGCCGGCCGCTATGCGTTCTACCGTTAGGTTGAGCAAACTATCTACGGGAAAACGACTGGGGTTGTAGGCCAATTCAAAGCCGCCGGCCTGCCCTACTTCAAAAAGGGCTTCTTCCAGTGTTACTTGCTTTAATTGCAGTGAAATGGGGCGTTCGGCAAAGCGGTTTTGCGCTTTAGCAGCTATGCCAAAAAATAAGAGGAGGCTGAGACAAACGGCTCTAAAAGAAAGGATGTAGCTACGGTTAACACCCATCACCGGTAAGGATATACTGATTTTGTTGTTGTGCTACTTCTAAATCGAACAGAGCAGTCAACACTTCGAGTACTTCATCAATGGTTTTGTGGCTAAAGGTGCTGGTGACCGAGCAGGTTTTCAGCGTTGGGTTGGCCAGCTGAATGTCTACTTTGTAGCATTTGTTGAGCACCTTCACCACCTGAGCCAGTTCGGTGCGGGAAAAGACCAGGGTGCCGGTTTTCCAAAAGAGGGTATTGGTATCGGTGGTATTGCTTTGCAGCAGTTTTTCGGTAGTGCGGCTCAATTGTGCCCGCTGTCCGGCACTCAGCACCACTTGTTGGCCATAAGCATCCACTTGAACACGCCCGGAGACGACAGCAACAAACAAGCTGTCGCTTGCTGGAAAGGCCTCTACCTCGAAAGAGGTGCCGAGCACTTTTACCTCCATTGGACCCGCATCGATCACAAAAGGCCGCGCCTGGTCGGGAGCTACCTCAAAATAGGCTTCTCCTTCGAGTTTCACCTGCCGCAAACCCTCGTTCATTTCAGTGATTTCCAACTTCGATCCCACGTTTAGCGAAACGGCAGAGCCATCATCCAAGGTGGTATTCACCGCTTGGTTTTGAGCCACCAACACCTCGTTGGCGGTTTCTGGCCACGCCCACCAAGCCATCAATAGAAGCAACAGACTGGCTGCAACGCTCCATACCGCTGGCTTTCGCCAAAGAGGAATCACTTTGGCCATGGGCTCACCTATGGTTCTTGCCTGCACCTTTTGCCATGCTGCATCCACATCTACGGTGGCTTCAACAGCAGCAGTACCTGCTTCCCACCAGAGCCTACCGAGCTTTTCCAGTTCCTCAGCATTAGCGGGATCAGCATCGCGCCAGGCCTCTACTTCCTGCTGCTGTTCGGCAGTAGCTTCACCAGCCAGGTAGCTTGCCAACAAGGCGTAATCGATGGGTTGTTGCTCGGCGTTCACTTCTATGATGACAATTCAGTTGGGGCTTTCCCCTATTCCTATCCTAAATTTTTTAAAAGCAGGTAAAGACCAACGCCTACCCACACCAGGTAATCTTGCAGTTCTTCCCGAAGGAAGCGCAAAGCTTTACCCATTTGATTTTCTACAGTTTTGATACTAATGCCCAGTTTATCGGCGATTTCCCGGTATTTCAGACCTTCTTCCCGACTCAGCAAAAACACTTTTCTGCGTTCCTCCGGAAGTTTTTGAATGGCCCGAGAAATTTGTTGCTCCAATTCGGAGGCGAATCCATCTGGTGCTTCAGCCAAGGGAGCGGTAGCCAGGGTTTCTTGCCGGTAGCGGGCTTTTACCTGATCGTGTTTGATCCAATTGAGGCAATGCTTGTGCACTGCGCCAAACAGATACGACTTTAGGCTGGTAGCGATTTCGAGTTGTTCGCGTTTTTCCCACACCTTCACCATCACCTCTTGTACGGCCTCTTCCGCACTTTCTGCATCGTTCAAAAAGCGACCTGCAAAACGGCAAAGCATGGGATAATGCTGTCGAAAAATCGTTTCAAACGCTTTTTCGTCTCCTAAGCGTAATTGTTGTAGCAGTTGAGCGGCTTCCATGCCAATGGATGGGTGCCAGCAAAGGTAATAGCTTTGACCGCTCTACAAATAGCCGGTCAGTCAATTGAAAATTTGTTGGTATGGACTAAGAAAAATCCATATTAAGCGATCTCTCAAACAATGGATCAGCGAATGACCACCTCCGTTACCCAGGTTCTTCCGGCAAAGCCGTTGACCAATTCTAAAATACGGTCTTTGCCGTAGCTCAACTCTTCACGCAATACGGAGGAGTCAAGGCGCAAAAACAGGGTGCCATTTTTCACGTAGATCTCTGTGGTATGCCGGGCAATCGAAGCGCCTACCACCTCTTCCCAGGCTTTCACCAATTGTACTTCAGAGAGCTTGTTTTGCAAGCCGTAGGAATCAATAAGCTTGCGAATGACCTCACCGAGGCTCTCCTGGTTGGAATTACGCTCCATGGTTCTCAGCAGTTTGGTGTTGCGCCTGGCCTTCAACAATATTGAAAATGCGGCAATCAATATCAATATCAGCAAAAAGCCGATCGAGGCGTTCCCGGTCGGTGTCGGTAATAAAAATCTGGCCAAAGCTTCCGGAGCTCACCCGGTTCATGAGTGCTTTTACCCGATGGGCATCCAGCTTATCAAAAATATCGTCGAGCAACAATAACGGGGTGGTTTCTTTTTGCTGCCGGATATAATCGTATTGGGCCAGTTTAAGCGCAATCAAATAAGACTTTTGCTGCCCCTGAGAACCGAATTTTTTGATGGGGTAATCCCCCAGTCGAAAAACGAGGTCGTCTTTGTGGATGCCAACCGTGGTGTATTGCACCACACGGTCTTTTTCGCGCGCTTGTTCCAACAATTCTAACAAAGAAGCACCGGCAAGTTTACTTTGGTACTCCAAATCGGGCACTTCGCGTCCTTCCGACAGTTTGGTGTAGTGTTCCCTGAAAAGGGGGATAAAATCGTTGAGAAAGGCTTTGCGGTGCTGGTAGATGCGGCTGCCAAATTCATCCAACTGCATGTCCCACAATTCGAGGCTGGTGGCATCGAACATGCGCTGTTGCGCAAATTGTTTCAGCAATGCATTGCGATGGCTCAGTACCCGGATGTATTGTAACAGGTCGTCGAGGTAGGCTTTGTTGAACTGAGAAACCACCCCGTCGATAAATTTCCGTCGAACTTCACTGCCTTCATACACCAGGTTGATGTCGGCCGGTGAAACCATCACCAAAGGCAGTAAACCGATGTGATCGGCCAACCGGGTATACTCTTTTTTGTTTCTCCGAAACTGCTTTTTCTGCCCTCTTTTGATGCCGCAATGAATTTTTTCGTGCTGCTCGCCTTTCTCAAAATTGCCTTGAATCAGCAGAAAAGCTTCGTTGTGCCGAATGTTTTGGCTATCGATCGGGTTGAAATAGCTTTTGCAAAACGAGAGATAGTAAATGGCATCCAACAGGTTGGTTTTGCCTTCACCGTTGTTGCCTACAAAGCAATTGACCTGCGGAGAAAAAGAAAGCTCGGCCTCCACATAGTTTTTAAAGTTAACTAAGGTGAGCTGTTGCAGGTGCAGTTTTTTTGCCGTCATGTGTCTTGCAAAAGTAGCCGATTTTTCCGCTCTTTGCTTCAGCGGCATCTTGAAGGAAAAAACCGTTATATTTGCAGGCTTAAAATCAACGTACTCCACAACCTACTCCAATGGCAAAGGAAAAAGAAGACTCGATCGACGTAGAAGAAGTAGTATCGAAAACCGAGTCGTTTTTGATTGAGAATCAAAAGAAGCTCTCCATCGTTCTGGGTGCTGTTTTGGGCATTGTCGCCATTTACATGCTTTACACGGTGTTTTATGCCGATCCCAGGGAGGAAGATGCCGGACAAGCCATTTGGAAAGCCGAAGAATATTTCTTCATGGATTCGCTGGACCTCGCCTTGCAAGGTGATGGGCAATATCCTGGTTTCTTCGATATTATCGACAACTACAGTGGCACCAAAGCAGCCAACCTTTCCAACTACTATGTAGGAGTGATTTACATGAAGTCCGGACAATACGAAGCGGCTCTCGACTACCTTGGTGCTTTCAGCGGTGGCGACAACATGGTGGGGCCAACTGCCATCGGATTGATGGGAGACGCCCACTACCAATTGGGACAGCCCGAAAAAGCGGTAGAATACTACCTCAAAGCTGCCGGGCAATCTAAAAACGAACTCACTGCACCACGCTTCTTGAAAAAAGCGGGTGATGTATTTACTGAGCTAAACCGTCAGGAAGATGCTCTGAAGGCTTACGAGCGTATTAAGTACGACTATCCTCAATCGAGCGAAGCACAGGAAATCGACCGGAATATCGCCCGGGTTTCTGCCTCCTAAGCTCCCATAGCACATGGCTACCGCAAACCAAAACCTTTCCGACTACGATTACGAATCTGTGCCGGAGGCTACCGGTATGCGTTTCGGTGTTGTGGTTTCTGAATGGAACCACGCCATTACTTCCGCTTTAGCTGAAGGCGCCATTGCCACCTTGCAACGTCATGGTGCAGCTCCCGACGATATTTTGGTTCACCATGTTCCAGGAAGCTACGAATTGCCTTTCGGTGCCCAACTGGTGTTGGAATCCAGCAATGTGGATGCTGTGATTTGCCTGGGCTCGGTCATTCGCGGAGAAACCAGCCATTTTGATTTTGTTTGTCAGGCAGTATCGCAGGGCATCAAAGATGTTGGCTTAGCTTATCACCTTCCGGTGGTATTCGGGGTACTCACCGACGACAACCTGCAACAAGCCAAAGATCGATCTGGCGGCAGGCACGGTAACAAAGGCGATGAGGCAGCCGTGACGGCCATTAAGATGGTCGCCTTGCAAAACAACCTGGAACAACGGGTGTTCCGCTCTTCTTTGTAATTCCCCGCCTCCTTCCACACGGTTCTTCTCACCTACTTTCTTTGTAGCTTCATGCCGTGATTATGAATAGCTCTGCTCCGCTTCGCTATTTCCGGGTGCTCATGTTGCTTTTCGGGCTAATCTATGGCCTCACCTCCCTGGTGAATCATTACCAGTTTCGCACTTATGCGCTCGACTTGGGGGCCTACCACCATGCCCTTTACGATTATGCCCATTTTCAATGGAACGACAGCGGTATTTTAAAAACGGAACGGGAAAACCTGCTTGCTGATCATTTCGACCTTTATTTGCCTGCCTTGTCTCCCCTGGCCTGGATTTTCGGTAGCTACACCCTCTTGATCGCTCAAATTTTAGGATTGCTCCTGGGCGGCTGGGGAGTGTTTCAATATTTCAGAAACCAGGACCAACAGCGCTTTCTCCCGGTTTATGCCGCAGCATTTTTCTGGTTGTTTTTCGGTGTTTTTTCTGCCCTGGCCTACGACTATCACAGCAATGTTGTAGCTGCCTGTTTGGTTCCATGGCTATTTCTATACGCCGAAAAAGGCCGGTGGTGGAAAGCCGCAGGACTGCTGCTGCTGATATTAGTCGCCAAAGAAAACATGGCCCTTTGGGCCGCTTTTCTCGGTTTGGGGTTTGCATGGCTCCACCGAAAGCAGGCCCCACTTCGAAATTTCGGCTTGTTGAGCGCTCTGGCCTCCGGACTTTTCTTTGTAGCTGTAGTGGGTTTGATCATGCCTGCTTTCGCCAGCAGTGGTCATTATCCACACTTCAAATACAGTACCTTGGGCGATGGGTTTTCTGAGGCAATTGTGTATTTGACCACCCATCCCATCGAAGCTTTTACCACCTTGTTTACCAACCACACCGGAGCGGTAGACGGAGACTTTGTGAAACTGGAACTGCATTTGTTGCTGTTGGTTTCGGGTTTGCCTTTGTTGATCAGGAAGCCACAATTTTTGCTCATGCTGGTGCCCATCTATTTTCAAAAGTTGTTTCACGACAACTACCACATGTGGGGCATTACCGGGCAATACAGCATTGAATATGCCCCGGTGCTAACCATCGGTCTATTTTCAGTTGTAAAGGCCCTACCCTCGCTAAAATGGCAAAAGTGGCTGGCCCCAAGTTTGGTGCTCTTGGCTGCCATTGCCACCTTTCGCACCATGGACCAAACGGTGATGCATACCGATAAATCGCGCATTCGCTTTTATCAGGCCCGGCATTACCAACGCAATTACGATATTGAAGCAGTTAGAGAACAACTAAAAAACATTCCTCCTGAAGCAGTTGTCAGTGTGCAGTCTCCCTTCCTGCCTCACCTCGCCTGGCGGGATACTGTCTATCAATTTCCTACCATTCAAGAAGCGGAATACCTGGTGTTTTCATCCGTTGAAAACCCTTACCCCATGGAACCGGAGCAATTTACTGCACTCACTGGTGCCTTGATGAAATCATCGGAATGGGAAGTGTTGCACAACAGTGAAGCCATTACATTGCTGAAACGTCAATAAGCAACCACTACATCGCTTAGGTTCGCTCCGCTTTCAAAAGTTTACCAAAGAGTTTCCCCGGAGTGCTTGAAACAACACAAACACGGCTAACAGTCCATAGAGCACGCCCGCAGCCAAAGTCAATTTTAAGTTTTTGAAGACAAACCACGCCAGTAAAGGGAGGATTTGTAAGGCATGCATTCCAATGAAATGGGCAATGCGCAAATCGCCATGACTGAGGCTCCAGTTTAAAAAATACAGACCAGCACCTCCGTCTGCGCCTCCTACACCATGTGCTAAACGGCTGCCCATCAAAAATCCCTGAAAGGAAAAAACAACAAACAACACAAAACCGATGCGCAATGCCCAGGTGTAGTGATCGGGTAGAATTGCCGCAGGTTGCTGCATCAATTGCCATCCCAAGTAGGCCACCGCCAAAGTGGCCGCTGTAGCAGCCGCCCCCATAAGCGAAAACATAAAAGCATTGAACGGAGTAGTGAGGTTGAAATGTGAGGCTTGTCCTTTCGCAGCTTGCAGGGTGATGTAAACTACTTCAAAGCCTAAAGTGATGACAATAACCCAGGTGGCAATCGCCAACCCTTTGCCGGCTTGCAAATATCCACTGTACCATGCCAGTGAACCACATAATATAGTAGTGGAAAGGGCGAATTTTAGCGGTTTGAACCAAGCGTTGGTGCCTCCAAATTCAAAGGGCTTTAACCCGGCCAGGACCAATAATACCAAGCTGGTCAATAGGTTGAGGAGGCTGAACCAGAACAGGACCGAATTGCGCTCCCTTAAAATCTCGATAAAGACAGACATGCAACAGTTTGCTACAAAGATGGCTCAGGCCACAGCTTAAAAACGATAACATATGTTCAGATTCTTACTGAACAAACAAGCGAGCTTGCTTGATGTAAATCTTTCGATCGGGACCATACACTTTGAACTCTACGTCCATCCCAAAGTTTTCGTAAGTGCCTTTTTTGATGAATACCCGGTTGTAGAAGTGGGATTTGATGGCCGCCAGTTGTCGTGTGAGTACAACCACTTCAGCTGCCGTGAGCACCGGTTGCTCCTGCAAGTTGGAGCGGGTGATGTATTCAACAATCTGTTTGCGGTTGAAAAAAGCCACCTCATTGTCTGAATAGCAAATGATCTGATCGCAGGTAATGCCAGAATCAGGAGCAACAACACTTGATTCTCCGGCCTGTACATTGATCACAAAGCCATAAAAATTGTCCCGGTAAAGATTTTTGGTGATGGCCACCCCGTTAGCGGTTTCATCGGGAAAAGACCGGTGCACCAAAATGCCCATCTTGGCAGTTCTTTGATCCATTTGAAAGTATTCCCGCTCCAAAAACGCATTGGTGCGCCACAAACTGGCCCAAACTCTTTTGATGGCCACCTCTACACTTTTTTTGGCATCTCCGGGAATGCCGGTTTTGGAGCGGTACAATCCGGCACCATTGAATCCGGCAATGTCTTCGGCGTTGGTGGAGGAACGAAAACGCATGCGCAACCATCCATTTTCGCGGATGCGATTTTCTACCATTTCCAAAAAAGTACTGTCCAATGCCGCTGAACGGATAGCATTGCGAACACCCCGGAGTTCTTTTTCCAATTGAATTCGGTCTTGATTTTGCGCATACCGAAGTAGGATTGAATCGAGGACCAAATCGAGACCGTGTTGTTGCAAATGTTGCTGATAGAAATAAAAAGGAATGGCAAAAGCGCCTTCCGGCAAACGGATGGCTGGACCGTCTTTTACTTGAATGTGCTGTAACTCACCGAAATTGGCTGCTTTTCCTCCTACCCACTTCACCGATTTGTGGTTGATATTTTCCAAATCCACCAAGGTGGTGACACGCAGGTCGGCCTTGAGTTTCACAGTAGAGACTTGGTGTTTTTCCCAGAATTTACTGGCCTTCTCCACGGTGGCCTCCCGCACCACAAAAGTATCCTGCAACACCTTCATATAGATCAACTTACCCTCCAATGCCTGCAGTAAAGAATCATGGCCTGAATCGCGATGAACGAGCATGGGCGTTTGCCGGTTTTTACAAAGTAGGGTCAGGTGGCTAAGGGGTGTTTGAAATTCGGAAGAGATGACACCAGCAGCTGGTGAAAGCGCATCTGCCGGACCGTTGAGCCAAACAATGTCGCGCTTTTGCACTTTGACAGTTCCGGCTTCCTCGGGCGCTATTTTTCGGAGATAGCCATAACATTCGCCTTTTTGTACCGCCTGATACTGCTGGCCAACATAGATTTCTTGTGGGGTGAAGTGGGGCAGTTGGATCCCTGAGCTTTCAAAGCGTTTGCGAAGGTTTTCGGTGTGTAACAGCACCGCCAATTCCGTTGGGTTCAAAAAAGAATGTTTTATCAAAGCGGCATGTAGGTCCGCTACCTGATGGGCTGAAATGTTGTCGGCCACTGAAAACTCGAGGAGG
Source organism: uncultured Flavobacteriales bacterium (assembly GCA_937899835.1). Classification (GTDB taxonomy): domain Bacteria; phylum Bacteroidota; class Bacteroidia; order Flavobacteriales_G; family Salibacteraceae; genus CALCCE01. The sequence continues at coordinate 25,733 of CALCCE010000238.1, read as the reverse complement.
TATTGCTGTAGCGGTCGGAAATAGTTGAGATTGCCCAACAGGTATTGACGGTGGGTGGTATCGGTGTAGTTCCGTTGGTTGAACTCGTGGTTGTCTTGCCGGTTGCCCAACACCATCTGACAAAAGAAATAATGGTATTTGTAGCGGGTAGAATTGATGAAATACAACTTTTTACGCCTAAGGTCATATACTACCTTGAGCGATTCCATTTGGCTGTATTTGTTGGATAGAGGCGGCCCTTTGAAGTTGTTGTACTCTACCCGGCTCTTCAATTGGGTAAGGTAGCTGCTTCCTTCACGGGGCCAATTGAGCCCTACTAAAACCAACAGCAACACGGCAAGGGAAGCAAACAAAAACCATCGGTACCGAAGCATGTGCACAGTGGGGCAATTGGGGAACGCTCCTAAAGATAGCAAATGGGTAAAAAAAATGGGGACACCCTATCGAGTATCCCCATTTGACTTTGTGCACCGTGGTGCGGCAAAGCAACAAGCTGGTGTTATTGTGGCAAATCCATTGGCACCTGCGCGACCGAAGTCGACTTTTCCTCATCCAGAAGATTCAACTTTACCCGAAGGTACAATCGAACTCCTTGCTGGTTTAGAGCTACGCCCCGAATTTGCTTCGAGAAGCCCGCATCCAGGGCGGGATAAGGGGTAGTGTTACTGAACTTCATTACCTGCTTTCTGATCCTCAGTTCTTGTTCGAAAACAAAAGCTTGACGAGGTAAGATTACTTCGGATCAGGTTTTATCCCAACCTTCAGTCTCCCATCATCATTCAGGCAAATTAGCCTACCAATTGTTCAAAGAACGCTCGGGAAACTGTGACGCTTACCGAAAGTTGCCACTGGCATCTTTCTTAGTGGCAAGCTTGCCTTTTATCCCTTGCTTGTTGATCAATATTACTACCATAATCTTCTGAATACAAGTTTTTTAGCTTAAGCTTATTCACACAATATGAACAGGAGTTATTAACAATGTTGATAACTATGCCTCCGGGAATCCTCTTGAGTTTCGCGTTTTTACCGGAAAATACCTTTCCATTGGAACTCGATCCAGTTTACGATTTTTAATGGAGCCATCCATCGCTATTGATGCTGGTCTTACCAGAACGATTCCATCTTACGATTTCGAACTCACTGCCCTCGTTTCAGGACCAAGTAGCGCCTGCCTTTATCTTTCCATTTAGGCAGCGTTCTTCAAGTAGGCTGATTTTTTTCATTTGATTGGAGCTCCCGTAATTGATTTCCCAACCAATTGAGTTACCTGGACCCAAGCAGCCGATTGTAATTCAATTTCTCAAGGGTAAAAGGCGGCAATGCACCATGGCATACCCTTAATGTGGTAACATTTATGGTATAAATCGGTAAAAAAGACTGTTGCAATCAGTTCTAAATCCGATCAGAAGTAGTTGCCACAACCATAATCCACTGTTAATCAAATATATAATAAGGAGACGCCCAGGTGGAAACATTCCATTTTTCGGACCAAAGAGATTTAATTTCTGAATTATGGAAAATTGTATACATTAGCTTTCCCCCCTCTCTACTTATTCAACCCATTCAATCCTTTTACCAAGGAATCAATCGGATTGGTGCTTGTTTCACACAACCACTGGTCGCCAATAAAAAAATGCTATGGCCCAAACGAGTGAAGGCTACAAAATTTTCATAGTAGAAGACAACCGCTGGTACGGCGAAATGCTGGAACACCACCTTAGCCTCAACCCCGACTATGTGGTGAAACGATTTGAAAGTGCCCGGGAATGCCTGGACCAATTGCACGAAAAACCCGATGTGATCACACTGGACTTTAGTTTGCCCGATGGAACCGGTGATAAGGTTTTTAAACAAATTAAGGCCATCAATTCACGGATTCCGGTGGTCATCATTTCTGGACAGGAGGACATTTCAACGGTGGTTAACCTGCTAAAAGAAGGTGTGTATGACTACATTGTAAAAGATGACGACACTACTGAAAAGGTATGGAATACCATATTGAAGATTCGGGAACGCAAAGATTTGCAGGATGAGTTGGAAACCTTACGCGAAGAGGTAGCCGCAAAATACGATTTTGATAGCAGCATTAAAGGCAACAGCCCGGCCATCAAAAGGGTATTTAAAATCATGGAAAAGGCGGCTCGACTCAACATTACGGCCACCATTCACGGTGAAACAGGAACAGGAAAAGAATTGGTAGCCAAGGCCATTCATTACAATTCGGCTACCGCCAAAAAGCCTTTTGTGGCGGTGAATGTAGCTGCTATTCCTAAAGAGCTGATCGAAAGTGAGCTTTTCGGGCACGAAAAAGGAGCATTTACCGGAGCCGTATCTCGTCGGGTAGGCAAATTCGAGCAAGCTGCCGGGGGTACCATCTTTTTGGATGAGATCGGTGAAATGGACATCAACGTACAGGCCAAGCTTTTGAGGGTACTGCAAGAACGCGAGGTGGTTCGCATTGGGGGTAGCCAGGCAGTAAAGGTAAATGCCCGGGTAATTGTCGCTACCCACCGCGATCTTTCTGAAGAGGTGAAAAAGGGCAATTTTCGAGAAGACTTGTATTATCGATTGCTGGGTTTGCCAATTGAATTACCACCCTTGCGCGAACGGGGGAACGATATTCTTTTGTTGGCCAAGCACTTTGTGGATGCCTTTTGCAAAGAAAACCGTTTGGAAAAGCTCTCCCTGTCTAAAGAAGCACGCAACAAACTGTTGAAATATGCATGGCCGGGCAACGTGCGCGAACTCAAAGCGGTGACCGAGCTGGCGGTAGCCATGGCTGATAGTGATGAAATCGATGGAGATGCCATTTCTTTTCGGTCCAACAACTCTCTTTCCGACTTTCTGCTGGAAGAAACCACGCTCAAGGAATACAATCGAAAAATTATCAAACACTTTCTCAAGAAGTATGAAGAAAACGTGATGACGGTGAGTCAGAAGTTGGGGATTGGAAAATCTAAAATTTACCAAATGCTGAAGGAGGGAGAATTGGATTGAGTTCAACCTTTTGGTAGCTACCAACATTCTTCCATTTTTTGGAATATTTTCCATTAATAGTACAAAATTTGCAGCACCATCCGCCAATAATCAGCCTTGAGAGTCAGTTGAGCAGAGTTTATTCCTTAGGTATAAAATTTGAAACTCTGGCCACTCAAACTCACGCTGCTCACATGTATCACGCACAAATCGACATACAAGCGATTCGAAAGCAAATCGAGGAACAACCTGCCGCATCAAACGATGTTTGGGTGTTGTTTCTTGCCGAAAAAGACCACCAGCACGCAGACAGGCTGCGTCAATTATTTCTTGAATTGCAAATTTCTTTCTTTGGTGGCTTGTTTCCCCAAGTGGTTAGCGGCTTAGGCGCTTATGACGAAGGACTCGTTTTAAAGCAGTTTAGCTGTAAGGGACCAATCCAAATTTTGGAAAAAATCTCTTCCCAACCTACATTTCAATTGCCTCCATATACCGAAGAGGGCCAAGATGAAGAAGGAACCGCATTGGTATTGGTCGATGGGTTAACTTCAAACATCAGCCATTTTCTCAGTCAGGTTTTTGATCAATTAGGCCGTACGGTCAAATATTTGGGCGGTGGAGCTGGTTCCATTAGCCTTGAGCAAGCTCCGTGTTTGATTACTGCGCAAGGCATTTTGAAAGATGCGGCTATTATCACCTATTTAGATTGCCACGCGGAATTGGGCGTTCGTCACGGATGGAAAGACATCTACGGACCGCTCGTAGCTACTTCTACTGAGGCCAACGTAATTCGCGAACTCAACTGGAACAAAGCCTTTGATATTTACCGCGAAGTGGTAGAGCAACACACGGGTGAAGCCCTGAGAGAAGAGGCTTTTTTCGATACTTCCAAAGGTTTTCCCTTTGGAATGACCAAGGTGAATGCAGAGGCGGTAGTACGTGATCCTATTGCGGTGAACGACAAAGGTGAATTGATTTGTGTGGGTGAAGTACCCGAAAACACCATTATAAATGTACTGGAAGGAAAACCGGAATCGCTCATAGCAGCGGCCGCTCAGGCCGCCCGCGATTGCCAGTCGGAAAATGCCGGTACGGTAAAAGATTGTTTGATATTCGATTGTATTTCCAGGGTATTGTTCCTGGAAGACGATTTCCATAAAGAGCTCGCTGCTGTGCAGCAAAACCTGCCCCAAACCACCCCCCCATTAATGAATGAAGGAGCCCTGACTCTGGGAGAGATTTCTTCCAACGGTCATGGGCTCCTCGAATTCTTCAACAAAACGATTGTGATGGGACTTCTCTATGAAAAAAACGGAGCAGCACCTTGAGATATTAAAAGACATTTCCCTGCTGTATGAATTGGCGTTGGGTATAGGTCAATCGCTTGACTTGCGGGAGAACTGTACCCAATTTGTTCATTTATTACTTGCCCGCCTCAACCTCGATTATGGTGCGGTTTGGCTACACAATGAATTGAGCATCGGCAAAAGCCGCCCTACCGGTGGCTACCACATGGCCTTTGCCAGCCCCGAGCGGCAAGCAGGTTTACGGGAGATTGGTTCGGGGCATCCCCTGAGTAAAAAATTGGCCAACGAATCTTCGTGGATCATTAGCTCTCAGCTACCCGAATACGAAGACTACCGAACCGAGAAGAAAGGGAAAGAAAGCTTACTGATTGTATTTTACCTGCCGGCCGTTGGCTTTCTAAAACTGACTACTGCCAACAAAGAAGGCTTTACCCAACTCGACCTCAACAAATTGCAGTCGGTAATGGGCAAATTTGCCACTTCGCTTTCGGCCTGTTTGTATCACGAGCGTTCCATTACCGATGCAGAAGAAAAGTTGGTAGCGCAGCAGTTGTTGCGCGAACGCGACCGGCAATACCGGTCCTTGGTAGAGAATCTGAATGAAGGCTTGATCATTACCGGTAAAGCAGATGAAATCCTATTCGCCAATCAGCAAATGTCTGAACTCTGTGGCTACAGCATTGACGAGATGAGCGGCCGTCGGGCCTACGAGCTTTTTTTACCGCGGTCAGAATGGCCAAAATTCAAGGAACACTTAGAAAATCGACTGCTGGGACAAAGAGCTACCTATGAGGTGGTGCAATATCGAAAGGACGGTACGCCCTGGCACAGCCGAATAACGGCTTCTCCTCACGTAGACCACAATGGAACACCTATCGGCACGATTGGGCTGGTGAGCGACATCACCCGCCAGAAGGAAACAGAAGCTGAGATTCTGAGCCTGGCACGTTTTCCGGATGAGAACCCCTCCCCCGTTTTGCGGGTTTCGCCGGAGGGACGATTGCTCTACGCCAACCAGAAGAGTAAACTTTTGTTGGACCACTGGCAGGTAAAAATTGATCAGACTCTGCCACACGATGTATTAGTGCTCTTGTCGGAAGCGCATCAAAAAGAGCGCTTATTATTTGTAGGCGACCGTTGCTTTCTTTTCTCCGCCACCTACTTTCAGGAGTCGGGCTATTTTAACCTGTACGCACTCGACATTACCGAAAGGCGCAATGCCGAAGCCGCCTTGCAGGAAAGTGAGAACCGCTATCGCGCGTTGGTAGAAGACGCCGGCGATATTATTTACAACGCTGATTTTAAAGGCAACTTCACCTATGTCAACCCCATCGCAGTAAAGCTCACTGGTTTTTCGGAAGAAGAATTGCTGGAAATGAACTTTGTAGACTTGCTCGCAGTGGAAGACTTTGAGGAGACCCAAGAGTATTATTACGAACAATTTAGCCAGCGCAAGCCCAGTTCCTATTTCGAGTTTCGCATCAAAACAAAAACAGGAAAACTACTTTGGTTGGGACAAAGGGTGCAATTGCACTTGAAAGACCAGAAAGTAGCGGGTTTTTCAGCGGTTGCCCGAGACATCACCACGCGTAGAGAGGTAGAATTGGCATTGCAGGAGAGCGAAGCGTTTACCCGACAGGTGATCAATACCTCCTTGGATGCGGTGGTTACCATTGACGACAATGGCATCATCACCCATTGGAATGCACAGGCAGAAAAGATCTTTCAATGGTCGGCTGAGGAGGCCATAGGACAATCGCTTACCACTACTATTATTCCACACCAGCACCGGAATGGGCACAGCGATGGCATGAAACGGTACATCAAGACAGGTTTTGGTCCGGTGTTGAACCAGCGTATTGAATTGACCGCATTGCGCAAAAGCGGGGACGAATTTCCAGTAGAAATTAGCATTTCGCCTTTGCATATCAACGGAAAAACGATTTTCAGTGCTTTCATTAACGACATTTCTGCACGAAAAAGAACTCAATTAGAGTTGATTGAGGCCCGCCAGCGGGCCGAAGAATCGGTGCGCACCAAAGAAATGTTTCTGGCCAACATGAGCCACGAAATTCGCACTCCGCTCAATGCTATTATCGGCTTGTCGCGTTTGCTGAAAGCAACTGAACTCAGCCAGCACCAGCTCAACCGCATGGGGGCCATTCAGGATTCAGCCAATCACTTGTTGCACATCATCAACGAGATTTTGGATTTTAGCAAGATTGAGGCCGACAAAATGGAAGTAGAGAACATCGGCTTTCAATTGAACCAACTGCTCAAAGAGTTGGAAGATGGTTTGGGTTACCGAGCAGAAGAAAAAGGCCTTTCACTGATTTTGGATACCGATACGTTACCTGAAACGGTTTTTATAGGTGATCCACTACGGTTAAAACAAGTAATGCTCAATCTGATTAGCAACAGTTTGAAGTTTACCGAAAAAGGAAATATTCAAGTGGCCTGCCGGGTGCTGGAATCAAATGCTTCTTACAGCCACGTTCGGTTTGAAGTAAAGGATACCGGTATCGGAATTCCACCGGACAAATTGGAAAAGATCTTCGACAGTTTCACCCAGGCAGACCCCGGTACTACCCGCCGATCCGGGGGTACGGGTTTGGGCCTGGCCATTAGTCGAAAACTCATACGATTGATGGGTGGCGAGCTGGCCGTGACCAGTGAGGAGGGCCTTGGTAGCACCTTTGCTTTTGAAATTGGTTTGAAAATTGGCAAAGCTGTTGATTTGCCCGGAGCTCAAAAAGCTAAAATCACCATGGATGTGAAAGGAAAACATGTGCTATTGGTAGAAGACAACCACATGAATCAGGTGGTGGCTACTGGCACCCTCGAAGGGCTGGGCATCAGTTCAGATGCAGTAGAAAACGGTGAAATGGCCCTGCAACAGCTTTCTAAAACGCAGTATGATTTGGTGTTGATGGACCTGCAAATGCCTGTAATGGGCGGATTAGAAGCCACCGAAATCATCCGCAAAGAATTGAAACTGGACATTCCCATTGTCGGCCTCAGCGCCAATGCTATGAAGGGCGATCAGGAGCGTTGCCTGGAGGCAGGCATGAACGGCTACCTCACCAAACCCTTTGATCCTGAAGACCTTCATGCAGCCATTGCTTCTGTATTGATGTCTCCTGCCAGTGAAGAAACCATACCCGAGCTACCAACTAAAGCTGAAAATAAACCACTCCCCGTATCTGATGGTCCGGTGAACTATTCGGTGGAGCAATTGAAAAAGATGGCCGGTGGCAACGAAACTTTTTTACTGCGCATGATCCGCATTTTTGTGGAAGATACGCCGGCCGATCTCGACCTTATTGCCAAGGGAATCGCCGACGAAAACTGGCAGCAAGTACAACAAGCCGCACACAGCCTAAAACCAAGTATCGACACGATGCGCATTGAAGGCATGTCGGAGGTGGTGCGCCAATTGGAAAATTGCACAGACTATGAGCCGGAGGAGACACAACTGCATTTTTCTCGTTTCCAAAAATCGGTTCATCGGGTTATTGCCTCCCTTCGGGAAGCCTATTTGGCTTGATCTCCTCTTCCAGAAACCAAATCGGTTTCCATAAATTGGAAATTCCACCATTCCAATTAAATCACAAAATACTGCTTTACAGACACTTATACTCCAAATCCAGTTTGGAACGGTATAGGCATATAGGGAATCAAATACCTGATTCTCATGAGACCGACCGAAATGCCAAGCTTATTTATTGTAGAAGACAACTCTTTCTACCGCAACTACCTCTCCGAGGCATTGGCTGAAGAACCTTTCGTTATAGAGGCTTTTTCTACCGGAGAAACTTGCATGGAAAACCTGTACCGAATGCCGGCTGTGGTGGTACTCGACCACCAATTGGGCAGCATGAGCGGCATTGAAATTCTTAAGCAGATCAAGGCATTCGATCCGGACATTCAAGTGATTGTCCTTTCCGGACAAGAGGACTTAGAGGTGGCGGTCAACACCTTGCGTTTTGGCGCTTTTGACTACCTCACCAAGGACGACCGAACCATTATTCGCTTGAAAAGCAACTTGCAAAAGGTGCAGCACTTCTGGGCCATGGCACAAGAGCAGCAACGCAAGATGCAACTGATGCGCTGGGCGCTGATCGGCACCATGACGGCCTTGATTGCCACTACCACCGCCCTACTGATTCAATTATAACCTCCTGTCTGATGCTGCTTTCCAACCACCGTTATCTTCCTCTGACACTGGGTTTTATCCTGCTCTGCCTACTGGCCAGTTGCGGCACGCAACGCCTTTACCAGTCGGAAAAGCACGACCCGATAAACGACAGCCTCCTCCAAGCATGGAGCGATACGACCATGGCCTACCGTTTGGCCACTGACGACAAGGTGAGCTTCAGCATTTGGGGGCACGATGATTTGAGTATTGGCTCCGTGTTCGGCATCTACAACTCCAACGAAGTTTACGGCAAGTGGGTAATGGTAGACCCCAACGGGCAGATTACCCTGCCCAAGATTGGCCGAATTGCGGTAGCTGGTATGACCTGTCGCGAGGCTGAAGACACGCTGAAAACCATTTACGGTCGTTTCATCGTAGATCCAATCATCAGTGTCAAAGTGCTCAACCGCGAGGTAACCGTGTTGGGTGAAGTGCGCGACCCGGGTACTTTTTTACTGGAAAAGGAGCACCACCACTTGCTGGAAGTATTGGGCAAGGCTGGCGGTTTTAACGACTATGCCGATTTGTCTTCGGTGCGCCTGGTGCGCCTGCGCGGAGACCAAACCGTTGAGCTGGAGCTCGACCTAAGGGCTTCTGACCAATTGCGTCAACTTCCCCTCTGGATGAAAAACGGAGATGTGATTTACATCCCGCCAAGGCGCGGAAAAATGTTTGACAAAAAGGCACCTACCCTCATTCCTTTCACCAGCGCCATAACGGCCGTTGCCATCATTCTTTCACTGATCAACTGATCCATCATGCTCGATCCACAAAGCATCAAAAAACAAATGCTTCCCTACATCAAGGGCTTGCCCGTCATCATCACTGCTGTGGCTTTGGCCTTGTTTTTCTCCACCCGCTACTTGCGCTACACCACCCCTTTGTTTGAAAGCACTGCCAAACTAAAACTCGACGATCACGACCTTGGCTTCGGAGCCTCCAACCTGTACCGCGATTTTGATGTATTCACGCAGAGCAACCACATTCAAACGGAGGTTGAAGTATTGCGGTCAGCTGCGGTATTGGATCAGGCATTGGAGCTTGTGCCTTTTGGTATCTCTTATTTCCGCAAAGGACAATTGCACGACCAAGAATTGTACGGTGATTCGCCTTTCCTGGTCAAGATCGATAGCAGCGTTAGTTTCCTGGATAAAAGCCAAACCTTACAAATCAGAGTAATCTCCAACGAAAAGTTCGAGGTGCGCCTCGCGGAGAACCAATCTATGCCGGACTTGGAAGGGCGCTTTGACGAGTGGTTAGTAGCGCCCGGACTCCGTTTTCAACTCCAACGCAATGAAGCATTTCTGGCTACTCGCAAAAACTACCATTTACTGGACGATTATTATTTCACAGTGCACTCAAAAGCCAGCTTGTTGCGCCACTTCTCAGACCAACTGGATGTGGTGCCTGTCGACAAAGACATTGCTGTCGTGCAGCTTTCTATCCGGGAGGCAGTGCCTCAAAAAGCCGCAGATTTCGTCAATGCTGTAGCAGAAACGTATGTAAATGACTATGTACAGGTACGCTCAGATGCGGCCAACCGTACTACAGGTTTTATCGATAAGCAACTGGCTGAAACGGCAAAAAAGTTGGAAAACGCCGAATACGCTCTGGAGCACTACCGGTTGCAAAACAAAATCATCAACACCCGCCAGGAAACGGAAACTGGCTTGCGCAAATTGGCTCAACTCAAATTGCAATTGGTGAACCTGGAAATGCGCGAAGCTGCTTTGGACAGCTTGAACCAATACCTGGACCAGGAAGACCGTGAAATTGGTCAGTTGGCGCCACAATTTGACGCCTTTGGCGACTTGCTTTTCACCGAATTGATGAAAAAACTGAAGCGCCTGGAGGACGAAAAGAAAGACCTTTCCCTGCGCTACACCAACGATCACGAGTTCATCACCGTGGTGGACGATAAAATCACCGACATTCTCAATTACCTGCGCGAAGGCATCGCCAACTCTTTGCGCGATATCCGCTTCCAGCGCTCTGAGATAGAGAAAACCATTGCCATTGCCTCTACTGAGTTCGACGACTTACCTACCAAAGAAAAGGAACTGATTGTGCTGGAACGCGAATTTCAGTTGCAGCAAAACCTCTACCGATTTTTGAGCGAGAAGCGCTCGGAAGCCTCCATTGCCACTGCGGCTAATTTGTCTTTCCACCGAATTATAGAGCCGGCCTTGGCCAGTGAAAAACCAGTTACTCCGGTAGGGGCGCTTATTTATGGAGTATCGGTCTTTCTCTCCTTGCTGGTAAGTATCGGATTCATTGCCTTGCGTCAAGCGCTGCGCCAATCTCCTAAAAGCAGGGAATCGTTGGAACGCCTGAGTGCGCTCTCGGTACTTGGAATCGTTCGCGATCTTTCGAAACAAGCCAATGAGGCCGAAGAAGAGTTTGCGCAATTGGCCGCAAGCCTGCGCTTTCGCGGAAGAGTAGAGCAATCAGCGGTGGTGGCCGTCACCTCTTCGGTAAACGGAGAAGGAAAAACCAGCATTGCACAAGGGTTGGCCGAGGCCTATACCCGCGAAGGCAAGAAGGTATTGCTGGTCGATTGTAACCTGCGCCAATCCACCGAAAAAGCGCTCTACCCCAACCTTGCGCAAGTATTGCTGGAAACGGCACAAGCTGAGCTGCCCATTTCGATAAAAAATGGCGTGCACCGCCTTCCGGCTGGATTGGCCGAGGGTTCGCCCCTCACCTTGCTGACCGAAGACCGTTTGGGTAGCTGGTTGCAACAATGGCGCTCCGAATTCGATCTCATTTTGCTGGATACTCCCGCTACCGTTTCGGTGCCCGATACCATTGGTTTGATGCGGATGGCCGACACTACTCTGTATGTGTTGCGCGCAGGCAAAACTCCTTCTTCAGTGGCCATGCAGCCCGATCTGCTTTGCGAAGAGTATGCATTAGAAAATGTTCATCTGGTGCTCAACGGCGTACACCGCGCCACCAGTTACAACGGTCGGTTCGTCAGCAGCAGCTATCGCGTTCACCGTCCTTTCGCTACCTGGCGTGGACAATTGGGCCATTACCTCAATACTTACTTGAGATGAACCGCCTACTGAACATATGGAACCAGCAGGGCGCACGACTGATCTCGTTGGGAGATCAGGCCTTGGTGAGCGGCACTAATTTTTTACTGGGCATTGCCCTGGTGCGCAGCCTGGGACTCGATGGCTACGGCCGCTACGTGCTGCTTTGGATGGGTGTGCAGGTCGCTTCCAGCTTTTTGCAAGCCTTGGTGGTGGCTCCTCTGCAACACCTTTGGCCAGTTCAACCAGTTTCAGAGTCGAAAAAGGGCTTACAAATACTGGACGGTCAAGCCGTTTTACTGGCGCTTCTTGGCGGTATCCTTTGCGCGGTTCTTGGGTGGTGGATAAACCTTCCTCCGGCTCTTTGTGGAGCTACAGCGATTGCCTACCTGCTCCACGATTATTACCGCAAACGTGCTTTTGCACAACAACGGCCCCAACGCGCCTTTTTACTGGATGCAACGGCTACCGGTATTGTGCTTGGTGGGTTGGGTTACTTCACCGCACAAAACGATTTTCAACTCTATCAAGTCTGCTACTTTTTGGTGTTAGCTTACAGTATTCCCCTTTTGCCAACGCTCCTGGGTCCGCTGCATTGGATAAGCCCCAAAGTGGTATTGGAAGAGATGTGGGCCCAACGACAGTATACCGGTTGGTTGGCGGGTACGGCACTGCTCCAATGGTTTTCCGGAAATTTTTTCCTCATTGCAGCCGGTACAGTCTTAGGGCCAGCCGCCCTTGGTGCCCTGCGCATGGCACAGCAATTAGTGGGACTGCTCCACGTGTTGTTTCTGGCGTTCGAGAATCAAATTCCGGCCCCTGCGGCCAAGGTATTAGAAAGTGACGGCCGCCACGGTTTGATGCATTTTATGCTCAAGGCCAGCCGGATGCTTTGGTTGGGATGTGGGGCTTTCTTGTTGTTGCTTTTTCTGGCCGCTCCCCAGATTTTAACGCTGGTTTTTGGAACCGAGCACACAGGATACGCGAATTTGCTTAGAGGCTACTGCGCCATTTATGTGTTGGTGGCACTGGGTACCCCCTTAAGAATCACCCTGCGCGCTTTGCAACAGACCAAAATTCTCTTCATTGGATATGTAATGAATGCCCTGCTCGGCTTCATGCTCGCCACTCCAATCGTTACAGCATTTGGAACTACGGGAGTGCTTTTGGGGCTGGCCGGTAGTCAAATTTTATTACTCACCGCCTATTGCTGGCCACTTCGTCACCAATTGGGCCAACACCTCACTTCCCATGCCTATCGTTCACATTCTTCTCGGTAAAGCCAACCCCAACCGCGCCAACGGGGTAAATAAAGTGGTGAATGAGTTGGCGCGCTCACAGCACCAACTGGGCGAACAAGTGGCTGTTTGGGGCATTACCCCCAGCCCTGAAGCGCCTACGGTAGCACGCTGCTACCCAATTCGCTTTTTTCAGGCGCACCGCAACCCTTTTAAAGTAGATGGCCAACTGATCAAAGCATTACACGAAGTGAACCCTACCACAGTTTTTCACCTTCACGGTGGTTTCATTCCAGCTTTTTTCGCTTTGCACAAATGGCTGGTGCGTTTGAACCTTCGTTTCATCTTTACCCCGCACGGCAGCTACAACCACGCTGCTCTTTCCAAAAGTAGTTTACGCAAAACCTTGTATTTCAACTGTTTTGAGCGCAGTATGGTCAACCATGCCAAGGCGCTTCATCTGATTGGAAAAAGCGAATTGGAATCGAGCCATCAATTGCCGATCACTGCAGCCAAAGTATTGGTGCCCAACGGACAAAACCTCGAAGACTTACAATTTAAGTTCGAAGCCATTGGCTCCACAGAAGGCCCTGTTTTTAGCTTCTGTGGCCGTTTAAAAACCAAAGTAAAAGGGCTGGACCTGTTACTCCGTGGTTTTTCCTCCTTCTTCAAAGCATCCGGCAAAGGGCAACTGTGGTTGATTGGTGATGGGCCCGATCGCCAGGAATTGGAGGCTATGGCGACCGAACTGGGCATTGCCAACCAGGTGGTATTTTGGGGAGCTCGATTTGGAGAGGAAAAACTAAACCTTCTGGCCAACAGTGACGCTTTTTTTCATCCCTCGCGTTACGAGGGGCTTCCTACCGCAGTACTGGAAGCTTCAGGGTTGGCCCTGCCTGTAGTAGTCAGTGAAGCCACCAATCTTGCAGAAGCAGTTGCCGGTTCCCAAGCGGGCTATGTATTGCAATCCAATACCTGCGAAAGCATCCATAAAGCTTGTTTCGAAATTCTGGAAGATAAAACAACGGGAGACTTGAAGAAGAAAGGGCAAAACGGTCGTTTGATGGTAGCCAGCCGCTTTTCGTGGAAACAAATTTCTCAGGAGTTAATCCACATTTACAATGACTGAACAAGCGGTTCATACCTGGCTTAAGCGCATTGCTTTCTGGATGGTGGTACTGCTCTTGTTGAAGATCGGTGGCTACTTCACCGTATCGGAAAACATTACCATTACCCGTGGAGTCAAAATTTTACTACGCATGGGAGCTACTGGTGGCGCATTTCTACTGTACCGTCAGCTTCAAATTCGTGGCCTCTCGTTTCCGATTCATGTACGTGCAGTATGGCCAATGTTGCTTTACGGGGTATACCTGTTTTTAGGGGTAGCTTCCTTGTTGTGGTCTACCAATCCGGGATACTCGCTGTTGCAATGGTTCATGACCTCCGAAAGTTTGGTATTTGTTTGGATTTACCTCAAAACTATTTTGGTGATCCGCCATCACTACCCCGAAAGCCCAATTCGTTTGAGTCGGATGCTCGGGAAAGCCATTCATGGCATTGTATTGATTTTTATCGGTGGCTGGATCATTGCTCCCGATGATTTTTACCGACTCACCCACGGCGGTGAAGTAGCCCGCCTGGGCGGCTATTTCATGAACCCCAATGAACTGGGCATGATGGCAGTAGTCGGCCTGGCCGCAAGCGCTTTGGAACTAGCCCGCAAATCAAAGCCTGGCCTTTGGTTTCAAGTATTGGCCGCCGGTTTGGTGTTGGTACTAACGGGTTCTCGCTCCTCTATGATTGCGGCCTTACTTGTGGTGAGCCTGGTGGCTCAAAATCACCTTTCCAACCGCATGAAAGTGGTGATTTATGGAGCCATGATCGTGAGCATTCCTTTCATTATTCAACTCATTTTTATCAAAGCAGGCGATCTGGAAGAGGTGATGAGCATGACCGGGCGGCTTCCTTTTTGGAAAGCTCTGCTCACTGAGGGCTTACCCAAAGAGCCGTGGTTAGGATTTGGCTTCATGAGAATCGCTTATACTGAAGCCTTTCAGTCCGTTCATACGTATGCTGGTAAAATGACGCACAACACTTTTATTCAAGTATTGATGAATTTGGGCTGGATCGGCTTTGTAATAGCCATTTCACAACTTGCTACCGCCATGGTGGCCGGTTTGCGGCAAAGCCTTCGCCCCCATCGCTTGCTCTTTGCAGCAGTGATGATTCCTCTTTTGATCAACTCTTTTACCGAATTCGGGATTTTCGGAGAAACCAACTTCGGCATCCTGTTTTACCAACTGATTTTCTTTTTCCCGGTCATGCAACTTCGGACCCAATTGGACCGGAAAGCAGCCTTGAAACAACGCATCGCGCACCAGCGGTGGACAAAACAACTGAAACATGCCTAATAAAATTTTAGTCACCGGCGGAGCTGGATACATTGGCTCACATACAATTGTTGCCCTCCTTGAAAACGGGCTAGAACCGATCATTGTCGACAACTTTAGCAATGCCAACCCTGATATGTTGGAGCGCTTAAAGGGCATCACCGGCAGAGACGTAAAGTTCTATCGAGCCGATTGTACCGATCGCAGGGCCATGCGGATGATTTTTGAGTCGGAAAAAGACCTGAAAGGAGTCATTCATTTTGCGGCCCTCAAATCGGTGGCCGAATCCATCTTGCAACCGGGGCGTTACTATCAAAATAACCTGAATGCTCTCTGGACGGTTGCTGAGGTGATGCAAGAGTTTGATATTCCCAACCTGGTGTTCAGTTCCTCGGCCACGGTCTATGGTCAGCCGGTAGAGCTTCCAGTGAACGAAAACACGCCACTCAGTCCTCCCACCAATCCTTACGGCAACACCAAACTGCAAGGGGAGCAATACCTGCGCGACCTGGTGACCAGTGGTGCCGCCATACGTCCGGCCTTGTTGCGCTATTTCAACCCGGTGGGTGCACACCCCAGTGGTTTGATTGGTGAAGCTCCTTTGGGTGCCCCTTCCAACCTGGTGCCCTACATCACACAAACGGCAGTCGGCATGCGGCAACAGCTTACCATTTTTGGAAACAACTACAATACGCCCGACGGCACCTGCATTCGGGATTTCATTCACGTAATGGACCTGGCTGAAGCACACGTAGCCTGTTTGCAGCATTTGCTCCGGGCTTCAGATCCTGGGGTTGAAACCTTTAACCTGGGGACCGGCCGTGGCGTAAGTGTGTGGAACGCGGTAACCACTTTCGAAGAAATTTCTGGTAAGGCTCTGCCCTATCAGTTTGGCCCACGAAGAAACGGAGATGTTCCAGCCATTTGGGCCAATGTAGACCGGGCGCAAGAAGTATTGAACTGGAAGGCCGAAAGAAGCTTTGCTTTGGCGTTGGAAGATGCTTACCGGTGGCAATTGAAGGCAGCTTCCTGATATTCCAAATTATGGACACCAATCCATTTTTCAAACAATAGTCCAAAATACAAAACTATTTAACCGCTCATTATCAGCAACTTATGTAGAAAACTCAACTTGGTACACTTCTGGCCTATACCTCAGCAATCGAAGACATTGCTTTATGAAAACCAGAATAACTGCCCAAGACCTACAACTGATTCAAGACTTACTCCAAGCTCCCGGATCCATCGGACAGCTAGAGCTGCCTGCCCCTCAGGCCCCCTATCCTGCCTTCGGAATTTGTTTTTCTAACAAAGAACAAGTACCGGAGGCAGGTCTTTTTTCCGGCTTGTCCATTCTGGGGGAAATGCCGGCCGTGTTGCCCTTAGGTCATCAGATCAGTCATTTTTCCTACATCTGCAACCCTGACGGTTCCATCCGTTGGATTTTTCCGGCCGGTAGCCGTAGTGCCAGTTTTTTGAAGACTTACTCCACCAGTTCTCTCCGTGGAAAAATCATTGCAAAAAGCATTGAATGGGCTTTTCGCCTTCGACTTTCCGCCTTGGTGGTTTCCGGAAGCTTCACGGTAGTGCATCAGGAAGCTTTGGCCATCGATCGGTTGACCAAGGGTTATTCCAGTTACGGCATCTTCACCGGTACACCCGGCCCCAACCGCAAGGCAGTGTTGGCAGCCGAAAAGGCTGGTACGGTTCCCTGTTTCTTCAAAATTGGCTTGACTCCCAAAGCCGTGCAACTGCTGGGGCAAGAAAGCAAAACCTTGCATCGCCTGCACCACCTGCAAATAGAAAACCTCACCGTACCTACCGTGCGCTGGCGCGAGGCGGGTGTATTGGGCCTCGAATCGGTTAAAACGAAAGGAACCAAGAGTAGAGGCACCTTGAGTGGGCCTCACTTTACTGCCTGGGCAAACTGGACGCAGCAAACCTTAGCGGCACATCCTTTAAAGGCATCTGATGCCTACCAGCTGGCAATGGACCGCCTATCGCTTTTAGAACGCGCTGCGAATCCTCTTGGAGGTCGCCCAATGATTCAACAGCTCCGTCAATTGGCCGACTCCTTTTCTGGTGAGGACCTGCACTTGACTTCCTTGTCTCACGGAGATTTCACTCCCTGGAATTGCTTTGTATCCAAAGATGGCTTACAGGCCTACGACTGGGAACTGAGTCAAAGGGATGCTCCGGTATTGTTCGACCTGTTTCACTTTATTTTTCAGGCAGGGGTACTGCTCCACCGTTCCGATTTTGAAAGCATTAAAACACAAGTGGACCAACTGTTGTCGCAGCCGAGTGTGCAGGCCATGGTGGCCCAATACCGCATTGATGTTGATCTGCACTACCGTCTCTTTTTGTTCCAGCACCTGGCCCATTACCTCTGGGTATACACCCAACAGGAGGAACTGCACCAGCAGGTAAACTGGCTGATGCGGGTGTGGCAGGCGGCTCTGCGTGATGCACTTCCCACCGTTGCTCAGGCTCCATTGCGTCCGGCTTTGATCCAGGACCTCTTTTCGGAATTGCAAGGCAGCGACTACGCTTTGATGAAGCACATCAGCGGGCCAGTTCACGCACTTTCTGCCCATTCTGATTTAGACATTCTGGTGCTCCCGGCTTCCATTGCTTCCACCTTACAATTTCTTGAAACGCATTCCTCGGTGAGCAAAATGCAGGTAAAGCGCCTCTCTTACCTTACTCAGGTAGGTATTTATCTAAAAGACGGTGCCTTCCTTCAATTGGATCTGCTGACCCGTTTTAAGCGCAAGCATCTGGAAATGATTCCCGCCGACCGGGTATTGAAAACAGCGGAGGTCAATGCGGAGGGAATTCGTGTCGCTTGTCCACTGTGTAATTTCTTGTATTGCTACTTGTTTTATCAACTCAACGGCAGCGATTTGCCGGAGCATTACCAACAGTACTTCTTAAACCTGCCGGTAGAAAAGCGCAACCGCATCCACCAGTTCATGGATCGCAGGTACCGACAAATCACCTTATCGTTGGCCAGCTATTTCGCCTATAGCCCAGCCCAAAAGCAATATGAATGCCAGCTGTTGCGCCAAAGCGCCATGAATTCAGGAATTCAAGGGCTCCTGCACCACCTGCGCTATTTGCTTGACCTCGTTCGTCAATTGAAGGGCAGCACGGGACAAACCATCACTTTTACCGGCGTAGACGGCGTGGGCAAGTCTACCATGATCAACGATTTGCAACACGAGTTGGAAAAGCGCTTTCGCCAAAAGGTGGTGCTGTTGCGCCATCGTCCTTCGCTACTACCGATTTTGAGCAGCTACCGCTACGGAAAAAAAGCAGCAGAGCAAAAAGCTGCCAACACGCTTCCCCGCCAGGGTGGCAACCAAAGTAAAATCGGTTCGCTACTGCGTTTCGCCTACTATTTTTCCGATTACCTAATCGGTCAATTCTACGTGTGGCTGCGCTACAACCTCTGGGGCACCACGGTGATCTTCGACCGCTACTATTTCGATTTCATCAACGATGCCCGCCGTAGCAACCTGGTGCTGAACCGCAAGATGGTGCGCAGCCTCTACCGCTTTTTGCGTGAACCGGAGGTCAACATTTTGCTCACGGCTCCTACGCCAGTGATTTACCAACGCAAGCAAGAGTTGCGCCCCAAAGAGATCAGTTTACTCAATCAAGGGTACCGCCAGCTTTTCAGCGAATTGGCCAATCGAAAGGTGAAAGCAGCTTACCACCATTTCCGCAACATCGATCGCCAGCAAACCCTCCAACAAATCATGCAGGTAATTCAAAAAGCTGCCTAACTGTCAACACATTATGAAAACACTACTTGAAATATTGATTCGGTTCCGCAACCCGCAGTTTCGATTTGACTCTGCGGTGGACGGCCAGGTGTTGTGGGCCTTGATTTTGGACAAAGGAATGGCCCGCCTGCGTGGCCTGCGCCTCTTACTCACCGGCCGCCAACCCAAAGCCATGATGTTGGGAAAAGGCGTACGCTTTTTTTGCCGCCACAACATCCGTTGGGGAAAGCAAGTAAAGCTCGAAGACCAGGTGTACCTCAGTGGATTGGGAACCGGCTTGCTGCAAATGGGCGACAATGTGGGCATTGGTGCCCACAGCCGGGTGGTGATCTCTACTTCATTTCAAGAGCTGGGCAGCCACATCACCATTGGCAACCACGTGGGCATTGGAGAGTTTGCCTACCTCGGCGGAGCCGGTGGACTCGAAATCGGAGACGAATGCATTATCGGTCAGTACTTCAGCTGCCATCCCGAAAACCACCATTATCAGGATTCAAGCCTGGCGATTCGCCATCAAGGGGTAACCCGCAAAGGGATTAAGGTCGGAGCCAATTGCTGGATCGGCTCCAAAGTCACTTTGCTCGATGGGGTAACCGTTGGCGAAGGATGTGTGATTGCCGCCGGTGCGGTGGTGACCCGCAGCATACCGGCTCATTCAGTGGCAGCCGGAGTGCCGGCCAAAGTGATTGCCGCTACCAAAGGGCAAATCAAAGCCGCTTAAAACTTATGCTTATGAAAACCATATTGCTTACCGCATACGCCGTCAACCCTTACAAGGGCTCGGAAGATGGCATGGGCTGGAATTTTATCCATCAAGCAGCCCTCCATCAAAACATCATTGCAGTGACCCGCAAAAACAACCGTCCTGCGATTGAAAAATTCCTCGAAGCACATCCTGATCATGCCTGCCAATCGGTAACCTGGGCGTATTACGACCTGCCTTACTGGATGCGTTTTTGGAAAAAGGGCAGCCGTGGTGCACTGCTGTATTACTTGCTTTGGCAGGTGTTTTTGCCCTTGATGGTGTGGCGCAGACAATATCAATTTGATTTGGCCCACCACCTCAACTTTCACAACGATTGGACCCCTTCTTTCCTTTGGTTGTTGGGCAAACCTTTGATTTGGGGCCCTATCGGGCACCATCCCAAGGTACCGCGTGAATTCATTTTACCCGTTTACGGTTTTCGTGCGTGGTGGATGGACCGCACCCGTTGGATGATCAAAAACTGGTTTTGGCGTTTCGACCCCTTCTTGTTGTTGACCGTGCGCAAGGCCAACCGCGTGTTGAGCATGAACCGAAGTGTGGCTCAAAAGCTTCCTCAAGTAAGCGACAAACAGCACTTGCTCCCTTCTGTTGGCACCGAATGGGTGGAAGACCCAGGAATTAACCACGCTACCGGATTTGAAGTGTTGTCGGTGGGGCGCCTGGTTCCACTCAAAGGTTTTGACGTTACCATTCGCGCTTTTGCCGCCTTTTTTCACCGCCTTTCGCCACAGGAAAAAATAGGCAGCAAGCTGACCATTATTGGAGATGGCCCGGAGAAAAAACGCCTGCAAGGCATTGCCTTTATGGAAGGTGTGGCTGGCCAGGTAGAGTTCGTCCCCTGGATGGAACGTTCGGAGCTGACACAGCGCTATACCAATGCCGCCGTTTTTCTCTTTCCTTCTCACGAAGGGGCGGGCATGGTGGTGGCGGAAGCCCTTTCCTACCGTTTGCCAGTAGTCTGTTTCAACAACCCGGGACCGGGAGAACTCACCAACTCGCAATGTGCTTTTCAAATTCCCTACGGGAATTATTCCACCTCGGTAAAGTCTTTTGCCGAAGCGCTGCTGAACCTGCATCAAAACCCATACCTGCGCAGAAAAATGGGTACTCATGCTCGCGAACGCTTCGAAGAGCGCTTCAACTGGACGGCCAAAGGCCGTCACCTGCAACGTATTTATAACCAAGTATTCTTTAGCCATGCCTCAGTCCATCGTCTTCTTCCACTTGCTCAATGATTTTAGCGGCAGCCCACGGGTGTTGAGCCAAATCATTCAAAACCTCAACCGCTCCGAAAAGGATGTAGCGGTGTATACCAGTGCCGGAAACGGTTTTTTATCGCAACTCACCGATGTAGAGATGCATCAGGTACCTTATCGCCATAGCGGACAAAAGTTGCTCACCTTGTTGTTGTTCTTGTGGGCCCAGGTCTGGATGTTCAGTCATGTGATGTGGCACTACCGCCACCGGGAGGCTACTTTCTACGTCAACACTTTACTGCCTTTTGGGGCAGCTCTGGCAGGAAAGTTACTTGGATTGCGGGTCGTTTACCACCTTCATGAAACTTCCATTCGCCCCCTGGCCTTGAAATGGTTGCTGAAAAAGGTAGCCGAATGGTGTGCCGATGAGGCCATCTACGTTTCGGAATACCTTCACCAAACGGAGCCCCTGCAAGATGTTCGGTCGCAGGTCATTTACAATGCTTTTTCACCAGAAATGGCAGATAAAGCGAAACTTTTCCATTACCGCGACACACGTAAGGACCAGTTTGAAGTATTGATGCTGTGTTCGCTCAAAGATTATAAAGGCATCCCGGAATACCTCCAACTGGCCAGGAGTTTGCCTGAGGTGCGTTTTACTTTGGTGTTGAATGCCAGTGAAGCTGATGCCAGCACTTATTTCTCTGATAAGGCTATGCCCGAGAACCTTCATTGGCTGCCGGGTCAAAAGGATGTGGTGCCCTTCTACAAGCAAGCCGACCTGGTGCTCAACCTTTCGCATACCGATGCCTGGGTAGAAACCTTTGGCCTCACCTTGCTGGAAGCCATGCTGTTTGGAGTTCCGGTGATCGGGCCACCGGTAGGCGGACCTGCGGAATTTATTGAAGACGGGTACAACGGAAGATCGATTGATTCCAAAAACCACCTGGAGTTGAAACTGGCGGTTCAGCGCCTATCCAAACGGCCTTTTTTATGCCAGTTTTACTCAGAGAACGCCATTGAAACCGCCATGCGGTTTCATCCAAAAACGCAGGCAAAGGCGGTGGAGGCACTTTTGAGCACCCCGCCATCAATTCCACATTTTGGAACCCTCTCCAAAAACCAAACAGCATCCTGGTTGGCTAACGCAACAAAAGCCTAAATACCAGCAACTTACCAAAGTGGTCCACAAATCGCAATAAGAGTAGACATGAAACGAATTGCCATCATCGGCACCGCGGGAGTGCCTGGAAAATACGGAGGTTTCGAAACCTTGGCCCACCAACTGGTAAAACAATGGAAGGGTACGTTTGCGCTAACGGTTTATTGCAGCAAAAACTACTACCCGAAGCAAGATCGCGTCTCCACTTGGGAAGGTGCCCGGCTGGTGTACTTGCCTTTTAATGCCAACGGAGTACAAAGTATCCTCTACGACCTGGTGTCGATGCTTCACGCTCTGTTCGTGGCCGACACTTTTATTGTGTTGGGGGTTTCCGGTGGCGTTATGGTTCCGTTTCTGCGGTGGTTTACCCGCAAAAAGATCATTGTCAACATTGATGGGTTGGAGTGGAGACGGCAAAAATGGTCGCCCCTTGCCAAGCGTTTTTTGCGCTGGTCGGAGCGACTGGCGGTGCGTTTTTCCCATGCAGATGTAGCCGACAACGACCAAATCAAGCGCTACACAGCGATTCAGTACAAAACCCTGAGCCACATGATCGCCTACGGTGGAGATCATACCCAGCGCGTAGCCCTTTCCAGGGAAACCAAGGCTCAGTACCCTTTTACGCAGAAGCCTTACGCTTTCAAAGTATGCCGCATTGAGCCTGAAAATAACATTCATGAAGTATTGGCCGCCTTTGAACAATGTGAGGATATGCCCCTGGTGTTGGTAGGAAATTGGCAAGCCAGTGCCTATGGCCAACAACTGCTGGAAAAATACCGCCGGGTACCCAACCTACATTTGCTCCCTCCTATTTATGACCAAAGGGCATTGGACGAATTGCGCTCCAACTGCTTTGTATACATCCACGGCCACAGTGCGGGAGGCACCAATCCTTCCTTGGTGGAGGCGATGTACCTTGGCTTACCGGTGCTGGCTTTTGATGTAAGCTACAACCGGAGTACTACTGACAACCAAGCCTTTTACTTCAAAAATGCCCAGGACTTGTCGAAACAATTGCAACACTGGCATTACCGCGATTTTCGGGCCAACGGAAACCGCATGGTTGCCCTGGCTCAAAAACGCTACACCTGGGCGATTGTAGCGGGCAAATACAAGCGATTGGTCTTTGCTTTTGACTACAGCTATTCCAAGAAAAATGTGTTGGCTTCGCTAAGTCGCCTGCAATCGGAACTGTTGGCTTCTGGTGGCCTTGGCCACCTCAAAAATGTACGCACTTTTTACGAAAGTTAAACCCTTCGCGCTATGATCACTTTTCACTTTCAATTGCTTTTTATGCTTGCGCTTGGGCTGGGATGCACCTTGCTGTTGTTGCCCATTTTGATCCGCTTGAGTTTCCACTTCAAGTGGGTAGACGAACCGGTAGAACGCTCCGTTCACCACCGCCCGGTGCCCACCAGTGGAGGATTGGGAATTATGCTGTTGCCTTTGACATTCACTTTTTTCGAGCTTCCTTTCACGGGCATGGCCCTGCTACTGCTCACCTTAGTCGGGTGGTATGACGATCGGCTGGGACTTTCACCAAAGATGAAATTGTTGCTGCAACTCATGGCAGCGGCCATGGTAGTTTTCCAAGGCAATGCGTTACCGGGTTTTGGAGGTTTGTGGGGTGTCGATAGCCTCCATCCTGTGTTGCAATACGGTTGTGCCCTATTGATCTTGGTGGCCTTTTCCAATGCCTACAATCTGATCGATGGGCTGGATGGTTTAGCCGGAACTTTGGGACTGAGCATGTCGCTTTGCTTTGGCATGGTCTTTATCCTGGCCGGCGATAGTAGCTATGCCTTACTGTCTTTCGCGCTGGCTGGTGGCCTGCTGGGCTTTTTGCGGTTCAACTGGCATCCGGCACGCATTTTTATGGGTGACGCTGGTTCGTTGTCGATCGGATTTTTATTGGGCCTGATGGGCATGCGGTTGTTGCAACCCGAAACGCAGGCCAACTTACCCGGCATTTCTTATGAGGTGCTGTTGATCGGTTTGTTTTGGTTGCCCGTTTTTGATGTCATTCGGGTGGTGATGGTGCGCTTGTGGCACCGAAAGTCGCCTTTTAGTGCCGATAAAAATCACTTGCACCACCGTTTGCTCGATTTGGGCATGGCCCAAGGCATGGTTACGCTCACTTTACTTGGTCTGCAAATCTCATTTTTTGCTGTGGCCGTATACAGTGCCTATACCTATCCCAATTGGATTTTGGCCGCACTCTTTATTTCAGGCGTAATTTTCGTGCAATTGGTGCACCGCGTCCGCTTGTATCAGCTTGGAGTAGCTTCAGCTTGGAAACGGAAAGAGGTGCGGGAGTAGTTGCGCCTTATCAGCGCTGAATCAACTTGTACCCAAAACCATGGATGTTTTGTAACACCAGGCTTTCATCGGCTCGGAGCAATTTCCGCAAGCGGGTAAGGTATACGTCCAGGCTTTTGGAAGTGAAATAGTCGCTCCGGCCCCATACGTTTTCCAGAATGCGATCCCGGGGTACAGCATCGCCTCGGGCATCACAAAAAAGCTGGAGCAGGTTGGCTTCTTTCGCGCTTAGTCGGTGCGATTGCTGGTCCCAGCTGAGAGTGCGCTCTACAGGTTGAAACAAAAATTTTCCCAAACGCAGCAATTCGGGGTCTGCCTGCACTACCTGTTGGTGAATGCGCTGCAAAATGACTTGAATGCGCCACAGCAACTCTTTGATGTTGAACGGTTTTGCAACATAATCATCACACCCAAATCGGAAACCTCTGAGCTTGGATTCAGGAGTAGTTCGGGCAGATAGAAACACAATGGGAATCACCCGGTCCGACTTTCGAATGGCCTGAGTCAAGGCCAGGTCTTCCATCTGAGGAAGGTGCATGTTCAACAGACACAGATCGATTTCCCGAGTTCCAAGAGTATCCATCGCATCGCGCCCATTTGTGGACATGATGATCTGGTATCCGGCAGCCCCAAGGTGTTTTTGCAGGAGCTGGGCAGTAATCGGGTCATCTTCCGCCACCAACAGGTGGCCATTTGTGGGGTTACGGGTCATAATCGTTGCAATGGTTTTCCAATTCAGGCTTTGCCCAACTGGTGCTTCAAATAGCTTCTATAACTCAATTTCTTTTTGCTTTTTATTGCCGTTTCCTTCAAGTGGTGTAAGCCATTTGAGGGAGACAAAAAACAACGCTTTTTCATCTCCTGGTTCTTTTAAACAGACGTTTTGTAGTGGTGCTAAGTTGTCTTCGACGGGATTGATTTTTCTTCAGCACGTATTGCAAAGGGGCAATGCCTGGTTTCAAAACTGCACCCGTTTCTATTTGGATGTCGGTCAATCGGCGGGGTTGCAATAGCGGTAAGAACCGTTGCCAAAAACGTTTTTAAATCACCATTGAAATGCCTTTTTAATGGAATACCCCATTGGCATTTTTACTTTTTCTTCCTTGAAGCAGAAGGCAAATAAGCACAAGTTGCCCTTATCGCTTTGGGGATATGGTCTCCGCTAAGAATTAAGTGTTTTTTAAGCATTTCCCACACAACCCTTGCCCTATACCCGCGTCTTGCCAACGGTAGATTAAAATTAAGGCATTGACCTACCCAGTCCTGACCTTTAGGTTCGGCAATAGCTTCATGCCGCCCCGACTGACTAACAAGAGTAATCGACTGCCTGGGGCAACAGGTCATCTCCAGGT
>CALCCE010000237.1 GCA_937899835.1 uncultured Flavobacteriales bacterium | reverse complement strand
GTTTCCTCCTTCTATTATTTTGTTTATTGTTTGCCCTGGTGTTTTTTTTTTCTTTCATAATCTTACTTTACTTTTTCCTTTATTATTTTTTTTTAATAATGCGCCTGTCTTTTTTGCCCGCCCGCTTTTTGATTTTTAGGAGGTTAAATCTCCCAATTCGTTGAATTGCAGGCATTCTAACTTTCATTTCCAGTGTTTTGTTTTTACCTTGCACTGACATCAATAATTCATTTCACCCGTTCAACTTCTAAAATTACCTTATGAAAAAACATCTACTTTGGAATTCTTTTCTACTCATAGGTGTGCTTTTAACCTGCCTTTCTACCCAGGCACAGGTTTTCTCCTATAGTGAGAATTTTACCCAGGGAACTTCTTATTGCCCTGGCGACCCACAATACGACAAC
The DNA here is from genome assembly GCA_937899835.1 of uncultured Flavobacteriales bacterium. Lineage (GTDB taxonomy): Bacteria > Bacteroidota > Bacteroidia > Flavobacteriales_G > Salibacteraceae > CALCCE01. The sequence goes on along the minus strand of CALCCE010000237.1, from coordinate 52,603 downwards.
TGGGGTACCTTCCGTGCTTCCCTAACCAGCAACAACGTTTACCTCGAATGTAAAATTTACGGTTCCCTCGATCCGGTTGGAGCCACTTGTTCTGATCAAGCTATTGTTGCTCAGATTGCTGCTGCTCTCAACTCAGGGACCCAACAATCCTTTACTTGCGGTGGTATCATCTGGACCGTAGGCAATGCTTGTATCACTGGTTGTGCCGTAACAGGTCAAGACATTGAGCTCAACGCAGCCAATACAGGATCGGATTGCTCTTGTGGTGGCAACCTCACTGTTCGCCCTTGTATCGGAAACGCAAACTGGGGAAGCATTGGTACGGGCGGTTGCAACGCTGCAACGCAAACCATGACCGTGGAGTTTATAGCTCTTTCTCCTTTCGCTGATGATGCCGGTGTCAACAGCATCGTTTCACCCAGTTTCCCAGCATGTGTTTATGATTCGGTACTGAAAGTATCGATTCGCAACTGGGGATCGGACACCCTTGATTCAGTGGGCATTAGCTGGTCAGTAAATGGTGTTAACCAAGGTACGACCGCCTGGACCGGTACTTTGGGTCAATTTGATATTGCTGATTCCGTCTGCCTTGACACGCTTACCTTCAATGTAGGTGACGAAATCAAAGTTTGGACCTTTGATCCTAACGGAGTTACCGACAGTGCCGCCATCAATGACACCGCTACTGTTTTGTTACCAATGAATTCCATCTCTGGTACTTATACCATCGATGGCGCCTCCCCTACTGGCGGCACCAACTTTCAAACCTTTGCCGATGCTATTCTCACCATGGATAGCCTGGGCATTTGTGGACCAATCGTTTTTAACGTAGCCGACGGCACCTACAATGAGCAAGTGGACATTCCTGAAATTCCAGGAGCCAGCTCGATAAACACCGTTACCTTCCAATCTGCGAACGGTAACCCAACCTTAGCTACCATTACTTTCGCGGCTAGCTCTTCTGTGACCAACTACACCCTCAACATGAACGGTGCGGATTGGATTACTTTTAAGGATCTAACCATTGAGAATACAGGGACCACTTTTTCCCGGGTAATGAATGTAACCGGAGGAGCAGACCACAACACCTTCGAAGGAAACATTTTCCAAGGTGACAACTCCACAACGACTACTTCTACCAATAAAACGGTTATTTGGAGTAATACCGGCTTAGACAACTTCAACACTTTTCTAAACAATGAAATTCGTGGAGGTAGTTATGGTATGTACTGGTATGGCCAAAACACCACTACCCTGGAAGAAGGAACCGTGATCGACGGCAACCTCTTTACCCGCCAATATTTTTACGGCATTCGGGCGTGGTACCACGATGACATGAAATTCAGAAACAATGTATTCAGTTCATTGTCTACCTACACTGGTACCTCTTATGGTTTCTACTTCTACTACTGTGACAACGAGTTTGAAGTAACCGGCAACCGTATTGAAGCCCTCAATCAGGTGCCTCGCCATGGCCTTTACTTTGTGAACTGTGACGGAACCGCTACTCAGCAAGGAGTAATTGCCAACAACACAGTGCATGTGGGAACACCTACGAGCAGCAGCAGTCACTATGGCATTTATGTTTCCAACACCGGTTACCAAAACATTTACAACAATAGTGTAGCACTGGAAGGAACCGGAACTTTTAGCCGGTCACTCTACATTGTAAGTGGCGGTGCCAACAAAGTGTACAACAATATTTTTGCGCACTTCGGAAGTGGTTACGCGGCCTACCTGAATAACTCCTTTGCGGTGACGGAGATGGACAATAACAACTTGTATACCAATGGGAATAATCTTGGCTTCTTTAGCGGAAACCAAGCCAGTCTGGCCGACTGGCAGTCTGCTTCAGGCTTCGACCTGGACGGACAGAGCGTTGATCCATTGTTCTACAACTACCAAACCAATGACCTCCACGTTTGTAATGACACCTTGGACGGAACGGGTAAAGTAAACACACTGATCACTGAAGACTTTGAAGGGCAAGCACGTAATGCGGGTGCTCCTGACATTGGAGCTGATGAGTTCACCTCGTTGGGCAACTATTCGATTGGAAACGATCCCACTGTATTGTGCCAAGGCGATAGTATTCAATTGAGCGGTGCATTGGGTGCCCAAAACATTTGGACCACTACCACTATTGACACCGCAGATTTTATTTGGGTAAACACAACAGGACAGGTAAGCGTTAGCGTAACCAACAACTGTGGCACCGTTGACGACACCGTAATGGTGATGACCAACATCCCTGTTGACCTTCCCACAGATACCAACCTTTGTTTCGGCACTTCAGGTTCACTGATGGCCGATATTACCAACGGTACCTACAACTGGACCGGTGGATTGACGACACAATCGATCACTGTTTCTACTGCCGGACTCTATGTAGTGGATGTAGTAGATTCTAACGGTTGCCAAAGCTCTGATTCTACCGTTGTAACGGTATCACAGGCGGTAGACCTTCCCAGTGATACTACTTTTTGTCAAGGCAGCAACATAACCCTGGATGCTGGATTGTCAGGCAGTACGTATGCATGGACTCCCGGTGGTGAGATCAACCAAACCATTACTGTGAACAGCACCGGAACATATGGTGTAACGGTAACGGATCAATTCAACTGTGTAAGCACTGATCAGGTTACGCTGACCGAAATCTTGCTACCAACCGCAAATTTCACCTCCACTTCCTCGTTTACCGCCGTAAACTTCTCAAACAGCAGTGCCAACGGCCTCAACTACACCTGGGATTTTGGAGATGGTCAAACTTCTAATTTGGAGAACCCGATTCACATTTATGCTACCTCAGGTGGCTACTTTGTGACCTTGACGGTTTCCAACGAATGTGATACGGTAACTTACAGCGATTCAGTGTTCACTACCATTACGAGTGTAGAAGACCTTGAAGGAGGCCTCACCTACAACCTGTTCCCCAACCCGAACGGTGGTGAATTCTCCCTATCATTAAGCGCCAGTCAAAGCACCAGTGCGCTCATCGAAGTAACCGATGTTAGCGGACGTGTGGTTTATGCTCAAAACCTGGGCAGCATCTCAGGTGAGTTGCTCCACGACATTGACCTGGGCGAAGTGTCTACCGGAGTTTACTTTGTGAAACTCAGTTTCAACGATCGACAAGTGGTCGAGAAGCTTTCGGTCAACTGACCTTATTACTGAAAAACAACTTTCAGTGAAAAGGCGGGCCAAATGGCCCGCCTTTTCTTTTTTCCAACAATTATTTTTTAACATAAAATTTCGACGAAAACGCCATTACTGTCGCCTAAACATATATTAGTATCCTTACAAACAACAATACACCCGCTGAAGTCAAATTTTTTGCAAAAAATTTTATATCTTTTTGTAACCTTTAAAAATTATACAACCGAATTTTATTTGGTTTTAATTAAAATCCCGCAAATATAGTAACACACTTACTCTTTTTACCTTCTCATTTATGGAAGCAATCATCGAATTATGGAACACCATCTACGGGTGGACCGGACCTGGGATCTTTATCGTCGGCATCATCCTCGGCTTCATAGGAATTGTTGGCCAATGGTCCCTTTATGACAAATGCGGACTGCCAGGAGTAGCCTGTTTGGTTCCCTTTTGGAACATCATCGTTTTTCTAAAAATAGTGGGGCGACCTTGGTGGCAAATGTTTTACCTCGTTGGGCCAATGGCATTACTCACCGGTCTTTTTGTCTTTATGGAGCCCGGTATCGTTCAGTATGCCTCTATGGGCCTGGTGAGCCTTGCATTAGCTTTGTTCACCATCCGGGTGTACATTGAACTGTGCAACTCCTTCGGGAAATACAACAAGTCGGAGTACATGCTCATCGTTTTATTCAACGGTTTTTATGTGTTGAACCTGGGCCTATCCTACAACACCAAGTATCAAGGGCCCGTTTACGGAAAGAAAGCATCCACCGAAAATAGTGGGTATGAAGCTGGACTAAAGCACCAGCCTGCCTAATGAAATGGCCTAAAGGGCCGACATCAAATCTTTAGCTTTAGCCAACGCAGCCGGTATTCCGGCTGCGTTTTTGCCTCCAGCCGTTGCCAAAAAGGCTTGTCCGCCTCCGCCTCCCTGAATTTCTTTGGCAAGGTCCTTCACGATGTTTCCGGCGTGCAGCTGTTGTTCTTTCACCAAATCGTCGGTGAGCATCACGGTAAGCATGGCCTTACCTCCCACCTCAGCAGCCAAAACCAGGTACAGCGATTCAGATGCATCGCGCAGCTGATAGGCCAGGTCTTTCATTCCCTTGGCATCCAAATCTACCTGTGCCGCAATTAGCGCAGTGTTGTTCCACTTGTCTGCTTTACTTAACAAATCGCCCTTAAGCGAGCCAGCCTTTTCGCGTTTGAACTTATCCAGCTCTTTTTGAAGTTGATTGTTTTGGGTCAGCAAATCGGAAACCGACTTGAGTATATCGGTCGGGTTCTTGAGCAACCCTTTCAACTCATTGAGCTGATTGATTTGTTGTTGAACATAGGCGGCAGCTTTTTCAGCAGTATAAGCTTCGACACGACGAATGCCAGCAGCTACCGAGCTTTCGGAAACCAGTTTGAAGTAACCGATACGGCCCGTGGAAGCTACGTGCGTACCTCCACAGAGTTCAACCGAGTTGCCGAAACGAATTACCCGTACTTCATCGCCATACTTTTCGCCAAAGAGCGCCATAGCGCCCATTTCTTTGGCCTTATCAAACGGAACACTGCGCTGTTCGTCCAAGGGGAAATCGGCACGAATTCGTTCATTGACGAGTACTTCAACCTTCCTCAGCTCTTCCTCCGTCACTTTGGAGAAATGTGAAAAGTCGAACCGCAAGTATTCTGCATTGACCAAAGACCCCTTTTGCTCTACATGGGTTCCCAAAACTTCCCGTAAGGCTTCGTGCAACAGGTGGGTTCCGGTGTGGTTGTTTTCTGTGAGTCCACGTTGTTGTTCATCTACCTTGGCACTCCAGGTTTGGGCAGGCTCTTCAGGAAGCTGTTCGGTGAAATGCACAATTAGATTGTTTTCTTTTTGCGTGTCGATGACCCGGATGCGCTCTGATCCACCTTCCAGCCAACCAATATCGCCCACCTGACCGCCAGACTCCGCGTAAAAGGGCGTTTTGTCCAACACCAACTGGTAGCGGTCTTTCCCTTTAGTGTTCACCTTCCGGTACCTTAGAATTCGGGCTTGCTCTTCCAGCGAATCATAGCCCAAGAACCGAGTTTCAACGGCCTTATTGACCTCTACCCAATCTCCAGTTTCTACTTTTGCCGCACTTCTGGAACGCTCTTTTTGTCGCTCAAGTTCTTTATCAAAACCTGCCTGATCAATCTCTCTTTTGTGCTCCCGAAGGATCAAAGCCGTGAGATCGAGTGGAAAACCAAAAGTATCGTAAAGCTCAAAGAGTTTTTTGCCTCCGATAACCCGGTAATTGGTGTTGTTGACGATTTCTTTGATACGCTGAATGCCTTTGTCAAGGGTACGGAGGAAAGATTCTTCCTCTTCACGAATGACCTTGGTAATCAGCTCTTGCTGAGAGGCAATTTCAGGGAAAGCTGCTCCCATTTGGTCCACTAAGACCGCCACTAAGTGATACATAAAGGCTTCCTTCATATCGAGGAAGGAATACCCATAGCGCACCGCCCGGCGAAGAATCCGACGAATGACGTAGCCTGCCTTCACGTTAGTAGGCAGTTGGCCATCCGCTATGGAAAAGGCAATGGCGCGCAAGTGATCGGCAATCACCCGCATGGCGACATCGGATTGCTCTTGTGTTCCTTTATAGGTTACACCAGAGAGTTTCGCAATGGCTTGGATAAGAGGAGTAAAAACATCGGTATCGTAATTCGAGGATTTGCCTTGCAACACCATGCAAAGCCGCTCAAATCCCATTCCCGTATCGATGTGCTTCTTGGGCAGTGGCACCAGGTGCTTGTCTTGCATCCGGTTGTATTGGATGAACACCAGGTTCCAAACCTCAATTACTTGGGGATGGTCTTTGTTGACCAGTTCTTTTCCATCTACTGCTTCCCGCTCTTCAGTACTGCGAATGTCCACATGAATTTCTGAGCACGGCCCACAAGGCCCGGTCTCACCCATCTCCCAAAAGTTGTCTTTCTTGTCAAAGTTCAGAATTCGGTCTTCGGAAATCCACTTTTTCCACTCAGAGGCAGCTTCATCATCCCGGCCCAAACCATCACTTTTCTCGCCCCCAAATACCGTGACGTAGATACGATTAGGGTCTACCCCATATACTTTTGTGAGCAGTTCCCAGGCCCACTCAATGGACTCGGCTTTGAAATAATCACCAAAAGACCAATTGCCGAGCATTTCAAACATTGTGTGGTGATAGGTATCTACACCTACCTCTTCCAGGTCGTTGTGTTTGCCCGATACCCGAAGGCATTTTTGTGTGTCGGTTACCCGACTGGATTTGGGCTGACTGATGTCTAAAAACACGTCTTTGAATTGATTCATCCCCGCATTGGTAAACATCAAAGTGGGGTCCCCTTTCACCACCATTGGTGCAGAAGGCACCACCTGGTGCTGCTTCTTTTTAAAGAAATCCAAGTAGGTCTGGCGAATATTTGATGCGGTCCACAGCATTGATAATCTGGTATTTACGAGGGTTCGGGGGCGATCAGTTCATTGCAAAATTAGATTTTTTCAGTAACTTCGCAGCTTTAATTTCGGGCAGGTTTTGTCCGATTGGCTATGTCTAAAGTTCGTTACCGCTACAATCCTAAAACCCTTTCCTACGAAAAGGAAAAGGTGACTACGAGGGCCCGTCTGTGGCAACTCACCCAAATTTTAGGGGCAGGAGTAGTGGTAGGTATATTGCTGGTTTTCGCTTTTCGTTCTGCTCTAAACAGCGCAGAAAACAGAAAATTAATTCGTGAAAACGCACACCTGAAGTTGCAATACGACTTGGTTAGCAAGAAAATGGACCAGATGTCGGTTGTATTGAAAGACCTGCAAGAGCGGGACGACAACATCTACCGGGTCATTTTCGAAGCGGAGCCCATTCCACCCAACCTTCGACAGGGTGGTACGGGAGGTGTGCCCAAATACCAGGCTTTGAAAGGGTATGCCAGCTCTGACATGGTGATCAATACCCACGTTCAACTCGATCGGCTCTCCAAGCAGCTATACATTCAGTCCAAGTCGTTTGATGCGGTGTATGATATGGCCAAAGAGAAAGAAAAAATGCTGGCTCACCTGCCTTCTATCCAGCCGGTTTCCAACAAAGATTTGAAACGCATCGCCTCCGGCTTCGGCAAACGTATCGATCCCCACTACAAAACACCCTCAATGCATTATGGCATTGATTTCACCGCCAAAACCGGTACAGAAATCTACGCAACAGCCGATGGTGTCATCAATAAGGCGAATCGGATCAGTGGATTTGGAAACCACGTACGCATCGATCACGGCTACGGATACCTCACCTTGTATGCTCACTTGAGCAAAATCGCGGTGAAGAAAGGACAACGGGTAAAACGTGGCGATGTAATCGGTTATGTGGGCAATACCGGTAAATCCACCGGCCCACACTTGCACTACGAAGTCCATAAAAACGGGCATCCCATCAATCCAGTAAATTTCTTCTTCAACGATCTTACCCCTGCGGAGTACGACAAGGTGTTGCAACTTTCTACGGCTCCGAATCAATCGTTTGACTAAGAAGATTCGAAAGAAATTTCGATCTTAGTACGCAGCAATGCCTTACAAAGAAAAAGAAACCGTAAAGCTGTATTACAGCATTGGTGAAGTCGCCAAAATGTTTGAAGTGAACACTTCGCTGATTCGGTTTTGGGAAAAGGAATTTGACATCATTAAGCCCAAGAAGAATAAAAAGGGCAATCGGCTTTTCACCAAAGACGATGTAGACAATTTTTACATCATCTACCATTTGGTAAAAGAGCGTGGCTACACACTGGAAGGTGCAAAGAAAAAACTGCGCGACAACAAAGACGAAACCGTGGACAACATTGAAATGGTGAAGTCGCTGACCAAGGTGCGCAACTTTTTGGTGGAGCTTAAGAAGGAGTTGTAAACCTTCGCTTTCAATAGTACGTTTCGGAAATCAGGTAATTTTTCACGTAGTCTTCTATTCCGGCTTCCAAGGAATGAAAGGGCTTGTCGTAACCGGCCTCCCTTAGCTTTTGCATGTTGGCCTCTGTGAAATATTGGTACTTGTCTCGAATGTCTTCCGGAGTAGGAATGAATGAGATATCGGTGTCCTGCCCCAGCGCTTTGAAGGTATTGTCGGCCAAGTCATAAAATGTTCGGGCTTCGCCAGTACCCAAGTTGTACAAACCGCTCTGCTTCCGGCTTTCCATGAAGTGCAATAACACTTCTACCACATCTTTGATGTAAACAAAATCGCGTTGCTGCTCGCCGTCTTTATAATCATCCCGATGGGAGGCAAATAACTTCATTGCATGGGTAGCACGAATTTGCCTGGAAGCATGAAAAATCACCGAAGCCATTCGGCCCTTGTGGTACTCGTTGGGGCCGTATACGTTGAAAAACTTGAAACCCGCCCAGAAATAGGGTTGCTCTTCCTGTGAGAGTGCCCAGGTATCAAAATCGTTTTTAGAACGCCCGTAAGCGTTCAGCGGAGTGAGTTTGGAAACCACCTCATGGTTATCGTCATAGCCGTGTTCGCCCAAACCATAGGTAGCGGCCGAAGAAGCGTAGATCAGTGGCAAACCATAGCGAATACACCTCTGCCAAATGGCCTTGGAATAGTTGAGGTTGAGCGCATCAAAAATAGCTTCGTCCGATTCAGTCGTATCGGTTCGGGCTCCGAGGTGAATGATGAACTGTACCCGTTCTTCGTTGGCATCGAGCCAGTCGACAAACTGGGCGCGCTCCACCATGTGTGTGAAGGTTTTACCTGCCAGGTTCGGGGCTTTATCGGCCCGTGAGAAATCGTCAACTACCACCAGGTCGTTGTATCCCTCGCGGTTTAACTTTCCGACCATACAACTCCCAATAAAACCAGCGGCTCCGGTTACGACTATCATTGGATCAAGAATTTAGCAAATACTGCGGGTGAATCTCGGGTACAATGCCCAGTTTCTGTGCCCGATCAAACAAGGTGCGAACGGCTTTTTTGCCTTCGGGGCCCAAATCTACCGAAAAGCGGTTCACGTACAAATCGATGTGCGCATACATCACCGCTTCGTCCATTTCCTGGGCGTGTTCCCGAATGTACGGCAAGCTGTCTTTGGGGTGCTCAAAGGCATATTCCACGCTTTTACGGATGAGTCGATTTACTTTTTGTTTCAGCCCCCCGGGCAGTTCTCGTTTCACCACAATTCCTCCAAGTGGAATAGGCGAACCGGTCTCGGTTTCCCAAAACTCACCCAGGTCAATCAATTTTTTCAGGCCTTTCGCGGCATAGGTGAACCGGTTTTCGTGAATGATCAAACCGGCGTCTACTTCCTGGTTCACGACTTGGGCTTCGATATCAGAAAAGAGTACCTCTTTTCGATGTTGTGCTCCCGGGAAAGCCAGGTGCAACAAAAAGTTAGCGGTGGTGTATTTTCCCGGAATGGCAATGGATAAAGGATCAACGGTAGCCGCTTTGGCAGGCATGGCCTCACGAGCGATCAGCAACGGACCACAATTGTTGCCCAAAGCACTGCCCGAATCCAGCAATTGATAATGATCGGTGCAATGCGCAAAGGCGTGAAAACTCAATTTGGTAACGTCCAAATCGCCTCGAAAGGCCCTTTGATTCAATTCTTCCACGTCTCCCAAGACCACTTCTACCTCCAGCCCCTCGGTATCGATGCGCTGATGAATCAAGGCATCAAAAATGAAAGTATCGTTGGGGCAAGGCGAATAGCCCAGGGTTATTTTATTGTTTTTCATGGTTTCTGTTTGCCCCATTCGGTCAACAGGGTAAATCCAAGGTCATTCAACATCTTCACGGCTTTCACCAAATCCCAGCTTTCGCGGTTCCGCTTTTCAACGTAATTGCTGATGGTACGCAGTTGATACCCTGGCACTTCAGCAGCCAGGCAAGCATACATAAAGGCGGCCCCCTCCATACTTTCTACAATCGGTCGAAATTGGTTGCGCACCCGCTCAATACTGATCTCGTTCCCGTGTACTGTGTTGACCGTGATGCCGGATACCTTGGGCATTTTGCCCAGTATGGGTGCGGTGATCGGAGCTTCTAAAGTTACCGTACTGTCGGTGCTGGGGTGATCTTGGGAGGAGAGCAACTTCATTTGAGTAATGGGCAAAAACTGATCGCCAGCTTCGGCCCCCATTTCGGCAAAACGGTCTTTCACCACCCATACAGGGGTACCCAATTCCAGGTTTCGGTGAAAGGTTCCGGCTAAGCCAAGGTTAACGGCTACATCGTATTTTTTCAAGGCCATCGCACGGGCCATCCAATAGGCCGTAGCCGTCATGCCCACCCCGGTGATCAACACGTCTATTTCCAGGTGTTCGTAGAGGAAGTGTAACTGTTTGTTGGAGTCGGTTTTGTCTTTTGCCCGCAGGGCAGAAAGTAAGGGGTCAATTTCGAGCCGTGTGGCGGCCACCAGGAGAAAGCGCATGGCGCAAAGATACCGCATTCAAAACACCCATGGGCCACCTTCGGTGGTCGCCGATCAGATGGAAAATTGCCTTATCTTTGCGCTGTTTTTTTGATTGGAAAGATGATCTACGTTACTCGGAGAGAACGGTTTAGCGCAGCTCACAAGCTGTATCAACCGAAGTGGAGCAAGGAGCAAAACGAAGCTGTATTTGGCAAATGCGCCAATGAAAACTGGCACGGACACAACTTTGAATTGTTTGTGACGGTGAAAGGTGAAGTGGACGAAGAAACCGGTTTCGTGGCCGATCTAAAAGACTTGAGCAAGGTGATCAAGACCTACGCTATCGAATTGCTGGATCACCGCAACATCAACCTTGACGTACCGTTTATGGCGGGCAAAATGGCCTCGACTGAAAACCTCGCCAAAGGCATTTGGCAACAGATCGAAGAACCGCTGGCGGCTTTGGGCTGCCAACTGCATTCGGTGCGCCTGGCAGAAACGGAAAACAACTCTGTAGAATACCTCGGCGAAAGCTGATCCTCTCGAATACACTTAACCAAGAAGCATGAAAGCATACGTATTTCCCGGCCAGGGGTCGCAATTCCCCGGCATGGGCCAAGACTTGTACAATCACTCTGACGAACTCAAGGCACGCTTTGAAGAAGCCAATGACTTGTTGGGATTTCGCATCACCGACATCATGTTTGAAGGCACAGCGGATGCGTTGAAGCAAACCAAAGTCACCCAACCGGCCATTTTTCTGCACTCGGTCATTCTCGCGCAAGCACTGGGCAATTCATTTCAACCCGATATGGTTGCTGGCCACTCTTTGGGAGAATTTTCGGCCTTGGTGGCCAATGGCACCCTCAACTTTGCCGATGGCGTGAAATTGGTATCGCAGCGAGCACAAGCCATGCAAAAAGCGTGTGAAGCAGAACCCAGCACCATGGCCGCGATTATTGGCCTGGACGACGAAAAAGTAGAAACGATTTGCGCGGAAGTAGCGGGTGTGGTAGTTCCGGCCAACTACAACAGCCCCGGCCAACTGGTGATCTCGGGAGCCGTAGAGGCGGTGAACGAAGCCTGTGAAATACTTATAGAAGCCGGAGCCAAGCGCGCTTTGGTACTGCCGGTAGGGGGAGCCTTCCACTCGCCATTGATGGAGCCCGCCCGTGTAGAATTGGAAGCCGCTATTCAAGCTACTCCATTTGCTACTCCTAAGTGTCCGGTGTATCAAAATGTGAGTGCAGCCGCAGTAACCGATCCGGAAACCATCAAGGCCAACCTTACCGCACAATTGACCGGTGCCGTGCGCTGGACTCAAACCATGCAAGCCATGATTGCCGATGGTGGGGCCTCGTTTACCGAAGTAGGTCCTGGCAAAGTATTGCAAGGCCTCGTGAAACGGGTAAACCGCCAGATGCCGACGGAAAGTGCCGCTTTAAGCTAAAAACTGACAACACCTTATCTAAAATCCCCTGTTTGAAATAAGCAGGGGATTTTTGTTTTCTGTCCTGCGCTGTTTTGTGTGTATCTTGCTCCGGTAAGCAATTGGCCCATGTCTTTTCGCCCCTTTTTCTTTTTGCTCCTGGTAGGAGCTTGTACCGGTCCTTCCAGGGATGGTGTTGATGTTTCGAACCTCAGCCCGGAGCAGAAAATCATCGTGGAAAAAGGAATTTCCAAAGGCTATTGCTACACACAAACCGATGAGCAAAAGCGCTACCAGTCTGCCGAGACCACCTATGATGATCATGGCAATGTATCGCAAATGGTGTTTTTGCTTCCCGCGGGAGATACGCTTTCGATCGAGTGCCATCGCTACGATGCACAAAACCGACTGATCGAAACTTTGGAAGGAAATTCGCTCCGTAGCCTGGAAACTACCCTGAAAGTGGAATTTGACGATGCCAAACACCTGGAAACCGAGACTTCCTACAAGGTGCGAAAGGGAAAGGTAGCAAGGTCGATTTACCAAAACGACTCTTCGGGTCGTAACCTCAACAAGGTTTATTTCGTGGACGACTCCCTGATTGCTACCTATAAATACATCTGGGACGCGAACGGTAACATGGTGCGCACCGAAGGTTATGCCAGCACAGGAGAATTACAGGTTCGCCTGGAAAATCGCTATTTAGATCAAAATTGTACGCACACACTGGTTTTCAAAGACGAGGAGTTGATCAAAGCAGATTCAAACGCCTACGACGATCAAGGGCTGGTGATTTTCACCCAAACGACGGTGCCGGGGAAATACAGCGATCAAATCGAACTGGAATACGAAGAGGGGCTGCTGGTCCGTTCTACCTCGCAGTTTGAAAACCTGCAATCCACCCCTGTGGTAACGAGCAAAAAGCGGGACGAATGGGAGTACCGCTAATCCAACAATTGGGTATTTAAGAGGCGCCCGGAGGCTATCAGTTCGTGCAATGCCCCCTGGGTAGCCGCTACCTGCATCAACTCGGTGTGTCCTATGTGGTGACAATCGGAGCCGAGAAATCGAATCAAACCATCCTTGATCAATTGCTCGGCAATTTTTTTGGTTTCAGGGCTGTAATGCCCCGTGAGTGAATTGATGTTGAGCTGAAGCAACACCCCTCGATCGAGCATTTCCTGGTACTTCGCATAGTTTTTATACCAGTAACCGTAGCGCTCTGGATGAGCCAGAATAGGTTTATAACCGTTGGTTTGCAGCTTGAAGATAACATCGTTGAGCATTGGCGGCTCACTGATGAACGGCAATTCAAACAACACGTAGTTGTTTCCGAAGGTGAGGAGTTTTTTCTCGGGGATAGATTCTTCAAACTCCGGGTCGAGGTAGTATTCAGCGGCCGCATCTACTGCAATGTCCCACCCTTTTTCTTTCACCCCGGCACGTACTTTTTCCAAACCTCCCAAAATGATCTCCGGAGTATTCTTGTAGTAATCACTCATTACGTGAGGAGTCGTAATCACCTTTTTGTAGCCCATGCCAACGAAGCGTTCGATGAGGGCCAGCGAATCGTCTATGGTAGCCGCTCCATCATCGATGCCGGGGATGAAATGGGAATGCACATCTACCTGTAGCACCGACCAATCCACCGGTGGAAGCTGAGGTTTGCGCTGAAAGAGCCGATTCAAAAATCCCATAAGGGCGAAACTTTTTGGTTGATTTGAGGTAATATGGCAGGTTACGAACTGACCGCAAAGCTAACAAATGTCGGCCATTGCAAGTGGCTGCCTAAGGGTGAGTCCATGTGCCCGAAGTTGATATTTTTGCCTACAATCAAACACCATGAGCGTATTTGGAGATTTAGCCAGTTATTATGACCTGCTGTATGCCGACAAGAACTACCGGGAGGAAGCCGCGTATGTGGAGGGCTTGTTTCAGCGCTTTGGCATACCCGGCAAGCGCCTGCTGAGCCTCGGCTGTGGCACCGGAGCGCACGACCTCGAAATGGTGCGCAACGGATATCAAACTACCGGAGTAGACGTTAGCGCTAACATGCTGGAACTGGCCCATCAAAAACATGCCGCCCTGGAACTCGAGGAGCACAAGAAAATGTCTTTTCACCAGGGAGACATGCGCACCTGGCGAAACGAGCAACAATTTGACGGGATCATGTCGCTGTTTCACGTGGTGAGTTATCAAACTTCTCAAAGCGACCTGGAGCAGTCCTTCACCACCTTTCGCCAACATTTAGTACCTGGCGGCATTGCGGTTTTCGATTGCTGGTATGGACCGGCAGTACTCACCGATCGGCCGGGGAACCGGGAAAAGACCTGGGAAAACGATTTGCTGAAGGTGCACCGCAGCACCCGGGCCGAAATGGTGTTCGACGAAAACACCGTGGAAGTTCATTTTGACATTGACATTACCGATAAAAAGCAACAGACTTCACAGCAATTGCAGGAATTGCACCGCATGCGCTACCTTTTTCTGCCAGAGCTAAAATTATTGACCCAACAAGCAAATCTGGAGCTATTGCACCATGAGCAGTGGATGACCGGAGCACCGCTAAACGACAGCACCTGGTATGCTACTTTGGTATGCCGCGCCATTTAATGACACATCCCTGCAACAATTCCTAACTTTGGAACCCCAAACATGTCTAAATGAGCGGAATCGACGAACCGGAAGAACGACTGCGAAAAGACGATGATTTCAATTTGAAATACTTCCTTTTCAAGTATTTGCGTTATTGGCCTTTTTTCGCCCTTTCGATCACACTGGGTTTGGTAGCTGCCTATTACTACAACTGGTATGCGACCCCGGTGTACCAATTGCAGAGCTCCATCCTGATCAACGTAGACAACAGTGCCTTGGCCACAGAAGACTTGTTTCAAAAATTGGACGGGTTTAGCAACGGTTCGCGCAACCTCGAAAATGAAAAGCTGATTCTTCAAAGCCGGCAATTGACCGCCAAGGCGTTGGAAGAACTGGAATTTGATGTCAGCTATTTTTTGATGGGCGATATTAAAACCACGGAACGCTACAAAAAGACCCCTTTTACCATTGCCTGTGATACCCTTGAATACCCTGCTTACATTTATTCGTATTATTTGGAGATCATCAACTCCAAGCAATTTAAGTGGCACTACGAGTTAGGGGAAGAGCAGAAGTTCGAGTCGGTCCACCAATTTGGAGATACACTGAAAAACGATGCCGGAATTTTTCAGGTGTCGTTGCGAAAAACTGCCGACCGGGCACTACTGGACAGCCCTACTTTCGAAGATCGGAAATACAAGATTAGTTTCAACGATCCGGGGCAGATGATCGAAAGCTACCGGAACCGGCTGGCGGTCTTGAATCAGGCGAAAAAATCCTCGATCATCGAAGTGATCCTTACCGACGAAGTGCCCGAGAAAGGGGTAGATTTCATCAATAAGTTGTTGGAGGTATACATTCAAAACGGCATTGAGCAAAAAAACGAACTGGCCACCAACTCCATTAAGTTTATCAACTCACAGCTGGCCACCATCAGCAAAGAGCTGAAAAAGGTAGAGAGCGGCATTGAAACTTTCAAAACCGAACGGGGCATCACCGACATCAGCTCGGAGGCCAATCTTTTTCTGGAAGGAGTACAAAAAATCGACGAGGAAATTTCGCAGATCAACGTCAAGCTCTCTTTTATCGACTACCTCGACGGTTACATTCAGTCCAACCGGTCGATCGGTGAAGTGGTGCCAAGTACGGTAGGCATTGACGAACCGGTGTTGATGGGCCTCATCAGCCAACTGGTGGAGTTGGAAACCGAATACGAACAGATGCGCTACGGGGCCACCAAAGAAAGCCCCAACGCCATCGCTCTGCAAGGGCAAGTCAAACAATTGCGCATGCGCCTGGCGGAGAACCTTTCTACCCTGAAGAACGGTTTTGAGATCGCTTTGAAAGAAGCCAAAAGCAAGTTGGCCAAATACGAAGGGCAAATCAAATCCATTCCCAAAGCCGAGCGCGAGTTGATCGGTCAACAGCGGCAGTTTAAGATCAAAGAGAGCCTGTACACCTACTTGCTTGAAAAGCAAGCCGAAACGTCTATTTTATTGGCTTCTACGGTATCCGACAACCGGATCATCGACCGGGCGATGTTGAACTACAACCCCATCAAGCCCATCAAAAGCCGTAACTACTCCATCGCGCTCCTGCTGGGGCTGGTGCTACCTATTGGTTTCATTTACCTCCGCGACTTGCTCAACGACCGGGTGATTCACCGGGGCATTCTCGAAAAAGCAACCCGGGTACCCATTTTAGGGGCGGTGGGCTTCAACCGCAACAGCGATTCCATCATTGTGTTGGAAAAGCCCAAGTCGTTGATTTCCGAAGCTTTTCGGGCGGTACGCACCAACTTGAAGTACATCGGTACCGACAGCAACCAGCAAGTGGTGCTCATTACTTCCTCCATCGGAGGTGAGGGTAAAACCTTTTGTACCCGAAACCTGGCTTCGATCATTGCCCTTTCGGGAAAACGCACGGTGATCGTAGGGCTGGACATGCGCAAGCCGAAAATTCTGGAAGACCTGGATGTTTCCAACGAAATTGGCGTGAGCAACTACCTCGCGGGTACTGCAACACCGGAAGAGATCATCAAACCGACCGGCTTGCTCGACAATTTGTTTGTCATTCCCTCGGGCCCCATCCCACCCAACCCTGCCGAGCTCATCATGACGGAAAAGATGCAAGACCTGATGGCCTACCTGCGCGAAAATTTCGATCAGGTGCTGGTGGATACACCTCCTATCGGACTGGTAACGGATGCTCTTCTGCTCACCAAGTATGTAGATGCTGCCATTTATGTGGTGCGCCAAAACGTCACCCGCAAACAACACCTCGCCTACATCAACGAGCTGTACGAAGCCGGAAAAATTGAAAACATTGCCATTCTCTTCAATGCGGTGCGGATCGGACGCAGCGGCTACGGCTACCGTTATGGCTATGGATACGGCTATGGATACGGATACGGCGGCTATGGGTATGGCTATGGATACGGATACGGCTATGGTTACGGATACGGCTACGGATATTACGAGGAAGACAAGAAGAAACCCAAAGGCTTCTTTGGCAAGTTGTTTCCCTCTCGAAAATCATCCAGGTAACCTCTACCTTCGGCAGCTTGAGCAAACTCAGAAACATACTGCAAAAACTACTGCCGGATACGCTCCAATCGTTTTTTAGCCAAGGGCATCAACGCAGCGTCAGGGCCAAAAAAAGCATCCTGGCTTCGGTGTTGCTCAAAGGCTTGGGCATGACGGTCTCTTTTCTGTTGGTGCCCCTCATGTTGGATTACCTCAACCCTACCCGCTACGGCATTTGGGTTACCCTCAACTCTACCATCGGTCTTTTCGGATTTGTAGAATTGGGCCTCGGCCAGGGCATGCGCAACAAATTTGCCGAGGCGGTTGCCGTGGGCGACCATCGCCTGGCGCGTACCTACATCAGTACTGCTTATGCTTTGATTACGGGCATTGTGGCCGTACTCTTTTTGGTGGCCATCGGCGTACTGCCGCTGCTGGACTGGGCCGACATCCTCAAAGTACCTTCCGAAATGGCCAACGATATTCTGCGTTTGGTGCTGCTGGTTTTCTCGTACTTCTCGCTGCAAATGGTATTCAAACTGATCAGCGTGATCCTTACCGCCGACCAAAAACCTGCCGTGGGCAAAAGCCTCGATACCATTGGCAGCCTCATCTCTTTAGGTGCCGTTTACCTGCTGTCTCAATTCACCGAGGGATCGCTTTGGTTTTTGGCTCTCGCGGTGTGCCTTTCCAACCTTTCGGTGAAAGCCTTGGCCACCTTCTGGTTTTTTGGGACCAGCTACCGCAAGTACCTGCCCTCCTTCCGCTACGTGAAGCTGGAATACGCCAAACCACTCATGGGGCTCGGCCTCCAGTTTTTTGTCATGCAGTTTGCCGGCAACATTGTTTTTTCTACCGACAACCTCATCATCACCCGCCTGCTGGGTCCCGATAAGGTAACGCCTTACAGCTTGTCGTTGAAATACTTCAGCCTAGTGATGATCTTTTTCAATACCGTGACCCTTCCCTTGTGGTCGGCCTATACTGAAGCCTACGTCAAAGGCGAGTTGGAATGGATACAAAGGGTGACGCAAAAATTCATCCGCTTCTGGCTCCTGCTGGTAGTTGTTACCGTTGTGATGTTGTTTTTCGCGAAAACCTTTTTCCACTGGTGGGTAGGCGATGAAGTGGAAGTACCCTTCCTACTGTCGGTATTCATGGCCTTGTTTGTGTTGATGCGCACCTGGAGCGACATTTTTTACTACCTCATGTATGGGGCCAGCAAAGTGAAGATCAGCCTCTACGTTTCCCTCATTGCCAGCATCATCAACATTCCACTTTCGGTGCTGTTGGCCGGTCCGGGAGGGATGGGCATTGCCGGGGTTATTTTGGGCACCTGCCTCACCATATTCCCCGACATCATTTTGGCTCCGGTACAATACCTCAAGATCATTCGCGGAACCGCCAAAGGCCTTTGGAATCAATAATCGAAGGGTAGCCGCCGAAATGTGTAATTTCACAATTTTGCAACCATGATTCGCTACCTCAACAGTTTTATGCGCCATTGGCGGCTCTATCGGCTTTTTCCAGGAGAGTGCTACGGTTGTTTTCGTGGGGTGTATTCCAGCTTTGAAGAAGCCTTAGCGGCCGCTCCCAAAACTAAAAAAACGGGTTACGATCACCACGAATTGGCCCAATGGTACCTCGAAGAACTGGACGACGAGATCAAGGATTTCGATTACCCGGTGATGTTTCACCTGCAAAAACTTTTGCCCCTGGGACCAAAAGTGCTCGATTTTGGCGGAAACATCGGCATCCATTACCTGCAATACAAAAAATACGTGCCTTTCATTGAGCAATCGCAGTGGGTGGTGTTTGAGTTGCCCGAAATGGTGGAAGCCGCGCAGCAAAAAGTGAACAAACCAGGCCTGTCCTTCACCGCCGATTTTGAGGCGGAATTCGAAGCAGATATTTTTCTGGCCAGTGGGTCGTTGCAATACATTGGTGATGTAAAATCGCTGCTACAGCGCTTTCAGTCGTTGCCCAAGCATTTGTTGATCAACCGCCTCCCGCTCTATCCAGGGGCGCAGTTTGTGACGTTACAAAACGGTGGCCAGGTGTTTTATCCCCAGTATGTATTCAATGAAACGGAGTTTCTGCAAGGGCTCAACGACTTGGGCTACACCTTGCGAGACCGCTGGGTTGACCGCATCGACGGATGTATCGTTCCCTTCCACCCTAAGCGCAGCATCGCCCATTATTCGGGACTTTACCTGAGTCGGTAATCATCAAGTGCCTTTGGTGGATAACTAATCGCCAGATTGTGGGTGAATGTTTCTACTAAACCTATTTTTGTAATCGATTTCTGCGCTTTGGTTGTACCTCACTTTAGCACCCTATCGCAGAGAAGGAGAAAGGAACTGCCGTTGAAAGCGCAAGCTTAATGCAGCAGCGATCGTGATGCCCCTTTTTCAACCTTGCCCAACCTGGTAAATTAAGAAAAAGCCGTTCACGCAAAAACCATGGAGAATACCAAACCAAGCGCGCTAATCGTGTTTCCCGACGAGTGGATTGCCTACTCGCCGACCATTCTCAACTTTTACAAGTGCCTGAGCAAAACCCACCGGGTACGCATCGTTTGTTTCGAACTGGATGTTTTCGATAACCCGGTAGAGTTTGAAGACATCACCTGCATTAAAATTCGAAAGTTTCGCTACCTCTTGTTGAGGCGCCTCAAACGCTACCGCTGGTACAAGGGCTTGTTGCTCAACCGCTATCTCGAACGGGAAAAGGAAACGCCCTACGACATGGTAATCGGAGTAGATGCTTTGGGCTTTACCGCCTGTAGGGCCTATTTCGAACGGGTGATTTTTCTCTCCCTGGAAGTAGCCAACGATGAGCTGATGCTCCAAGCCCGCCGGGCAGGTATTCGACAACTCATCATTCAATCGAAAGAGCGCAAAGAGTTTCTGATTGGCCCCAACTCGGCCACCAAGGTGCATTACATCCAAAATGCGCCCATTCTCGATCGGGTGCCCAAAGGCAAAAAAGAATTCAACCACCGGTTGGTGTATTTTGGCAACATCAAGCCCTATTATGGCATCGATCAGTGCATCGAGTCGTTGCGTTACTTGCCGTTGAGTTATTCGCTTACCCTAAAAGGCATCAAAGACGAAAACTATACTGCCCAGTTGGAAGATGCTTATCAAGACCTGATTGAAAGCCACCGGTTGCTATTTGACCACACCTACACCGACCAGGATGAGGTGTTGGATTACCTGAGCTTTTTCGACATCGGGTTTTGCATGTTCGATTTCCGATTTGGACACGGCGATAATTTCAACTACCTCTCCTCCCCTTCCGGGAAAATGTTCAACTACTTTGCCGCCGGTTTACCCGTTATCGGGAACGATATCGTCGGTTTCAAGCCCATTTCAGATTATAAGGCCGGCAAGTTGATCGACGAGATCATCCCTTCTAAAATCGCTGAAGCGGTGGAAACCATCAAGTCAGCGTACAGCGACTATTCGGCACGAAGTGCCCGTGCAGGAGACGATTTCGATTTCCAAAAGGGCTTTGACAAGTTTATCGTTTACCAAGATGAGTAAGCGCCTCGAAGGCGGTTGGCGCACCAGAAAACCGGTACCAAAAACGGAAGGTGATCTTCCTTTGCTCTCGGTAGTTACGGTGGTTTACAACGGACTACCGTTGCTCAAACAATGCATAGAAAGTGTGCTGAGCCAGGCATATGCACCGATGGAATACATTGTGGTGGATGGAGGCTCTACCGACGGCACGGTGGAATTGCTACAACAGTACGACAACCAACTGGCCTACTGGATCTCGGAACCCGACAAGGGCATTTACAACGCTATGAACAAGGGCCTGGCCCTGGCCAAAGGAGAAATGATCGCCTTGCTCAATGCCGACGATTTCTACTATCCGGGAGCACTAAAAAGCGTGATGCAAGCCTACCTGGAAAGCGGTGCCGATGTGGTGTATGGCGATGTGTGCCACATTCAAGAATTGAGCAACGTGTGCCTCATCAAACGCGGAGTGCCCCACCTCGATCGGATGAAGGAAACCATGACCCTCATTCATCCAGCAGTTTTTGTTACCCGGAAGGTATACGATGCCGTGGGCGGTTTCAATGAGCACTATCGAATTGCAGCAGATTACGATTTTTTATTGCGGACGGTAGTCGCCGGCCATCGCTTTCACTATGTAGAAGGCAACATGCTCACTGGCTATCGGGCCGGCGGACTTAGTTCGGGCAATTGCGATTCGATCCTGGAGGCCAAAGCCATTCAACAGGAACACCTGGGCAACAATTTGCTGGACCTCGACCACAAATACCGTCAATGCAAAAAGCGGTCGCGGCTGCGCGAATGGACTTACCGATTGGCCCAAATTTTTGGTGGCACCCAACGCCTGGAAAAACGCCTGGTGGAAAAGTGGAACCGCTGATCAGCGCCACTTGATGCGCACGAAACGCTCGTTTTTTCGAAAATGATCTGGCGTGTGTTTCAGAATGGTATCCCGCAAATGATCAATCAGCAATTCTTTGGTGAAGCCCGAATGCACAACCAGGCTCACTTCACGAGCGGGTTGAGGATCTGAAAACTTTCGTACGTATTGTTGGTCATCGCCCTGCTGCAGCGAAAGCTCAGGAATCAGCGTGTAGCCCAAATTGCTTTTCACCATGTTTTTGAGGGTCTCAATCGATCCGCTTTCGAACGAAAAACGACTTTCCGAAGGAGAAAGCTGGTTTTGCTGACACAGATTGAGCACCTGATTGCGAAAGCAGTGGCCCTGCTGCAACAGCCACAAACCGTCAGTGGTGAGGCTGTCGGGAGCAACGGTTTCTTGGGAAAGCAATGGGTTCTCCGCACTGGCAAACACCCAAAAGGGCTCGTAGAAAAGTGGAATTTCGCGCAGTTGATTTTCGTCTACCGGCGTCACCAACAAACCCAAATCCAGCGTGTCGGCCTTCAAGCCACGCAGAATATTCTCGGTGGTCAATTCACGAATCTCCAGGCGGATTTTCGGGTGCTGGTCGCTAAAATCTTTCAAAAAGCGGGGCAACAAGTAGGGTGCCAAAGTAGGGATCACTCCCAGCCGAAAAGTGCCTTCCAGGTCGTTCTTCTCCGACTTCACCAACTCCATGAGGGAATTCACATCCCGGAGAATCTGGCGGGCCTTCAAAACAAACAGCTCCCCCATGGGTGTAGGTACCAAAGGCTGTACGCTTCGGTCAAACAGAGTAAGCCCCAATTCTTGTTCGAGTTTTTTTACTTGTAGAGTAAGGGTTGGTTGCGCCACAAAACAACTTTCGGCCGCTTTTACAAAATGCCGATGGGTATCAAGGGCTACCACATAATTCAATTGCTGGATCGTCATTACAAAAACGAATAGTGTCTTGATTCAGATTGCAAAGATAAATATGTACGGAGATTAGCTTTGGAGAATGCCATAGCTTTTTGAACCAGTAAGGGACGCATCGGCTCGCGATGCAGATTCAAAATACCAACAAATCCACCCAACCCAAAGTCTGGGCCACTCATCGGAAGCTCTCAAATAGTCATCGAATAATGGTACCCATGCCCCAACCGATAACCGTTGCAATCCGTTATCTTTGAGAGGCTTTCATCCCAATGCGAGTTCAATTGCTAAATATCAAAGGGCTGTCTTTGACGGACCTGCACTGTGAATTGAAAAACGGTGCCCGCTTTAAGGTATTCCCTTATCGTATTGGGCTATTGGCCATCGGTTTGTACCGTTTGTCTCCCGCAGTGTTGATCCGCAACGATCGAGAACAACGGAAATACTCCCTAAAATACATTTGGCGCTCCCTCCTCATCGGCCTTTGGTACTTTCCTTACGGTCCGTTCGATTGCGCGCGCGAGATCAGGCGCTGCCGCCAGGGAGGCCTTGATGTCACCACCGATGTGTTGGTAGGGCTGGATGCTCAAGCCATGGAATCGGGTTGGGTAGACATTCGCAAAACCACTTTGCTGTTCAAACGTCTGCCCGATGCAGAACTGCACCCCATTGCGCGCGCGATGGAGGAGTTGTTGACAAAGTATCCCGAAATCAACCGGCTCTACATCGCTACCTTCATCAATACAGAGTCCTGTCAACACCCCTACTTTCAAATTGGGCACAATGCTATTGAAGACAGTGAGATTTTTCGCTACGAAGCACGCAAGGCTTTGTATCAGGTGCTGAACCACAAATACGCGGAAGAAACCCGCTTCATGCACCTGGAAGAGAACGAAATCTCGTATTACCTCCTCGTTCAAGGCGATCGCCTGATAGATCACTCGGGAATCACCCCGATACTTCCTTCCGAAAGTGGCTCGCCCGCCGGATTGGAAACCGGATCGAGCCGTCATTAAATCTACACTTTTACACCGCTGAAACCCGCATTAATACCCTGTTTAGGCGGGCATTTTTTCCTTACTTTGTGTGTAAGATCACGTTATAAAACGATCAAACGCACGCTATGAAGCTCAAAAACTACGTTCACGGAAAATGGGAAGAAGGCTCCGGAGAGGGCAAACCCTTGTACAATGCCATCACCGGTGAGGTCATCGCTCATGCCACCACCGCCGGGCTCGACTTTGGAGACATGCTCCGCTACGGCCGGGAAGTCGGAAGTCCTGCATTGCGCAAAATGACTTTCCACGAACGTGGACGAATGCTAAAAGCCCTGGCCTTGCATTTGTTTGACCGCAAAGAGCAATTTTACGAGGTGAGCTACGCTACGGGTGCTACCCGCCCCGATAGCTGGGTAGACATCGAAGGTGGTATCGGCAACTTGTTTGCCTACGCCAGTTTGAGACGGCAATTCCCCAACGAACCTTATTACGTAGACGGTGCTACTGCTCCCCTTTCCAAAGGAGGCAACTTTATCGGCCACCACATCATGGTGCCCAAAGAAGGCGTTGCTGTACACATCAATGCTTTTAACTTTCCAGTGTGGGGCATGTTGGAAAAAGTAGCTGTGAACTGGTTGGCAGGGGTGCCCGCGGTGGTAAAACCTGCAACCCTCACCTCTTTCCTCACGCAGAAAGTAGTAGAAGAAATCGCAGCTTCCCGCATTCTGCCCGATGGCGCCCTCCAACTTATTTGTGGTTCTGCCTCCGGCATTATGGATCACGTAGAAAGCCAGGACGTAGTGACCTTTACCGGTTCTGCAGTGACGGGTAAAATGCTGAAATCGCACCCACGCATTGTGGAAGAAGCGGTGCCTTTCAACATGGAAGCCGATTCGCTCAACTGTTGTGTATTGGCACCCGATGCCGTTCCGGGAACTCCCGAGTTCGACATTTTTGTGAAGGAAGTCCGCCGGGAAATGACCTTGAAGGCCGGCCAACGCTGTACTGCCATTCGTCGGGTAATGGTTCCCGAGAACCTGCTGGAAGACGTTCAAATTGCCTTGGGAAGGCAACTGGCCAAAACCACCATTGGCGACCCCCAAACCGAAGGTGTGCGCATGGGTGCTTTGGCGGGTAAAAGCCAGGTAGAAGAAGTGCGTTCGAAAGTATTGGAGCTGGCAGAGAGTTCGGAAATCGTTTACGGAGACCTCAACAACTTTGAAGTAGTAGGTGCCGACAAAGAGGCTGGCGCCTTCCTGGCTCCTATCCTCATGCGCAACGATGATCCCTTCAAAATCCACGCGGTGCACGACATTGAAGCCTTTGGACCAGTAAGCACCTTATTGCCTTACCAAAACCTGGACGATGCTATTCAACTGGCCAAAATGGGTATGGGATCGTTGGTATGTTCCATCGTAACCGGAGACAATAAAACCGCTCGCGATTTTGTATTGGGAGCCGCTTCGCACCACGGTCGTATTTTGGTGCTCAACGAAGAGTGCGCCAAAGAAAGTACCGGACACGGATCGCCCATGCCCATGTTGGTGCACGGCGGGCCCGGACGGGCCGGCGGTGGCGAAGAAATGGGTGGCAAACGTGGCGTATTGCACTACATGCAACGAACCGCCATTCAGGGTTCGCCTACAACCCTCACCGCAGTAACCAACGTATACCAATACGGTGGCAAGCAAACTGAAAAAGACGTGCACGTTTTCCGGAAGCATTTCGAAGAATTGGAAATTGGAGAAACCGTCTTTACCCACAAACACACGGTCACTGAAGCCGACATCCTCAATTTTGCAAACGTGAGCGGAGATAATTTCTACGCCCACACCGATGTTACCTCTTTGGACGGTACCATTTTCGAACAACGGGTAGCCCACGGATATTTTGTATTGGCCAAAGCGGCCGGTTTGTTCGTAGATCCGAAGAAAGGACCAGTACTGTTAAACTATGGCATCGACGAGTGTCGGTTCACCAAACCGGTTTATCCCGGAGCTACCATTGGGGTGCGCTTTACGGTGAAGGAAAAAATCGACCAGGAAAAACGCAGCGAGGAAGACATCGCCAAAGGCATTGTGAAATTTCTGGTAGATGTTTACGACGAAACCGGTGAAACAGTAGCCCTTGCTACCATTTTAACCATGGTGAAAAAGGTCGATCAATCCTGATCGGCCGTAGGAATCACTACCCGCTCACCGGCATTTCTGATGGATTCTAAAACGGCAAAGGTAGCCCGCATGGCCTCGTAGCTTTCCCGAAAGGGAATGACTTCCGAACCACCTTTGGTAAAGCCTTCCGCCACCAATTCCATTTCACGAGCATGGCCTTTATCTTGAGTAGAAGCCTTGGTGGTTTGGGAATTTTTGCCGTGAACGGTAAGGGTTTTGAAATCGTCCAATTGCCAAACGCGGCCTTCGCAGAACACTTCGTAATACTCTTTGCTCACCAGGTTGCTACCGTTGGAAAAATAAGAGATTGAAGCAGTGCTGCCGTTGGTAAACTGAAATTGCATCGCTACCGAATCCCATTTGTCATGGGCATCTTTCATGGCGGTGGCAGACACCGATTGAAACGGTGCCCCGGCCATGTAGCGGGCAAGATCGATAAAGTGACAGGCCTCTCCCAAAATTCGGCCGCCTCCAACTTTGGGATCATGTACCCAATGGTCGGCGGGCAACTGCCCCGCATTGATGCGAAAGTTCAGCGCCTTGGGCGCATGATCAGGAAGATCGCGTAAGATATTTTCTACCAATGGAGCAAACCGGCGATTGAAACCCACTATAAGCTGCCCGGATTGCCGGTTGTAGGTCTCCCGTATGTTTTCGAGCTCCTCCTCCGTGAGACAAAGGGGCTTTTCTACAAAAACGTTCAGGTTGCGCTTCAAGCCTTCCAACACGAATTTAGCGTGGGTGTTGTGCCGCGTAGCAATGAAAATACTTCCGGTAGCTTCTGCGTCTAACACTTCGGTGGCCTCGCAGGTGGCTTTAGAAAAACCGTACTTGTTGGCCACGTTTTGTGCCGTGTTGCTGCGGCTGGTGGCCACGGCCATAAACTGCACCCGATCTTTGAGGTTGGGCAACAAAAAGTTGCGGGCGAAAGACCCTGCCCCAATAAAACCAACACCCTGGTTGGGCCTTGTGCTGGCCGCACCGCGCACCTTGGGCACACTTGGCAAAGGTTTTTCGAGGTCGTACTTTAAAACGATGCCCACGAAGGGTTCACTTTTCTCTAAAATCAATTGGTAGGCATCAGGCGCCTTATCAAAATCAAATTCATGCGTCAACAAACCCTTCAGGTCGATCTTTTGATCACCCAAGAGTTGTAAGAAAGCTTGCTGGTTGCGGTTCTCTGTCCAGCGCACGTAACCAATCGGATAGTCATGGCCTTTGTCTTCGTATTCCGGGTCGTAGCGACCAGGACCGTAAGAGCTCGACATGCGCAAATCCAATTCCTTGCGGTAGTAAGGCTTGCGTTGAAAACCGGTAGGTACCGCGCCTACAATCACCACTTTGCCTTTTCGGCGGCAAAGTACCCCGGCTAAATCTACCGGGTCGGTAGAAGAAGTACCCGCGGTAATGATAACCGCATCCGTACCCGCTCCGTGGGTAAATCCTTCAATGGCACTTTCAACTCCTTCTTGTTTTCGGTTAAGGGCCAAATCAATGCCGCGCGAACGGGCCAGTGCCACCTGCTGATCATCGATATCGATGCCGGCAACTTTCACGCCGGCGGCTTGCAGCAATTGCACGGTGAGCTGCCCAATCAAACCCAGGCCAATAACTACTGCATTTTCGCCCAGGCGCAAATCAGCTTGCCGAATACCTTGCAAAGCAATGGATGCCACGGTTGTGAAAGCAGCTTCTTGCATCGGCACCCCATCGGGAACCTTTGCACAGAGGTTGATAGGAATGGCCACTACTTCCGAGTGTACCGCTCCGGCTCCACCGCATGCCACCCGATCGCCCACCTTAAAAGCACGCACATCGGCCGCCACGGCAATCACTTCGCCCGCACAACTGTAACCCAGCGGAGAAGGAGCATTCAGGCGGTCCATTACCATGCGGTAGGTTTTCATCACCCCTTGTGTTTTGGCCGTGCGGATCACCTTTTTCACTTCTTCTTGCCGGGCCCGGGCTTTTCCAATGTAGCCCAGGCGGGCATCTTTCACGGTTTTACCTTCCGTTCCAGCACTGATGACCGAATAGTGGTTGCGTACCAAAATATGGCCCGGTTCGAGTGCCGGAAAGGGAACTTCCAGCAGTTGCATCGCACCGTCCTTGAGGTTTTGCGTCAATTGCTCCATCGTGTGTCAAAAGTAGGGATTGAAGAAAGAATTTGTTGGGTGATTCAAGGCTTCGATGCGATTCCATGTTCTCCCGAGGGAGCATTCATCCACAAGCGCCAACTGATCAGGGCGTAAAGCAAGGCCGACTGATCGGCCGAACCTGTTAGGTGTTGGTCCATCGTGGTACGAATCTGAGGAATGGAAAATGCATCAAATTGAGCAAACCAGTCGGGCTGTAACAAATACTCTAAGGTGTTTCGATCGCTTAGAATACTGCGCAGCGGCATTCCAAAACCTGCTTTCCTGCGTTGTAGAATAGAGGATGGCAATTCCTTTTGATAACTGGTTTTAAGAATCTTTTTAGACGTGAGTTGCCGGTCCAATTTGTAGTGGTGAGGCAAACTATAGGCCAGTTCCACCATACGGTGATCGAGAAAAGGGACTCGACTTTCCACCGAATTGGCCATCGACATGCGGTCGGTGTAGTGCAGGTTTTTCACCAAAAAGTTTTCCCACTCAAAGCGAAAAATTTCCTGAAAAGTATCCTTACCGGGAAAATAACTGCGCACCAGTTCCGCTACCGAATCATCAGGATGTTGGAACAAGGCCAGTGCACTGTCGAAGTCACCTACAATGTTGTAGCGTGCGTAGCGTGCCGGCCCCAGCGGAAAGTACTTGCCTAATTTGACCAGATAGCGTTTATAAGCCTTGAATTTGCCTTTCCCGGCATTCAAACCAGCCATCCAACCAGCTGCAGCATGAGTTAATCCGCGAGGAAAGCGGTCCATGGTAGCGCTCAGTTGCGAGATCATGTGGCCGGCGTAACCCAAAAATATTTCGTCTGCTCCCATGCCGGTGAGGATCACCCGCGAGTGCTGTCCCGCTTCTTTGGTAATCAGGTAAGAAGGAATTTGCGACCCATCGGCAATGAGGTCATCGCTGTAATACAGGGTTTTTTGAATCAGCTGTTCGTTGGCTTCGTCCTTACCGATAGCAATTGGGCTAAGGTCGAGCTTCCACTGCTCTGCCAGCGCCTGTGCGTGCCGAAAATCGGACGTTGTGCCCTCTTTGCGCAAGTCCGCTTCATTTTTAACCGCGCAATAGTGGCGAATATCGTTGGCTTCCTTCAGGTGGGCCGCGATGATGGAGGAATCCAAACCGCCAGACAAAAATGTCCCCACCGGAACGTCAGCCACCAATCGAAGGCGAATGGCATCGGCGAGGGTTTCCCGAATGGCTTCCTCGGCTTCCGGGTAACTCAAGCGACTGTAGGCCTCGTTGAGTTCCGGTTGCCAATAGCGGTGCAGGTGACTGCTGCCCGTGTCGAAGTTGTATTCCAAGTAATGTCCCGGTTGCAGGCGGTGAATGTCTTGGTAGAGGGTATGCTGTTGCGGCAGGTATTTGAAGGCAAAGTAGGCCGGCCAAATCTCTGGCCGATGTTTGGCTGGAACGCCACCGGCTATCAAGGTTTTAATTTCTGAACCAAAGACCAATTCCGATCCCTGCTGCCAGTAATAAAGTGGCTTCACACCTGCCCGATCGCGTACCAGCCACAGTTTTCCTTGCTTGCGGTCCAGCAGGGCAAAAGCAAAATCACCGTTGAGGTGTTGCAGAAAATCCATACCCAGCTTCTGGTAAAGCTTCAACACCACCTCAGTATCAGTAGTGGAGTGAAAATTTTCATCGTTCAAAAATCGCTTTCGCAATTCCTGAAAATTGTACACCTCACCGTTGTAGCTGATGGAAATCTGCTCGTTGTCGGTGGTCATCGGCTGACGGCCGTTCTCACTAAGGTCAATGATGCGCAGGCGGGTATGGCCCAGAAAAACCTTTCGGTTATCGGTTTGAAATTCCAGTGCCCCATGGCCATCCGGTCCACGGTGGTGCAGGCTGTCAATCATGGCCTTACCGTGGTAGCTTTGTGCACTGATATAGCCGCAGATGCCGCACATGGGAAGTCGCTAAGCTAGCTCACGGATTTTTTTAGCCCACACCAATTGGTGAAAGCCCATCATGCGGCCCAGTCTTTGTTCGGCTTGAGGAGACATGCCCACCGGCAAATGGGCCTTCTTCATGTCAGTAATTGCATATCCTGCACGGTCCAACATTTCCCGGATCTCTTTTTGGGTGTAGATGTTGGCAATTTCACAGTCGGGGCCGTCGGTGCAGTGGTGGGGCCACTCGTTCCAACTGAAATACGACCAACCTTTCTGCTTCCAATTTTGGTAGTGGTTTTTCCAGGGGTCTTTCAGCCTCAGGCCCAACATGGCCTTGAGCCAGTTCCAAAGAAAAAATAGCCGAAAGTAGCCCTGAATCCGTACCCAGTAGTTGAAAGAGCCCTTGGCATACAGCATCAAAATCAATTCGCCATTGGCACGAGAAACACGGTTGATCTGCGCCAGCGCCTGATCGATGCTTGGCGTATGGTGAATAACACCGTGCGAATACACCAAGTCAAACTCTTTGCTTTCTAAGTGCAAATCTTCTGCATTTCCCTGCTCCACTCGGCCTTTTAGGCCCAGCAGTGCCAGGTGTTTTTGAGTAGCTTCTACTGCTTCTTTGGTGAGGTCAACCCCGGTATAAGAACGCGCATGAGTGGCCCAACGTGAGCCATCCGAACCGATGCCCAAACCAATTTCGAGCACGTCTTTTCCTTTGGCACCCGGCCAGTCGATGTACGTGTCGAGGTGGTGGGTTTTCTTATACCGAAAAGTGCGGTATTTGTGAAAAAACGCCGGAGAAAGGTATTCCTCCTCTACAAAGTGGTGTCCACACAGGTTGTCGTCCCAGAATGATTCTACCTGCCCTAAATTCTTCTCCCCTTCCAGCACTGTCTTAAACGTATCGGATAACCGTCCTACCATCTGTTTTTCACTAAACTTTGTTTCGTATTGTATTCGGCTATTTTTTCCCATTTCTGCCCGCAATGCTGCGTCTTGCAGCAGCAAAGATAACCGATCGGCAATGGCTTGCGGTTCATGTGAAGGCACGATATAGCCGTTGTAGCCTTCTTCCACCGATTCGGTTATGGCTCCTTGGTCGGTGCTCACGATGGGCAACCCCGAAGCCATGGCCTCCACAATCACCCAAGGATGCCCTTCAGGTTCGCGGGGCGTAAAAACAAACACATCAGCCGAAGCAAATTGCTCAAACTTAGCTGCCCCTGAAACCGGCGGATGCACCGTGATCGGTAACGGGTTTGCGGCTAAAAAGGATTCACATTGCGCTTTGAAATCCGGGTCTTGCCAACTTCCCAGCGCATGAAATTCAAAGACAATGCCTTTTTCATGCAAGCGTTTTATGGCTTCCAGCACATCTTCAATACCCTTGGAGGGTATGAGATTGGCCAGGTACAAAACCTTAAGCGTATCGCTGGCCGGTTTTTTCGGAATGTCGTAATTAGCACCGTTGGGCACTACAAAAATCTTCTCCGGTGGAAAGAAATCTTCGAAAAGATGGCGCAATTTACTGCCCAGTACAATCACTCCTGCCGTGCCATTCAGGCTACGCCTTACTACCCATTTTACCCAACCCGCACTGCTTTGTAACCAGTTTTTGAAATTGCTGCCCCGCAGTTGAAGAATCACCTTGGAACCGTACCACTTGCCTAAGAAAATAAATGGGGCATCTTTCAGAAAACCCATCGTGGTTTGGCTGATCGGTACCAACACCACCTCAGGCCGGTGTTGCCGTAGCAAGCGCCTCATGTTGCGGTACAAGCCGATGCTGGCGCGCACCTTGGCAAATTGCCATTTACCCAACCCATCAATGCTTTGGTTGATCTTGGTTTGCAAATGAATCAACTCGTATTCGTCCTGCAAACTGGAATTGAGGATGATGCCGGTCGCAATGGCCGGACCCATATAAGGAGGAGGCAGCTTGCCTAAAATAAGAATCTTGGGTTTCTCCATTCCGTGAACGGGTGGTTCAGGTGGTTTGTGGTGGGAGTTTTTCTTTATCGCCGAGGCGGGTTGATTTTGCTAACGCATCCAGTACGGGTTTAGAGGCAATAGGTTGCACCTCAGATCGGTATTTCTTGCTTTGTGGCAAAGCTACATAAGCAAAAATCGACAGCAGAATATAGAGTAAAGGTGCATAAATGGTCGGGTTTACACTCACTGCATACATGCCAAAAATGGTTAGAGCGCCCATCACCAAAAACTTTTGTGGCAGGCCCATAAACCTGGTTTGCCGGTAGATGGTCCACAAAAAGCCCATGAAAGTAATGAAACCTACATAGCCAGTAAAAAACAAGATGCGCATAAAGTCGTTGTGCGTACCACTACTCACGTAACTATAAGAGTTCTCAAAAGAGGTAGGCATGCCCAATACCTGCGAAAAGATGGGCAGGTTGCTAAACTCTTCAAACATGTATTTCCACCGGCCTACCCGGCCGTGAAGCAAACGTTCGCTTTCCTTTTCTCCTTTATATACGGCAAGGTCAGTACCAATCAATGGTTCGATGGCGTTCACAATTTGTTCACTGTAAGTTACCACCGCTACGGTAGCCCCAATCAGAAAGAAGACCAACAAACCCGTACGGTTCGATTTCAGGTTGTAGAGAAAGAATAGCGAAACCATCCCCAGGAATACACCAAGACTGGCCACGTGGTTGATTTTACTCAAACACAAAATGCTCATCAACACCGCGGTACCCAGGGGCCAAAGGGTTTTGAAAGAATTGTTGCGCAGGGGCTTAGCAAAATAGAAGTAGGCCAGAATCAGAAAGGTGAGGTTGATGTAGAACCCGTAGTTGGTCACGTCGGCAAAGTTACCCTGGATGCGCTCCAGGCCACGGGAATGCTCAATACGAATGGGCGAGATCAGTACTTCGTAGAGTAGCAGAGCTCCTACAAAAATGGCAGAGTAAACATAGGCCTGAAGAATGCCGTGCAGGTCTTTCTTGTTGCGGATCATCCTCCGCAGGAAATAATAAAGGTACACTGGCATGGTGAGCTTTAGAATGAACTCAATAGTGGTGAGTTTGAGGGGATCAAACAGCAAATAGCAGAACGTACTCAAAAACACCAAAAGGCTCCACACTTTAAAAATGCGGTCCAAAGACGAGCCAGGAGTTTCCCGAATGCGGATGAAGGCATAAATCGCGAGGAAAGGACTTAACACACCCACGATATAGGGCGGAGAAATGAAAGGAGAAATGTTTTTGAGCGAATACAAGTTGTCCACCACTGGTCGAATTAAGACCAATAGCGGGAACCACCGCAGTTCCCAGGGTTTGCTAGCCACCCATTTTCGCCACTCGTAAAAGCTCATCATAGGCCCAAAGCGCGCAAAAATCCGGAGGCGCTCACTGGTAAAGACACGTTCTCCGCAATGAACCGGGAAGCTTTTTGACCAATGCGCTTCGTTTCACCTGGCTGTTCAAGCAATTGATGAAGGGCCTTGGCCACCGCTTCCGGTTGTTCAAAATCAGTGATAAATCCCGTTTCTCCCGTTTCGATCAAATCTTCTGTAGCGCCAGCTTTTGGTGAGGCAAAGCAAGGAAGACCAGCCGCCATAGCTTCCACCAGCACCAGTCCCCAAATGTCGAAACGGGTAGGAAATAAAAAGACATCGGATTGCGCCAGCAACTCCGGCAATTCGTGCTTTTGGCGAAAGCCGTGAAACACGACCCGGTCTTCAATTTGCAACTGTTTGGTTTGGGTTTGTAAGGCTTCTTTCAAAGGCCCGTCCCCTACCATGTCGATCACAAAATCCGACCGAAGCTGAGCTAACCGGTGCGCAACGTCCAATACCACACCCGGATTTTTTCGTTCCGTCAGATAACTAAGATACATAATCCTGAATTGGGAACGCGGCTCCGCTTGCTGCCGCAACCTTTCGGTTTCTTGGGCGAAGAAAGTGGTGTCTGTAGAATTGATTGCAATGTCGATGTTTTTGGGAGCAAAGCCCAGGCTGGCAAAGTAGCGGGCGGCCCGTGAACCGTAGGCAATGGCCCCTTGTGCCTTTTGGGCCAGTAACTTGCGCTGTAACCTGCGCAAAGTAGAGGCAGGGGCTTCGGTGGTGCCACCCCAAATCCAATAAGGAGTAGACCGAAACCACGAACGCCACCACAATTTCATGGTCGCCAAGGTAAAACCAATGGTAATGATGCGGTCCGGACGTTCGGCATTGATCACCTTGAGTAGCCCTTTATAATTGACTACCGTATTTTCTTCGTAGCCCAGGTCGTAGCGTTGGCTGTCGAGAATCACATAATCAAATTGAGCTTCTTGTAAGTTGAGTTCAAACTTTCGGTTGGCTTGCCGGGCAGAGCCGAAAACCACTTTCAACTGCGCGCCCTTGCTTTGCAATTGCCGGTTCAGCTCGTTAAACAGTGGCAAGCGGTAAGGATTCGGAATATCGGTGACCAACACTACTTTCATGACAATTGCCAGGCATTGTGTTGCAGCCATCGCGAAAGTACGTACAGCGACCAAAGGGTGCGGCTGTGGTCGCGGTAGCCGTTGCGGTGCACTTGGATCAAATGGTCGAGGGCCGGCATTGAAATAATGCCCAGGGCTTCCAGGCTTTGCTTGTCGAGGTGGTTTGCACCAGCCTTGGTAATGTATGCTTTCACCCAGGCCTTCAGCGGCAAGTTGAAGCCACGCTTCCGATCTTGAATGATGTTGTTGGGGAGTTGTGGAGCAAGGGCTTGCTTAAGCAGTTGCTTGCCCGTGCGGTCGGCCTGCGTAGCGTGTTGTGCCGCTTCCACCAGACGATGATCGAGGTAGGGAACCCGGGCTTCGATGCTGTTGGCCATGGAAGCCTTGTCCACTTTGGCCAGGTGCTTGTTCACCAATACGGTTTCGGTTTCCACCGACAGCATGGCTTGCCAATCGAGGTCTTTCTCCCGGTACAGTTGCTCCATCAGCGGATCGATGAGGGAGGTGATTTTTCCTGAACTAAGCTGCTGAAGGTCGTCCCGGTTTTTTTGCGATACCTGAAAACTATGGGCTGCTCCCATGCTGGCGTGGGAAAGGTTTTGCAAGAAATTCAACAAGTAAAGGTCTCGAAACTTACCCGCTTTGCTGTTGGCCTTTAAAAAGCCCAACATGCCGCGCACCAGTGGATAGCCAAGGCCGTATAAAAACGAATATTGGCGCAAGGAGGGCTGCCGCTGAATGCCTTGAAAATACTGATAGCCCCCCCAAACCTCATCGGCCCCATCGCCGGACAATATGACTTTGGCACCGTGAGCCTTGGCAATGCGGTAGTTGTGATACAAGGGTAAAATGGAAGCCTCCGACAAGGGCTCGTCCATCAATTCCAAAAAGTGGTTGAATCCTTCGAGGCTTTCTTCCCCCAAAATGGTGAGGGTTTGGGGGATGTTGTACCGGGCAGACAATTCCTTGGAGCGCTGGATGTCGAGCGTATTGCTTTGGTGCTCAAACCCAATGGTGAAGGTTTCAATCTGTGCTTTTTGCAAGTAAGAAAGAATGCCCGACGAGTCGAGGCCACCACTGGCAAAAGCACCCACTTTTACATCGGAAATGAGCCGTTGCGCGATGCTATTGCCCAACAGGTCGCGCACGGAATGTGCATCTACCCTATCCGGTTTCGGTGCTGCCTGAGGGTTCCACCACCTTGCCGTCTGGCAGGTGGATCCGGGTTGCCATTCGATCAAATGGCCGGGCTTGAGCTTCTGCACCGATTGGTAAATGGAACGGTCCAAAGGCACGTAGCCATAAAAAAGATACTGCCAAATGCTCTGCGGGTCGATGGTTTTGGGGATGCACTCCCAAGCTTGAAAAGCTTTGAGGTCGGAAGTAAACGCGATGGTGCCTTCCCGATGAAAATAATAAAGCGGCTTAATGCCCAAGCGGTCGCGGGCGATGAGTAGTTGTTGCTCTTGGCTGTCCCAAAATGCAAAGGCAAACATTCCATTGAGTGCTTCCAATGCGGCTTTTCCCCGCTGCATAAGCAGTTGCAGCAACACCTCGGTGTCGCTTTCGGTTTGACAAACCGCGCCATCCCTGACCAGCCCTTCGCGAATCTCCCGGTAGTTGTAAATCTCTCCGTTGAACACCAACACAAAACGCCCATCGGGCGAAAAGAAAGGTTGGTGCGATCGTGGATCGAGGTCGAGAATTGACAAACGCTGGTGCACCAAACCAAGGCCCTGAGACTCTTGCCGAAAAATGCCTTGATGATCGGGCCCGCGGTGGCGGATCAAATCGCCAGCGGCCCGCAACTCCGCTTCGGAGGGCAGGGAGGATGCAGTAACGATTCCGGCAAATCCACACATGGTTTTAATCTTGGTCCAGGCCTTGCACCACCCGAATTAAGTTGCTTTACGGCAACGCATCATTAAGGTTGAAGGCCCTTCACTTCGTTGGGCCAACAACGATTTCTCCAATGGATACAACAGCGCTCCGGTGAGCCAGCCCAAAGGCTTTAAATACCGGTGAAACAACACTACGCCTTTCCACCAATTGTGAATGCTGCCCGATTCGCTGCGTGCAGGTTCGTTCAACAAAACAAACATGGCCTGTGTAGGTCCCGGTTCCAGGCCCGCTTTGCGCAAGCTGGTTTCAATGTCTTTCCGACTGCGGCTTACGTGGTGAGTTCTGCGTTCTTCTTTGTGGGCAAAGTTGTCTGAAAACAAAAACACCCCTCCCGGCTTTAGCAATCGGGCCACGTTGGCAATGGCCTGATCAAAGCGAGTATCGTCTACAATGTGAAACAGCACGTCGAAACAAGTAATAAGATCAAATCTTTCTTCCAATGGCAACTCCCCGGAGCTGATGTCCATTTGTACTACCTGGTATCCAGAAAAGTTTTGTTGCAAGTGCCCGACTGCCGTTTCGGTAAGGTCGCTACCGGTTACATTGCGAAAGCCTAAGCTTTGCAGCTGGGTGAGGTAAAACCCGGTACCCGAACCAATGTCGAGCACTTTAGCGGCAGCGGGTTGTAGGCCGAGGCCGTTGACCTCCTGGCGAAACAAATGCCGACGAATGCGATAGAGCCAATAATTGAACCCTTTGCCCAGGCTTTCGTAGCCGACTCCTTTCAAAGAGTAGTCGCGCTGAAGCCGTTGCTCCCAAAATTGTTTGGCATCAAATCCGCTCACCGGTAAAAAATAGCGGCTCAAAAGTAGGCAAATCCAACCTGTTGCACGAGGGCGTAAAAAAAGCCTGAAAGTCGGAACTTCCGACGTGCTGGTGCGTAAGGGAATAGATGAACAAGACCCGTACCTTCTTACTGTTGGCTGTCCTCGCCCTGGCAGCCTGGACCTTTTCCGCCTGCGCTTCCAGCAAACCCCAACGTAAGCCGCCACCCAAAGCGCACGGACGCATGTACTGACAACGGTAAATCGAGTCTGAAAACCGTAGCTTTGTTACCTCACGGTGACACGCAGTTTGTTGTATTCTCGGTTTCATTTCGGTTGGCGCTTTTCCCTACTCGCTTTGTTGGTTGTATTGGGTTGTAGCACCTTACAAGCCCAAGAATTGTGGACCGGAGCAGGTTTGCAAGTGCGTACGAACCAATGGCTGAGCTTGGAATACGAGCAGCAAGCACGGTTCGAAATGAACTATCCCCGCTACAAAAGCATCTTTTTTGAGCCAGGCGTGGCCGTGCGTTTCCTCAAAGACTTCAAAGTGAAGTTGAACTACCGGTACACTGACCGGGGCAGAAACGACCGCAACCGGGTTTCGACGGATTTGTACTACAGCTTAGAGCCCAAAAAACTAAATTTCGATTGGAAGTTTAGGGCCCGCTGGCAGCGTTCCTCCGAAGAATTGGAAGACCAAACCGTGCAGTTTTTACGGGCCAAACTCAGTACCCGCTACAACCTCAGCAAAAAGGCCTATCCTTATGTGGGCGGTGAAGTATTTTACCGCATGGACGACAAAGACGAAATCCGCCGGTTTCGTTTCACTTTTGGAATGTACAACCGCATCACGCCCCGCATCGACCTGGAATCCTTTTTTCGGGTAGAGCAAGAAACCAACGTCAGGTTTCCCGAGCGCACCTTCATTATGGGCATGTCGCTCACTTACGGCATCGACCTGCGGAAAGAAGATTAGTGCAGTACAGGCTTTAAACTGATAGCCTCCCAAAATGAGGTTGGACCGCAGCTTCCTGGCGACACACCATATTACTCTAAGATTTTCACCTTTTTCTTGTTGCCTTTCCTCAGGCGCACCTGCCTTGAGGTTTAATTTTTGACCAACCGAAGAGGCTCATCGGTTCCGATATGCACGAAATACACGCCGGAGGCCCAGGATTGAGAGGAGATGGTAAAATCCGGTTCCCCCTCCCATATTTTTTGATAAACCACTACCCCATAGACATCATATACCGTGATCGGTATGCCCTCGGTAATCCCCACGGTTGTGCTGATTTGAAACTGGTTGTGTGTAGGGTTGGGAAAGATGCGAAACCAATCTTCTTGTTGGTTAAAGGCAAAAAGGCCCACCGGCGATCCGCAATTATCCGGAGGAGTGGAGAAAAGACGACTGGCGATTCGGTTTTGCGGCTGGCCACTGATTGCAGTAAAGTTGCCGGTAATGACCAGTTCGTTTTGAAACTTTTCTATTCTGGTGATCACATTGCCAAAAGAATCGTTGACACCACACCATTGACGGTCGTCCCACCAGGCGATGTGGTTGGCATTTGCATCTCCTGCAGTTTGGAATACTCCTGACACGTACAATTTTCCATCTAAAACATTCAAATCATACACCGTGGGGTTGCCCTTTTCGCCCACACCGCCTTGCAAATTGTCCCAATTGCTGCCGTCCCATGCCATGACAGAATTTCCAGGGCTACCGTCGTCTTCAGAGAACAGGCCTGAAACATATAACCGATCATTGAAGATCAACATATCGCCTACACTGGAGAGACTACCTTGTATTCCAGTACCTACCCTTTCAAACTCCTGACCATTCCATTTCGCCAAATCCTCAATTCCAAGATCATCGTCCCAAAAATTTCCTCCAACGTACAACTCTCCTTTATAAAATGCGGCAGCTGCGAAGTTCGTTCCCTCCAAGTTGTGGCTATCAACAAAAGAGTGCCAGTTTTGGCCATCATATTTGATAATGAAAGGTGAAGTAACGCCAGCAATTTGTTCAAAGCTACCAAGTGCCCAAAGGGTATCCTGATGCTCAAGAAACCCATTGATAGTTCCTGCGAATCCTGCAATACTGTCCCAAGTTGCACCGTTCCATCGGGCAAAATTTACGCCCGTGCGAAAACTCCCTGCTGCGTACAAATCGCCCTTGTAAAGCACCATACTCCTTACTGGTGGCCCTCCGGGCAGGCAACCTGCTGCGCCACTTCCCAAAGAATCCCATTGCACCCCATCCCACCGTGCAATGCAATTGCAAGGTATATTGTTCATCTCAGCAAAGATTCCCGATACATAGAGCACACCATTGATATGATCTACCTCCGTATCGAGGATCAAATGACCACCATTTCCATTGGTTACTCCACCACCGAGTGGTTGAAAGTCTTGCCCAGATACCCATTGACAGAACAAGAAGCAAGGCAGCAACACCAACAAAAATTGAAAGTCTTGCAATTGATTTCTACGTGATTGGGGATGCATATTTCTCACGACTACTGGTGTATGAATTTACAAGAAAAGATGGCTCCTTCTGCGTAAACGTTCACGATGTAAAGCCCCTTCACCATATCAGGTAAAGGAATAAATGCCTGAGGGGTTGTTTCCGCAACATTTAACTCCAATACTTCTTGTCCACTTGCGGTAACCACTTGCACGCGGTAACCACTCGTGTTCAACTGCTCCCAATTTAAGATGAGATAGTCCGTTGCTGGATTGGGAGCAATAGAAAAGGGAGTTGCACCATCGTAATGTTCTTTCAAATGCAAAATTTGCGATACATCAAAACGTACGATAAAGCCTTCATCCAAATCATTGCTATTGCCTTGTGGGGAACTCCGGCAATACTGTATGGCCAGATTGCATTGATAAGGAAAGCCGCTACTGGTGGTGATTCCACCCATATAAATGCTGCCATTCGGGCCAACGGTAACCGAATTGGAATATTCGGATAACCTGAAATTCGGATTGCTTTGATTACTGGTAAAAGGCCCGCCATAATAAGTCGCCCATCGATCTTGGCCATCCGCATCAAAACCCATGATAATGGGGTCACTACGGGAGGTCGAATTCCCATCCGCAAAACCATGTTGATAGTAAAAGTCCCATTTATATTTTAGAGGAAAATCGTTACTACTGGTAGCTCCTGTGAGGTAGATATTTTCGTTTGCGTCTACCGCAATCCGGTTGGCATCATCGGACTGGCTTCCGCCCCACAAAAAGCCCCAATCGTATGCATAGGTAGAAGAAAATCGACCTAAGAAAATGTCGTTGCTTCCTTTGGGAACATTGCTGTTGTAGGCCCCAGAGCGAGTGCATAGCGGAAAACCACTGCCCAAAGTAGGAGCATTACAAGTGGATTGTGTACTGTTGGTATTCACACTTCCGAGAACCAGGATATTGCCCTGGCTGTCGTATTCAACATCGCGCAGGCTTGCCAATAAACTACCTGGTTCTCCAAAAAAGCTGGACCAAACCATCGTTTTACTATCTGAAAATTCAGCGATAAACATACGCGCAGGCTCGTCCTGAAAATAAGCTGCACCGCTTAAGGGATCACACAAGGGTAGGCCTCCATTGGTTGCAGGTGCACAACTCATGTCTCCGGCCTCATTGGCAGTAGTTAGCCCTCCAATCAATATTTCACCGGTGGGCTTTCCTGCAAGGGCGGTAATTTCATCATCACGGCTGGATGAAAAGAAGGTAGACCATGTATTTGTGAAACTTTGATCGAGCTGAAAAATAAATCCACTTTTTCGGGTAATCGTCGATTGATTGTAAGCCCCAGTCAGGTTCTGAACCGGAAAATCGGGACTGTCGGTATAACCCACGATAGTCCAGTTGTCAGCAGGGTCAACGTATATACCTCCCTTTGGCACCCGATCTTCCCCAGAACCACCTAGATAACTTCCATACAGAAACACATCTCCCGTGGAATTCAACTTCCCGATATACGGCTCTACAAAACCCGAATTAGGAGGATGTGAATAGGATTGACAATATTCTCCTGAAGCATTGTTGCAGTTCATCGGAATGTTATGAGATGATGCCTCTAAGGTGAAGAAGATATGCTCTGAGGCATCAATGAAGATAGACCTACAATTGTCATCTAAATTGCCTCCAATAAAAGTCGTAAAAAGTAAGCGCCCATCATTATTGAACTTGCTTACATAGCCATCCGTAAAAGCATTAAAAGAGCTAATACCAGCTCCTACGACAGTTGGAAAATCAGGTGATCCTGCACTGCCCGTTATGTAGAGGTTCTCATTCCCGTCCACCTTCATATCGTTTACTTCATCAAAGTCGCCAAAGCCACCAATGTAGGTGGACCAGCAATTTTGTGGTCCGCCAGATCTTCCCGCTGTTTCAGGCGCTCCAATTAATAAGACCAGTTTTTTACTGGCGTCATAAGCACCCGTATTCACTGTGACATCTCCACTACCATTGTGCATAAAAGTGGCTACCCAGGGAAGCAAGGTCATCTGCTGGTTTTGATCTACCTCATAAGCAATTGCATGGGGCAATACCAACTCCCAGGCCTCCAGGAATATTTTTATTCCGTCCACCGTATTTTCAAGCTTGTCCTGGCCCTCAAATTTTAAGTGGATCAGATTAGGGTTGGCATTTTCATGAACAACAACTGCCATTTTAGGCCCCATGGCATTACTGGATAGGTGGAAATCAATATTCGGATAAGCGCCTTCATACACCAATCGCTTATGGTTGGCAACGTTGGTAATGCCTTGGTTTCCGGTATGAGGCAAGAAATAATTATAATGGTATGCAGCTTGATCAGTAGCGATTAATTGACTACCACAGCCGTTTTCCGGTTGGCAATCAAAGAGCATATCTACACGGAGATATTGATAGTTCCCCTGAGTGGTTTCTGGTGGCTCCAACTGCACGAAGCTCATGCGGTCGTCTTGGAAAAACAGTAAGGGATAGTTGCTCTGTGAGTAGTATTGAACCTGTGGTACAGGATTCTTGTCTGTATCCCGGAGTTGCCCATGGTTGGCGATGAATACATAATCGCCTGAATAATCTTCATTGAAATAATCCGGAGGAATATACGGGGTTTGAGATTGAACAACATTTGAGGTTAAAAGCGTGAGAGAAATTCCCCAGCCGCACAAATTTTGCAGCACTGATCGATTGCCCCCGCAGCACACATTTTTTAAATACATTGCTTCTAAGTTTGAGCATGAATAAATAAGAGTCGGGCCTGTATCGAATGGGGGGGCTATTCGATAATATGGCGGGTAAATGGGTAACTGGAGCGTCTATTCAGCTTTGAGTCAGGTATAATTTAATTCACTCTAAACCGCCTTTAGGTACTCTTGCTCCACCAACCTAAAACGATGAGTTGGAGGTCAGTTACTTTGATCTTCCACTACAAAGGACCGACCTTATTCCCATTTTTCCTTTGGGCAATTTTCATCAATTTCTATGGGTATTTGCACCGTGGCTACATCCCCTGAAGCTAATGACAAAAGAAGTAGAGGAGTAACGGTTTCAACCTATCCGGGTAAAACCTCTTCCAGAAGCCTTACCGACTGTTTCAACCGTCGGTAGCATGGATAATAGATGGATTGCTTTGCAGCGTTGGATGGCTCTGAAGTGCCTATCCAGGGCGAAAACTGATTTCACCCGGGCCAGCAAGGGAAACGAAATGGTTAGCTCCCCGCCACGATGAATTTCTCCCGAAAGATCACCTTGCCATACTCCAGTCGGAATACGTAGATGCCCGGAGCCAACTCCGAACAGTTCAGGGCCCAATCGTCGAAGCCCGACATGCCGCTACGGCGTTCGCGGTAGATGCAGTTGCCCAAAGCATCATACACCTCGATGGTGGCATCGGTTTCCCAATTGAGGTTGGTGAGCACCTGCAGGTTTTCCGAAACCGGGTTCGGATAGAGCTTCACCGGCGACTGAAAATAAGTATTCATCTGCCGGGCCATGATGGCAGGCCGTTGCAAGGCGAAAAACTCCAGCTCCTCAGTGTTTCTCCACCAAATGGGATACGATTCGGGCGAATTCCAACGCTGAATGTGTTCGGCCATCAATGGTGTGTAGATGTCGCGAATGGCGCGCAGTTTTCGAATGAACTGCTCTGGCGTAAAACTCTCGCTCATGTGGTAATACATCCGCGCCTGTAGCTGCCGCCTGAAATCTTCGTTCTTCAGCAAATTTCGAATGAGAATGGTGGCCCAGGGCTGGTACACCGTAAACTCATTGTCGGGAGCAAAAAAGTCTCGAAAGTGGTCGAGATTGAGCACGTTGAGGCAGTTATCGCAATCGAAAAACAACCACCGCCAACGACCGTCCTGCG
This sequence comes from uncultured Flavobacteriales bacterium, assembly GCA_937899835.1. Classification (GTDB taxonomy): domain Bacteria; phylum Bacteroidota; class Bacteroidia; order Flavobacteriales_G; family Salibacteraceae; genus CALCCE01. Next base: position 9,482 of record CALCCE010000237.1, on the reverse strand, counting down.
TTTGCGGACGCCAAAACTTCTTGTTATTGCCCGGCCAATCGTAGTTGGAAAAGTAAAGCTCGGCCACATAATACTCAATGAAATTATCGATGTCCATTTGTGTTCCCACATAGGCATAGTGTACCGGATCTGCCAGGTCATTATTGTTAGCGTAGATCAGCAAATCAGTGTAATGGTCTTCAGAACCCGCCGACAATTCAGAGGCATCAAAAATGGTGGTTTCAATAATGTCGAAGCTATCCTTCGAGTAGCCCGTGTAGCTGGCCAGGAAATACTCGTCTTGCCGTTCCCGCAAGTTGTGCACGCCCCAATATTCCCCATTGAGAAATACCACTACCGGCTGGAACCCCTGGCCACGCACGTCCATATTCTGTACCAAGGCATGGCACAAAGGATCAGTAATCAAAGAATTGATCTTGTCCGACTCCGCGGTGCGCAAGACCAAACGGGTAAACTGACCCATGGTGGTTTGCGGAAAAAACGGGTAGTCGAAAGTGGCTTTTCCATAGTCCTCACGCGCATAGAGCCGCAGCGACTTTTGCGGAAAACTGCGCGAACCCAAACCATGGATGCGTACCCCACAATCTTGTTCCAACACCAGTTCTCCGCCTTGAAGAAAGTATTCAATGTGTGCGTCTCGCTCCCAGTCCCGGCCTTTCTGTAAGCTGTTTTGGTTGTCGCCCTGTACGTAAATGCCTCTGCTGTCGCTAAAAAAATCGCTTTTGCGAACGGTGCGCGAGACGATCGGCACCGGATAACGGTCAGCAATACGGTTGCCCACCAGGTAAGAGTTGGTTTCCACGGGGCCCACCCGACAACCGCTTCGAAAAGGTGCCACCTTAATCGTGTTGATTTTAAATACATCGCCTTGGGGTTCTTTCCAGGTAGCCGCCGTTGGAATGTCGGCAAGGTCGTTCTCAATCCGAATGCGGGACTTAATGTTCAGCGCTTCGGTGTACAGGTTCGCCTCTTCGTCGGGCACCGAACCGTTGAAAGTATAATAGAGCCTCGTATCGGTTCTTGCACCGCTGAGTTGCAACTCAAACGCCTCTTCATAAAATCCGGGAGGATGGGTAAAACTTACCGTATCAGGATCGAGGTCAAGCAGCACCGTATCCGTAATCAGGTTCACACTTCCCGGCGATGGTGGGTCAAAGTGCACCAGGGCCTGACCATTTCCCACCTTGCCGATGGAAATTCCCGGTGGGGTGCAACTTGGTGCAATAGAATCAATCAATGTGCTGTCGGGATGCGCGAGGTAAACGCCTTCTTGTTGATGACGAATGCCAAAACTCGTATGCAACACGTCTCCGAAACGGTTCTTGTCAGAAGCAAATACAATCAAGGTTTGCCCGGGAGCCAACACCCGATTGGGAAATACCCATTTGAAAGGTTCGTTAGGATCGTCAGACAATCCCCAGCCGGTAAGGTCGATCGCGTTACTACCGTAATTTTCCAGCTCCACCCAATCGGGAGCATCGCCATCTTCGTCCAGCAGGGTGGCCTCGTTGCGAAACATGGCTTCGCTCAGCCGCACCTCCTGGGCCATGCTCACTCGCAAAAGCAATAAACCAACGAAAAGAAGGATGAAACGGAGCATCAGTCGGGCAAAATGATTCCGAAACGAAACATCACCAGGTCAAAATTCAATTCTTCCCGGTAGGTCTCTCCATCAAAAGTTTCGTAACGCACGTGCGCAAACTGGTGCTTATAGGCCACACTCATCAGGCAGGAAAAGCGGTCTTTCACAGAAAACTTATAGCCTACACCGGAGCTGAAAAACAACCCACCGCGGTAGGTATAGTCCACGAATTGCAGGTAAGAATCGTTTGACCCAATGGCGTAGCCCAACTGAGTCGAAAGATAGGGCGAGTTGTCTTTTTTCCTCAGTTTTCCTTTGAAATCGAGGTAGATGGGAAGAAAAGTTTCGTATTCAAATTGTTCGTATCCAAAACCCAAACCGTAGTAAATCCGGTTGGAAACCCGCAGCTGAGCGGTATAACTGCCCACCAATCCGGATTGAGTAATCACTTGCTCGTTGGACTGCTGTATGCCGAAGCTATAGCCACCATCCAGGGTGTGGTGCAACGTCCAGGATTTCTTCGATTTCTTTTTTTCGTCTTTATCCTCCTTCTCGGCTTGGTCCTGGGCCATGGCAGGGTGCCACCCCAGCACCAAAAGAAGGCTGAACAGAAACAAGAGCTTGAAAGGAGCGAAGGTAGAATGCTGCATAGAGAAACCTTAGCGTTAACAGAATATCAGTGGAAAATTACCAAATGCAACGCTTCTTTGCCCTGCTTTGACCAAAGAATCGACGATTCATAGGGTTTGAAAACACGAAAGCAGCCTAATCGGGGCAAAGGTTGTAGTTTTAGCGCATGCCGGATCGCCCTTCTGCTACCGCTATTTCCTTACCCAAAATTCGGGTAGGGATCATGGCGCGCAGCCTCCATTTTCAACGCTGGCAGGCCGATTGCATTCGCCACCTCACGGCTGTGCCAGGGGTATCGGTAGAGTTGCTCATCATGGACGAAACCCCGGCTTTGCCCAAACTTCCGCTGCTCAAAAAACTCAAAAACGTTCGCTACCTGTGGTGGAAACGCTTCAGCAAAAAAGTGAATCGAAAATCGCAGCAATTAAAGGCGGTAGACTTGAGAGACGAACTGCAAGGTGTGAAGCGCATGGCCTGTGTGGTACAGCGCAAGGGCAAGTTTTCGCAATACTTCACCGAGGCCGATGTACAACAGATTGCCGCTCATGAACTTGACCTTGTTTTGCGGTTTGGCTTCAACATCATTCGGGGCAAGGTGCTGGAAAGTGCCCGCTATGGCGTTTGGTCGTTTCACCACGCCGATGAATTGAAATACCGAGGGCTACCCGCGTGTTTTTGGGAGATCTATCACGGTGACCCGGTTACTGGCGCTTTACTGCAACGCCTCACCGACCGTTTGGATGGCGGGATACCGCTGCAAAAAGGGTATTTGAAAACCAATTTTGCTTCCTATCGGGCCAACCGGGAAGCACTTTATGCCGAAAGTGCACAATGGCCGGCTCAAGTGGTGCGTGAGCTTCAGGCGGGCATCACCCATCGGGTAGATCAACCACCTTCTAAGACCCGGGCGCCCATTTACCGCAACCCGACCAACGCACAAATGCTTGGCTTTGTGCTGCGGCAAACACTACGCAAATGGCGCAAAGCCTGGCGGCTGTTGCACTACGAACCCCATTGGACGGTGGGTGTGGTGCCACGCTCCATTCAAGCCATTGCGGAGCAAGGCTTGCCTCCTGCAAAAGATATTCAATGGCTGCCCGAAGCTCCCCAGCGTTACTACCTGGCAGATCCCTTTGGTTTTTGGGACGACGGGCAACTGCACGTGTTGGCCGAGCAATTGGATTACCAAAGTCGGGAAGGCATCATCACCGAGTCAGTGCGCTTTGGAGAAACATTTTCGCAACCGCGCCCGGTGCTGCAACCCGGGCACCATTTGAGTTATCCCTTTTTGATACAGCAGGAAGGTACCCAATGGGTGTTGCCGGAAGCCAGTCAATCGGGACAACTGGCCGCCTATCCGATAAACCGTATTCCAACAGAGGTAGGCGAAGCCCGCATTGTTTTTCCCAATTTTCCGGCCGGCGATGCGTCCGTATTGAAAGTTGAAGACCGGTGGTGGATGTGGGCTACCGATGCCCGGGACGGAGCCAATTACAAACTTCATTTGTTCCACAGTGACTCTTGGGACGGTCCTTGGAGGCCTCATCCAGGCAATCCGGTGAAGATCGACATCCGTGCTTCCCGCCCGGCGGGTACACCCTTTTGGTGGCAAGGGGACTTGTATCGCCCTGCTCAAGACAGTTCTGAAGTATACGGAGGCAGGGTGCGCCTGCTCAAAATCAACACTTTAACACCCGATCACTACGAAGAAACAGAAGTGGCCCGCATCGATCCGCTTGCCGGTGGTCCGGGCCCCGATGGTTTGCACACCTTATCGGCTGTGGGCGAAGTAACCCTGATCGATAGCATGCGCTACCAATGGGTGTGGGGAAATGCCAGCTTGCGCCAGCAAAGGCTATCCTGGCTATTGAAACGAGGGTAATTTACGCAGTGTAATGTTGGTAGTAGCGTTCGGCAATGGCGTTCGCATCATAATTCCGCAGCAACCGTTTCCAGTCTTTATTCGGCTTTTGAGGCTGATCCAAAAGCCATTGTGCCACCTTTTGCATCAATTCGTCGGGCGTTTCGGCCACGAAACGGCCTTGTTCCAAGGGAGCCAACACTTCCGCTAATCCACCACCGTCGGCCAACACAAAAGGAGCTTTCCCCGCTTGCAGGCATTCCAGAGAAACCAGGCCAAAGGATTCGGCATGGGAAGGAAACACACAGGCATCCGCTATTGGCAATAGGTCAAAAATGCGATCTGAGAACCCTGGGAATTTTACGTGTGCTTCCAGGTTGTGTTGTTGCACCAAGGATTGCAAGCGTGCTTTTTCGGGACCTTCGCCCTCAATGATGTACACCAGGTTGGGAAATTGGGGCAGTAACGTTTGGAGGCGTTCCACCACCCAATCCACCCGCTTGTGCCATACCAACCGGCCGTAGGTGAGCAGAACGGGCGCATCTGCAGGAATGTCCAAAGCCTTTCGGGTCAAGGGCTCGCCCTGAGGAAGCGGTAAAATACAATTGGGGACGACCTCAATGTCGATGCCCGGAAATTCTTTTTCGAGGTGCTGCCGGGCAAACTGCGAAACGGTAGTGACCTGATGCACTGATTTTTTGAGGCTGCTGGCCATGAAGCGTTTGCTGATTCGGTCGCGCCAGTTGGGCTTCTTTCGCAGGGAAGTCAAGCTGTGAAAGGTGAACACAATCTTTTTTCCCGAGCGGAATGCTGCAATCCAAAGCAAATAGTTGAAGGCTTGCAGGTGAATGACATCAAATTGCTGAAAAAAAGAGGTCGCCTGCTGAAGGAGCCTTGGCGAAAAGGTGAACCCGCTTTTCATGCCCAGGATGTGGGCCGGAACGCCCGCTGTGCGCAACTGCTGGTAAAAAGGTCCGCCGGCTTTGCCAAAGAGTACCCCAACGGTATGCTTTTGCTTTTGGGCGAGTACCAAGGTAGTAGTTACCCGTTCAATGCCTCCCACCTCGCCAGTCCATAAACAATGGCAAATTCTCAGCTTGGCAACGTTTTTTTTCATGCGCTCCGCGAAGGTAAAAGAGAATCAGAAAGGCCCACACAATTTCAGTGTAGATGTGCTCAACTGTCCAAATTCTTCCAGCTAAAACGAAGATGATTGTTAAGCTAACCTTATCAGAATCACTCACCAAGACTCCGAAACCAAATTTTATTTGGCTTTTTAATCCAATTGGTTGAAAACCTGTTAGCAACAGCTTTATAATTAGTTGATAACTCCCTGAAAATTAACGCCCAGCATGAAACTAAATAACACTAAAACAGGTTTTTAGTAGTAAGTATTGAGGTTAAGTTATTCTAATAAAAAACAATGGGTCACTCACCAAAAAAGCACAAGTATGAAAATAGAAGCTGTGCACACCCAAATCAATTCTTTTCCTCGGCCTGAAGGGTATGATAAAGATGCCTGGGCCGCTTTGAAAGGAAAGGCACTGGCCATTTGGATTGACTATTTAGATGGTCAACTCTGGGAGGATCCGGTAGACATCCCCTGCATGGAGTTCTACCTGATGTTACTGGACCATGACAAAGAACTGATTTTACCTAACAAAGAACAACTGCGTTGGATCGACAACGTGTTCACCCGTCGGTGGGTGATCAAATACTTAAAATCGGGCATTCACTACCTGCGCTCCAAGAACTACGAAAAAGCCCTGAAATTTTTCCAGGCGGTGGTTCAAATCAACAGTAGTTCTTATCAAGGTTGGTTCTATTCGGCTTTCGCAAAGCAACGCTTGTTGCGCTACCAGGAAGCGCTGCAAGAATACAACCTCGCTATTGCCCTGGAACCACAAAACGAACACGGCTACATCCAGCGGGCCCGTTTGTATTCGTTGTTGGACATGGACGAGAAAGCGCTACTGGACCTCAATCAAGCGGTACGGATCAATCCGCATTCGGCGAATGCTTACTTGCAACGCTCGAAGTTTCGAAAGTTGTTGGATGATGCACAAGGTGCTAAAGAGGATTTTGAAATGGCTTATCGCCTTGATCCTGTACTTACTAGTCAGGCCAGTAAAGGCAAGTCCTTCAATTCGGACAGTTCGCTGCGAGTGGCTTCGTAATTCTCCCGGTCGTCGAGCGAAGTCGAGCCCCCCGGGATGAATAAGAAAATATAGTTTCAAAATACCCCAGCCCATCGGCTCAGCCAGTAGACTGACACGGTCCGCTCAAGGATCAGGAAAGCCTCAGTTTTTTTTACGAAGAACCTTAAGTTTCGCGAATCTCGTTCCAAGTCTGGAACAACACTTCCTGATCCGGTTGATCTTCTGGAATTTCCCGCAAAGGTTCGCAGGATTCCCAATGCGCGTTCATCTCAGCCGGCAAAGATTGGTACAGGGCCGTGCCTTTGGTTTTCCAAGCCAACATTTTATCACTCACCGTTTTCACAATCCGAGCAGGGTTCCCTACGGCTAAACTTCGCTCCGGAATCTCAGTATCGGCAGGAACAAACGCCAAGGCTCCAATGATGCTGCCTGCACCCACTTTTACGTTATCCATTACTACCGCATTCATGCCCACCAACACGTTTTGCCCAATATGAGCACCGTGTATAATGGCCCCATGACCAATATGAGCCCCTTCTTCCAACCTTACCGTGATGCCTGGAAACATGTGGATGGTGCAATTTTCCTGCACATTGCAGCCCTTTTCGATCACAATCCCACCCCAATCGCCACGTATGGCGGCTCCTGGTCCGATGTATACTTTTTCTCCGATCACAACATTGCCAGTGACCGCAGCTTGCGGATGAACGAACGCACTTTCGTGCACTACCGGAGTGAAGCCTTTGTAGCGGTAAATCATTTAGGCCCGTTCCAAGATTACGGCGTAGCCCTGCCCTACTCCAATGCACATGGTGCAAAGGGCGTAGCGCTTGTTTTGCTCCACCAATTCGCGGGCGGCTGAGGCCACAATCCGGGCACCGGTTACGCCCAAGGGGTGTCCGATGGCGATGGCACCACCATTAGGATTGATTCTTGGATCGTCGTCGGCCAGGCCTAATTCACGGGTACAAGCCAGGCTCTGAGCAGCAAACGCTTCGTTGATTTCGATCACGTCCATTTGGTCGAGGGTCAAACCAGCCTTGGAAAGGGCTTTGCGGGTAGCACCTACCGGGCCAATGCCCATAATGCGCGGCTCTACACCCACTACACCAGAAGACACAATGCGGGCCATGGGCTGCAAGCTGTGCCTGGCGACCGCTTCACCGGAAGCCACCAGCAAGGCGGCAGCTCCATCGTTGAGGCCGGAGGCATTGCCAGCGGTGACCGTACCTTCTTTGCGGAAGGCAGGCCGCAACTTGGCCAATACCTGTGCTGTAGTGCCAGGGCGGATGAACTCATCCTGATCGAAAATAATGGGATCGGCTTTGCGCTGTGGAATGGATACCGGAATGATCTCACGGGCCAAACGACCACTTTCGCGGGCCTGCAGGGCTTTGGCTTGCGACCAAGCGGCAAATTTGTCCTGATCTTCCCGACTGATGTGGTATTGATCTACCAGGTTTTCAGCGGTTTCACCCATGGCGTGGGTGCCATAGAGTTCTTTCATTTTAGGATTCACAAAACGCCACCCAAAACTGCTGTCGTGCATGGCGGCATCCCGACCATAAGGTTTGGATACTTTGGAGATAACCCAGGGTCCACGGGTCATGTGTTCTACTCCACCTGCAATGAACAGGTCGCCATCGCCGGTATGAATGGCCCGGTTGGCGTGAATCACCGACGACATGCCAGAAGCACACAAACGGTTAACGGTTTCACCGGGAACCGACCAAGGCAAACCGGCCAGCAAGAGGGCCATCCGGGCTACGTTTCGGTTGTCTTCGCCGGCCTGGTTGGCACAGCCGATAATTACATCGTCAATTTCGCTTGGGTCAATTTGAGGGAAGCGCTCCATCAGGTGTTTGATGGGCAAGGCGGCCAGTTCATCGGCTCTGACGGGAGATAAGGTTCCAGTGAATTTTCCGATGGCGGTCCGCACCCCATCAATCACAAAGGCTTCTTTCATGGTGTCCACTTTTAGGCGTTCTGGTGAGCGTCAAAATTACCACAAAGTAGAAGTATGGCCTAACCCACTCCGCTTAGGAAGTCTTTTCTTCGGGAAACCAAGGCTTTGCAGTGCGGTAGACCGTGCCTTTGAAAAGGGCCACCTTGGTGCCTTTTTGGTTGGTGATGGTGACGTGGTAAATGGCAATTTTATTGGAACGGCTCTGCTCCTGAGTAGTTGCCGTGAGCACATCGCCGGCATGGCAAGGTTCGAGGTGAGAGATGGAAGTTTCGACCGATACCGCCCTACGCCCGTGAGAATTGGCAGCAAAGGCCAAAGCAGAATCGGCCAGGGAATAGGTGATGCCACCGTGCAAAATGTGAAAGCCGTTGAGCATCTCCGGCCGAACAGTCAATTGCAATACCGAACTACCAGGACCTTCGGAGACCCTTCGAATGCCCAGCCATTGGCTGAATGCATCGTGTTCGTACATCTGGTCTACCACCTTTGTGGCGAGTGCTTTAGGTTCCAAGAACATTGATTTTGATTGTTCAAAATTAGGTAAATAACTCTTGAATCATACCGCAAAGCCAGATAGGGCATTGTTTACTTTTGGGTAATGCGGTGGTTCCTTTTTTCGCTGTGTTTTGGTTTCTATAGCTTGCTACAAGCACAAGTAAAACCTGCCAATGCCTTGCAAAAACAGGTGGTCAAGTTGGCCGCCGACCCCGAACTGCGCACGGCTTCCCTGGGGTTCATGGCCCTCTACATCGACAGTGGTACCACGATTGCTTCGCACCAACCCGATTTGAGTTTGGTACCGGCCTCCAGCCTCAAAGTGGTGACTACCGCAGCTATTTTGGAAACCTTAGGCCCCAACCATTGCTTCGAGACCACCATCGGATATGTTGGCACTTTCGATACTTTGGTGGTCGATGGTGATACTAACCTGGTATTACTGGGTGACTTATGGCTTATTGGTGGTGGCGACCCCGCCCTTGGCTCACGTTATTTCAAAGATCATTACGGTAATTTTATAAGAAAATGGGTCAAGGCTGTCCAGCAATTGGGCATTGATTCGATTACGGGGCAAATCATTGCCGATGACCGTATCTTCCCTGACTATTCGGTGCCTTCTACCTGGATTTGGGGCGACATGGGCAACTATTATGGTGCCGGTGCGTGTGGGCTAAGCATTTACGACAACCTGTTTGAAGTGGCCTTCAAATCGGGCCCTGCTCCAGGCGACCCTACCAAGGTCAAACACATCGTTCCTGAAATTCCGGGAATGGTCCTCAACAACTC
>CALCCE010000236.1 GCA_937899835.1 uncultured Flavobacteriales bacterium | reverse complement strand
GCCCGACCAAAGGTGCTTGGTGAGGGCGGCTACTTGAAAGGTTTTTGGATTTTGAAGCAGTTGATTCAGGTAGTTTTCGCCCTCCGTTGTGGGAGTAGCTGCAGCAGATGACTCTTTTGGGGAAAGTTTTAGGTCGACTTCGGGCAGTTCGATCAATAGCTGTTGAATGGCCTCAACGGAAGGAAACTGCCGATGCAGGAGCGCCAAACAAGCCATATCCTTCAGCAAAAGGGCCCGGTTTGGAACAATTGGAGTAAGTGCGCCAAAAATGTTAGAATCCGTTCCTCGCTTTTGGGTCAAGCTGCGCACCAACGATCGGGATTTGTCGCGCGATACTTTTTTATGAGCATGGGCAAATAACGCTTGTAGCAGTTGCAGGCGCTGGTCTCCTTGGGTGAAAGCGGGAGGAACACTGTTCAACAGGTACAGCAACTGGAAAGCACTATGAATTGTTTTTTGTTCGCTTGACTCTCTCCAATGCCCAAAATAATTGGCAACGAAAGCGGCCACATGTTGGCTCAATTTTGAAATGTTGGCCAAAGGCGTTCGATTGGTGGCAAACATGGCCAAAAGCAAAGCCCCAAACGGTGGCAAACCATCATCGGCCAAGCCTTCCATAATCTCTTCCAGCGTAGGCCGGTAGCAAATGGTGGAATTCAAAGGCGTCTCAAACACTTCTTCCTGCTCCTCATACACCCAAAAATAGCCCTCCATGGGCCGGAAATAGTTTTCGGCTTTCATGCTATGAATTGGGATTCAATGGGTGAGAAGTGCGCTGCACCGAGCTAAGGGATAGGGGGAGGAGGGTAGCGGCATCTACGTAAAACAACGTTTTTTCATCTTCCAGCACCAATTGCCGTGAAGCATTCAATTGGTGTTGCACCTTCCAAAAAGGCAAAAGCGAAGCGGGGTTCAACCGGTAGCCGGTGGGTACCAACACCTGGCCTTGTAACCAGAAGGTGGCACCAGGCAGGGGCAGCAAAGGAGTGCCAACAATCAGGGCTTTTCGCTTTGGGCTGAGGGTCCACCGAAGGTTGCGTAAACGAAAAGCGGAAGTTTCCCGAAGCAGCTGATTTAGGTGCGAAACCTCGCAAATTAGGGCATGTGGGTTTTGCTTTGCCTCCGAAGGCTCCAATTGCAGTGACAATTGGGTTTGTAACCCAAAATAGTTGTGATTCAGGGAGGGTTTGCGCATTGGAAAGGCCGTGGTAATAGCCTGCCAGTCCCGTAGCTGTGGAGCCTTACCCAGGGGCAATTCACCAACCAACGGAAACAGCAAATCGTTTTCCAGCCGCAGCGTTTCTGCAAAAGGCAGGGTGCGCAATGGGGTGCTTTTCAGTTGAGCCTCTTGGATGCCCCGCAACCAAAAATGCTCTTCCGTTTGGGTTACTTCAAGCGTTTCCCAATGCCTCAGCTTGCGTAGGTACGCGCTGTGCCGAATGGCTATGCGCAGCAAAATCATTCCTGTGCTACTAGCATTTGTTTCCACAATGCATCTACCTGTTCCCGAATAAAGGTTTGTTGTTCGGCGTTGGCGATCCAGTCTACCCGCGATTGCAAATAGCGCAGTTTGTCTTTTACCCGATTTTTCTCTTCAAAAGATAAGGAGGCATCGTTCCACTGCTGGGTCAATTGCTGCACTTCAGCAAGCAAATCTTCGGGCTGCTGTACGGCGTTTTGGGTAGCCTGTGGGTGCGCTTCGCTAGTATCGGCCTTTTCCAGCAGGTTGTTTACAATACCTGCCAGTACTTCAATCTGGTCTTCCGAATCCCAGATGTAGCGCAGAATCCACAGGTCCGACAACTGGGCTTGGTTGCGGTCGCACAACACCGCACTGGCACCAATGAGGTTGAGCAATTTCACAGCCCTGCGGTCGGAGACTTTGATGCCGGTATTGCGCAAGCTGTGCACCACATCGATGTAGGTATCCTGAATCGGAGCCATGTCTACCTGGCGGCATTGGGCTTGCAGGGCCACAATTTCTTGGGGCGTGATGGTGGGAGCATCAACGTAGGCAATGTTCTGCTCCAACTTTCTTCCGGCGGTCAATACTGCTCCGAGATCGTCCGGGTCCACATAATCGCACTTGGTGCGCACCAAAAAACGATCGAGCAAAGCGTTGAGCGATTCGTCTTCGGGCAATTGGTTGCTGGCGCCCACAAACATGAGGGCGGGCAGTTGAAGTACTTCTTTTCCCCGGCGAAATACTTTTTCGTTGAGGGCCATCAACAAGCTGTTGAGAATGGCACTGTTGGCATTGAAAATCTCATCCAAAAACACCATCGAAGCTTCAGGCATCATGCCCTGGGTGTTCGTCACCAGTTCGCCATCGCGCAATTTTCGAATGTCGAAAGGACCAAACAATTCGTTGGGCTCGGTAAACCGGGTGAGCAGGTATTCAAAGTTTTTGCCTTCACTGATACAATTCGACAAGGCACGTACCAGGGCACTTTTAGCAGTGCCGGGAGGGCCCAGCAAAAACATGTTTTCTCGGGCTACCAGGCTAATCCCCAGCAAGTTGATGATTTCATCTTTGCCGACAAAAGTGGCTTTGATGTGGTTGAGTACCGCTTTTAATTGTTTCGCTTGTTCCATTAATGTGTTGCGTTTTGGCGCCAGGTGTCGTATTCCCAGCCTGCTGCGGTTTGGATGGCATCGCGCAATAAAGGCAGGTCGGCCAAATCGCTCCTGCCGCTTTGTAGAATTCGGTCTACGTACAACTGCTTCAGGCAAGGGTGGCCCACCATGAGCTCCAACTCAAAAGGTGGCTTTATGGCCACATCGCCCAAGCCGGAGAAATGCCAGCGTTGGAGCAAGGTGCGCAAATGAGTCGCCAAAGTATCATCCGGATCAATGGCTTTGGCAATTTGAAGGATACCTGGCAAAAAGCGCAGGCAGAGATCAGCCGATAGCCAGGTACTGGCGTTTTGTTGCCCCTCAAATTCGGGCAGCAGTTGGGCAAATTCCGATTCAGGTTGGTTGCGGTTTAGCAAAAGCTGAGCTGCATTGTATACGATTCGTGCTCCCCAAATAGAAGCATCCGTATCAAACGCCGGTGGCGTGTGGGGATAATTTTCGGATTCCTGTTGGTATTCTTCCTTCAAAAATTGACCGATGTATTCGTGCTCTACCCCATCAATGGCCACGTGTTGGGTATACAACACCAGTTCTTCCTGGTGGCGGAGCAATTGAATGGTATCGAAAAAGTAGGCAGGTGCAGTGGTGAAGGAAGCCATCCTACGGGGCAGGTTAGTTTCAATTCGCAGATTCGGCCTCAACAGTTGCTGCCTTTCAGCGATAAATAAGGGGTTAAGTTCGCACTGCAAGTTACTGGTTATTCCGTTTTTCAACCAAGGGGGATTGCTCCTAATGTGCTCCACTCTGTCATCCGTTTGCCGATCTGCTGCTACCATTGAAACCGTTGCTGGTCTACTGCTAATTCTTTCATTCCGGTTTTTGGTGCTTTCATGTCCGTTAAGGGGAGCATTGCCGTCATACTTTTTTGTTCCAGACCGAGGTGCGCTAATCTTGGGAGGCGCTTTCGTTGAAGCGAGTCCTTGTTCCACCTAAAGAAAAAATCTATGTCAAGCACCACCAGTACTCCGCAAGAGACCATCCTCACCATTTTTGGCCGGCCGGTCAACCTCAATACCGACGAATACCTCACCGATCGGGCCACCCTCTCGGTGTTCGAAGACCCCGAATCGGGTATTCTGCACATTGGAGACGACTCGTTTTATTTCCCGGACGAGTTGCTGCCCGGTGGAAACTACAGCTCGAACTTTACCGGAGGAGCAACCAAGCTGATCAATACCGATAGCGAAGCAAAAACCACGTTTTACAGTTATGGAAAAGTGCGCGATGTAGCCGGATCAATCTCGGCTCAGGCACTGACGTTTAGTGGTTCTATTCAATCCGATTTCAATGTGGCGGAAAACGAATGGAACCGCAGCTATTTTGCCTACCAAAACTTCATTGTTTCCACCTATCGGGGTACGTAGGATGTGATTGGTTATTTGAAAGCGAAATATGGAAGCAACGTGGACGGCCTTTGGAATACGCCTTTGTTTCAAGCCATTGCCAATACTTCACCTACCGATTTTTTCAACCAGCACGGCACCCATTTGGTAACCGGCTTTGGACTTGGGGCAGAAAATAGCCTGTTTGTAGCCGAAACCAATTCCTTCAGCAGCCAATCGAATACTTTGAAGTCGGATGTTTCGGGCCAACGCAAGGGCCTGTTCAGCGGAAGTTTCAGCCTTTCGGTTTTTACCAGTGAGCTTTCAAAGCAAGGCTTTGAGGGTTACAAGGTGAAGCTCTACGGCCGTGGCCAGTTAGGGGGCACTTTTGATCAACCCACGGTCGAAAGTCTCGGACTCATTTCCTACAATGGAAAATTCATCATCATTGCCGATTTAATTGCTCCCTTTGATCGGGATGGCCTGGAGGCTGCCTATCGCAGCGCTTACGAAAGCTATCAGCAAGCCTATGCCTACCAACCGCCTATAGAGCCGGTTACCACGGTGGCCACCCTTAGCTTCGACGGGAGGGCTTCGGTAGAGGTGAAGGTGGGCACCACTACCTTTACCAGTAAAGAAATGAAACCGCTTACTGGAATCAGTTTCAAAGACTATTCGGACAAATCTTACCTCCTCACCATTGAAGATAAAAATGGCTTTCAAATCCGCGTTTCGGGAGATAGTGTTGTGGAGGAATATGCCGGTCCATTAACCACCATCAACACCAGTTTGGCACGAAAACCAGCCAGTGGTACGTATGCCCAATTGGATGTGGTACAAAAAATAACGGTAGAGCCCATTACCCACGACAACGCGGTGTACGTGGCGTTTCACAATGAGAATTACGACTATTCCAACAAATGGGTTGCTTTTTCAGCCAACGACGGCAGCACAAACAGTTTGATCACGCCAGGATTGAACGGAAATACAAAATCCCTTTACGTACCTAAAAACTATGAAGTGCGGGTCTATGAAGGGTCGGCGAAGCAACAGAGTAAGATGTGGAGCAATGTGGCTGGTTCCAACACCGTAAGCGATGATGATCCCGGGGTGTACGTATCGGTTCTTTGTGGGGATAACGATGCCGGAGCATTGCGGTGCTTCGATCGAAGTAATTACCCCTTGGTCACCTTGTTTAGCTCCTACGGATTCTATGTAAATGGCCATAAAAACGGCTATTTTGCACTTCCACCGCACAATTACAAGCACCTCGACAACGACTACCTACACGACTCAGGATTGCTGAACAGCTTTTTTGGCGATGATCTTGATATCACCACGTTCAATTTCATCCACGACAGTTCCAAAAGTAGGATCGGCTCTCTCATCATTCCACCCGGAGTGTTTGCCAATTGCCGCGTTTTGACTCAGAATGAGATATGCTCAGGAAAAAATGCCTTGAATATCGGTCCAAACGATCATGTGACCCGGAGTGATCTTCAGTATCCACAAGATTCAAAAAGTAGCAAGGCTTGTTTTCTGAATAATATTACAGCGATTACCTTTCGACAGGAATCCTGAAGGCCTTGATCGGGAAATCAAATGGGCCGTAGGAGTGCGATAGTGAGGTTTTATCGCACTTCTTCTACCTCAATTTATGCATCGTCTGAAGGAGTGCTCCCGCGGGGGGGATACAACAGCATTTGTTCTTCTAAGAAGACGTTTTAGGCTCCAATCAATTTTTTGAGCTGTTGCTTATCTTGATTTAGGGGAGGTGCTACTCAATCGTTGCGTAGTAAATCAAGTTGCATTGTTTCACCCAAATGAATATCCAAAGCCCAAACCGCCAAGTGGAGAAAAGCGAGACAGGCGATCGGCGTGTTGGCCAAACCCAAGCATATACCGAATTGCAAACCTTCCTTTGGGCGACCAAATGGTTGACCTTACATCCAGGTATATGCGCCATCCCCATTCTCTAACCCGGTTTTGAATCTGGTCTTGCACAAAGACTTCCTCTTCGTTGTCGGAAAAATAGTAGACACAATCCAGGTGATACTGAATGATGCTGGTGCCATGTCTTAGTTTATAATTACCTCCCTTGATTATATAGTTAACATG
>CALCCE010000235.1 GCA_937899835.1 uncultured Flavobacteriales bacterium | reverse complement strand
AACGCTCCTGGCGGGCGAGTTCGATCAACAATCCGGGCACGGTTACCCTAAAATTTGACCTGACGGGTATCCCCATCGCTAACCCCGACGAGGTAGAACTGTTAATTGATGCCGATGGCGTGTTTGCCAGCGGTGCAACGCGCCACACCACCGGCCGTTCGTGGGATGCCACCAATGCAGTACTCACCTTTACCGATGTGGACTTGACGGATGGGGATCGACTGAGTTTGGGCATTGAAGGTCTTGATGTAAGTTTCTTTACCACCGATGCCACTTCCTTGGAAGGAGGCTCTATACAGCTTTCAATATCTGGTGGGGCGGCACCTATATCTGCCAGTTGGGATGTTGATGGTTTTCCAGATGCTTCCGCATTCACTTCCATGCAAGCTGACTTAAGTGCTAACGCCTTTTCCGGACTATCGGTTGACCTTGCCAACTGGAACTACAATGATTTTAAGAATGCTCAACAACAATATGAAAGAAGCAACCTGCCTCCGGGTCATTACTCGGTGCTGGTAAGTGATGCCGCTGGAGCTTCCTTCACATTAAACATTCCAATTAGTTACGAAATCAACCATAATTCGCTGGATGGAGCCACTTTTCAAAACGGAACGCTTGCTAAAACGGAAAGCAACGGTTGGAACAACATGTCCTTTCGGATGACCAATGGAATAAGAGGATATGAAGACGGCTGGGTAGAGGCCAAAGTACCCAGTACTAATACGAAACAAGCCCTTGGCTTTACCGAGGTAGGCACTGCCGACCTCAGTTATACGGGAATGAGCTATGCTTTGTATTTAGACAAAGGGGACATAAAAATCTATGACGGAAGCCTATCAAGTAAAATTGGCACCTACGCATCAGGAGACCTTTTTAGAGTTGAAAGGATTGGTGATGCGATTCAATATTTTCACAACGAGGTGCTGATCGGCTCCAATACCGGAGTAGATGCAACGAGCTCTTACAATTATGTCGCTTCTCAACATACCGCATCCTCTGAATTTACCGAGATCAAAGTCAAAGGAAACAACTTGTACGAGCCGAAGCTCTATGAGGAAATTAGGCAACTGTATTGCGGCAGCGCCAAACTGGGTTCCATTCGCCTCAACTATGCAGATGCGAACACCGAAACTGATTTTACCTATCAATGGAGCACAGGTGCCAATGCTTCTTTCATTGAAAACCTGACGGCTGGTACCTACACGGTTACGTTAACCGATGTAAACGGGAATCAAATTGTTAGAGCATATACCATTGATTATGAGGTTGGCTGGACCAACCTTATGAATGCCAGCTTGCCGCTTCCTTTTTCCAATAGTCTCCAAAAAAACAGTTCCTCCAGCGGAGGCACAGTTGGTTGGAACGGAGGTGCTGAATCTACCAATACCCTATCAGCAGGAACCGATGGTTTCGCCAGTTTTAAGTTGGTGTCTAACTTCGGTGGGGCTGCTCCTGGAAACTCCATTGTTTCTTATGGCCTTTTCAATTCGGGTGCT
>CALCCE010000234.1 GCA_937899835.1 uncultured Flavobacteriales bacterium | reverse complement strand
CCCATAAGGGGCGGATGAGCGCCCAAATGCACCACTGAACTGATCACACTCAGGTTGGTTTGACCAGCATCGTTGACCGTTCCACACAGGTTGAGGCTTTTGAAACCGCTCAGGCTATTGACAAAATTTCCGCGGTAGCGCCTTTCCCACGATTCCAGGGTTTCCCGGTCCACCATTTTTAGGGGAGGCCTCATACGGGCCTCAAACTTGACATGCCTCCGTCTACGCCCAACACCTGACCGGAAATCCAGGAAGATTGCTCGGTAAGTAAGAACCAGGCGGCCTGGCCAATGTCTTCAGCCAATCCGAAGCGTTTCAAGGGGTGGCGTTTGGCGGCTGCTTCTTTGCGGTCGTCGTTGCTCAGCAAACGGGTAGCCAGTGGCGTGTCGGTGAGAGAAGGGGCAACGGTATTCACCCGAACGGTTGGAGCCCATTCGGCGGCTAAGGAGCGGCCCAATCCTTCAATGGCACCCTTAGAGGCGGCCACCGATGAGTGGTAAGGCATCCCCTGCCCTACGGCTACCGTGCTAAACAACACTACTGAAGCATTGCCGGAAGCCTTCAGTGCTTTTTCGGCCACTTTCAATACTTTGATGGCCCCCATCAAATTGACCTCTAAATCATCGCGAAAGGCTTCTAATTTGAGCCCGCGAAAGGGTTTGAGGTTGATCGTGCCTGGACAGTAAGCCAAGGCATCAATACTGGCAGGAAGTCCTTCACCCGATATTTCTCCGGTGACGTCCCATTGCAATGGGTTGACACCAGCAGGAAGGTTTTCAGGATTGCGGGAGCTTGCCCACACGTTGGCACCCGCTTGCAGGGCGTGATTCACCAAGGAGGCTCCGATGCCGGTAGCGCCTCCTACAATCAATATGTTTTTGTCTTTCATCGGCTTGGTTTGAATGCCGACCTAACACCTTCAAAAAGGGATTTGTTTTGATTTTGAATGGAAAATGACACATTTATGGCATATCTCCCTAACAATAAAAGAAGTCACCAAAAACTACTTCCCAAAAAGATACTTGCCTATGACTTATACAACGGCTGAACCGCTGGTCAAGACCCGGTTTAAGGGTATTAGCAACGCTATCTTTGCCCAACTTTCTTTCCCGCAAAACATCCCTTACTTAGCCGCCGGCAACGCTCTAAACCGGTCTAAGAGGCGTTTGGTAAATACAGTTCCTCCAAACCAATAAAGTAGCATGCCAACGTACAGGGCATACCAATAGAGCGATTCAATCCAATCCCGGTGTGCGCGATGGAGCTCAGTTAATCGGTCCAACTCTTGGGCTACTTCGGAAGGATATTCAAAACCGGAACTGCGAGACTGCGGCAAGAATTGGTCTTTGATGGCGGTTTTTTGCCGCACGTATTTTCGCTCGTCGTATACGTCAAATTGTTCGTCGGCCAAAAATTGAAAAATGAGCAACAAGTAGGGCAAACAAGCGAAGAGCATTATTGCGGCTGTGGAGGCACTTTTCAAGTGAAAGCGGGTGCTCCACCCTAAATACACCATGACCGATACTACTCCCATAGCGATGAGTAATTGCCAACAGGCGGCCAGCCCTTCTTTGTGCACTTTGAAATAAACCAGAAATACTGTGGCCAGTATGACCAGCGCCAGGCTTACACCAATAGCCGCCAGAAACCACTGCCACCGCACCTGCCGAAAGAGAAAGATCAAATTGGCCATTAAAAAAATGACGATGGCAAATACGTGCACCATCTCCATCCGAAATGGAAAGTGGTTCCACTTTTTTGCCTTGAAGATAGCACGTAGGTTATCGTACTCATCCCTTACCTGATTTCGCCTAAATTCAACTCCTTGGGCTTCTACATGGCGAATTTCTGCGGCTCCGTAGAGATTGGCAAAACCATTCCCAGCATTACTCTTGGAACGCAGTTGATCGTAGTATTCTAAAAATAAACCGTTCACTTCCTCAGGACCAAAGCCATGATCGAAATAGTATTTCTTTACCACCTCCAGGTATTTGCCTATTGCAGCCACTTGCTGTTTGGCATCTTGTTTCAACCAGGCCACCTGATATGCCTTTAGTTCTTCGTGGGTTAAAGCGGTTTTGAATGGAGAAGCAGTATCATAAATGGATCGATCCGCGTAACTATCGGTATACCGTGGATAACGTTGAAAAATACCTCGCAGCTTCTCTTTATAGTACCGTACAGAGTCGGGGTTGTAGACTGGGACTTTCACCTCTCGGGCAGTTCCCTGGTATTCGAATTGATTGGTATCTGAAAAATATTCGACCCGATTTTCCAAGACACGGACCTGGGTTTGCAGTTCTTCCGTTTCGTAGGCCAACCGGTTGTTGTGAAAACCGTTGAGAAAATGCTCGGCCGAAGGATACACGTCCCAGTAATCGGAACGATCGTGGAGAAACCCTACAGCCAACAGGTCGTTCCAATCGCTTACCCATTCCTGATCTTCCACCAATTGGTCGATGCGCCAGCGCATCACCAAAGTAGGTGTATAAGAAATACTCAAAAGCAGCAGAATACCAACAAAATGCAGTAAAAATTCGGCCGGGGCTTGCAACGAAAACCTTCGGGCAAACTGCCGTTGCGGATTGAACAGCACCTGCCAAAAGATCCAAAAGCAAAAGTAGGCCACTTGCAGCACGAAAAGGTAGCTCCAAAGGGCTTCGATGTTGGGCACCTCGTTGATGCTCAGGGGCGCCAGCAGTGCTAAAACCGCCAACACCACATTCAAAATGAGTATGCCCCAAACGTGTTGGAGGGGCGATAGCGCCCACAACCAGGGTTGATTGACGAGCATGCGATCGTTGATCCGCTGCAGGGCGGGTGGAAAGAGTTTTTTGAACAGTCTCATAGGGTTTGGGCTAATAGTTGGCGGGTGGAGAAACTGATGTCTCGGAAAAAGGTGACTTCCAGGCGCGCAGCAAAAAGGGTTTCGAGCAGTTGGCGCCCGTTTACCGCGGTAGCGGTATGAACGGTAAAATTGGTGCCGCTTTCCTCTACCCGAATTTCGGGTAGCCCTTGGGTGGCTTGGAGCAAGTTTTCTAAACTGAAGCTGCCGCCCACCTGAAAGGTATTGGAAGCCCGGTCGGAACCCACGTTTTTGGTGGCCCCGGCAAACAGGGGCTTGCCGTTGCGCAAGAAGACGATTTGCTCGCTCACTGCTTCAATTTGGTGCAATTGCTGCGAACTGAGCACGATGCCCATGGGGTAGCGTATGGAGGCTGCCAGGTGTACCAGGTCCTGTAAAAATTGCTGTTGGGCGTTGAGGTCGAGGTTGGCGATCGGTTCGTCCAGCACCAAGAGGCGCGGGCGCCACACCACCATTCGGGCAAGTTCAAACCGCAGTTTGTAGCCCGATGAAAGTTGTTTCCATCCCAGGTGTTGAAACCGGGTGAGTCCTAAACGGTGTACTACAAAGTTGACTCTTTGCTCGTTGGCTTCGCCATGGAAGCCTTTGTTGGCGGCTGCATATTTCAGGTTTTGCAACAGCGTACCGTGCCAGGGCCGCAGGCGCTGCGGAATAAAGGCGACCTGTTGTTTGATTTGGTAGGGCGTGAGCGCATCGCCTACCATGCCAGGATACTCCGGCCATCCTTCGTCGGCACTGGTTTCGCCGGCAAAAATGCGCAGCAGGGTGGTTTTTCCATTGCCGTTCTCCCCTACCACTCCGGTTATTTCGCCCGAGCGCAGCGACAGGTCAATGGGACCCAATTCGAAGTGGTGACCGCCTTGGCGATAGCGCTTCACCAGGTTTCGCCCTTCTGCCACTACAATGGGTTGTTGGTGCGGTAGCTCCCCTACTTCCCCTTTCACACTGGTCAACTCAGCGCAAAAGGGCTGTAAGCCGTCGGTAATTTTTTGTTTCTGCGTGCCGTCGAGCTCTCCCTGGCCCAAACCACGCAGGCGATTGTATTCGGCCCTTACTTCTGTGACCGCTTCCAAATGACTTTGCAATTGTTGGTAATCCAAAGCAAGGTCCATGGCCCGGCGGGTGGCCAGGCTCAGGTTTCCCGAATCGAGGTACCGCTCGAACTCGGCTTTGCGCTCCATAAAATTCATCGCAACTTGGGGTTAAGGTTATTTTGCTTCCCAAACGTTTGGAAAACAGCACAAACGCCATCTTTGGGCAATTGGTATGTG
>CALCCE010000233.1 GCA_937899835.1 uncultured Flavobacteriales bacterium | reverse complement strand
GTTGCCGTGAAGCAATACTGTATTCGGTTTCGGAAAACGAACGTAGACCGAATAGGGAAGGTGATCAGTGTAAAGGCTTAGGCCCAACAGGCTATCAAATCCAGTGTACTTGTAAAAAACTCCGCTTCCTGGAGCACTTCGATAGCAATGGCTCAACCGGTTGATGCTCCAAAGGCTTCCATCGGGAAACACGTGCAATTTGTTTCCTGGTTGGATGGTAGCCAGTGAGTCCGGGTCTTGGGCCTGTAAACACTGCGGAGCAAACAGCAGAAAAAGGCACATTAAAAAATACCGCATGATCGAATGAATTATTGGGGAAAATCAAACGCGGCCAATCGAGGCCAACCATCTAAACAAAAACCGTTCCTGATTATCTGCATGCCTTATTGATGGTATTACACGGTGAAGTCGTTTGCGCCTTGCGCGAAGTGGCATGTGGGAATGTGCTGCATCACGCACCTGCAATGTTGGTGTGACCAACGAAACAAAAGCAATTGATACTTACGGGGCATGGTGGCCTACTTTGCGCAGATAAGCCTCCATGGACCAAAAGAGCAAGGCCGGATCAAAATTGTTCATGCCGGTGAAACGGGCAGGCAGGTGGTGTTGCCAAAAGCGGGAAAACGCCAGGTGATAACTCATGTAGTGGTGGTGGTCCAATTGCACGTGCCAGGGAAGCAGGTAGGCCGCCTGGGTAGCGTAAAGGCAATCGAAAATCAGTTTTCTGCCCGTATTGTCAATGATTTTTACGCTGAAACTACTGCCACCTACATTTTTAAAACTTCTTGAAAAAGCCCCTATTCGCAAAGCGTTTTTGAGTTGATCGGGCGAAGCCAAACGGAGACTATCGGGAATGCTCTCGAGATACGGAATGTCTACACCGCTAAAGTGAGCTCTGTAGTCAATGGGGGAGTGCTCAATCGTTGGTAGCGTTTCTCGAAACTGCTGCACCTCTTCCGGTGCTACTTGAAAATCGCCGGCCTGTAGCGGCTTATCGGGTTGCATTTGCAGGCTGTAGAGTAAATCCCGCAGGTCTTGGACCGAAATGGGCCGAACGGAGTCAAGCGATAAATTGGCCTCCACCGTATCCGTCTCCATGAAATGTGGCACCAGGTTTCCCGACTCATCGGCAGCATAGTGAAGAATCGAAAAATAATAATCGTATGGATTCTTTTGAATAGACTTCACCTCCACACCAACAATTGAATCGATGTTGAAATGCACGATTGGACTGGTTCCATCAAACGCTTTGGATTGATAGGTGGAGAGGTCGATTCGGGTAAGGGAAGAAGTCCGGCGGTCGTGCCACAATTCCAAAGTGTTGCTATCCGCCACCCGCATGTCGCGAATAAGGGCAGGAGCATAAGCAATGCGTTTCCAACCTTTACCCGTGTCTTGCGACAAAAACACCTCATTCCGGTCGTAACTATAAAACGAGTTGGCGGTTCTACACCTTACAGCAGCCCTTATCGGAACGGCCTCCATTACCAAGGTCATCACTTGGAAACCCTCTTGGTTTCCATAAAACAGCCTGCGTTCGTGGCCGAGTAAATAGAGCGATTCGTTGTGCCAACTCATTTTATAGACCCTGAGTGGCGTGGGAAGATCATATTGGGTGGGAGGTGCTTCGGGCGATGCGTATTGGAACAACTTGCTGCGGTTGGTCGTTACCCACAGTTCTTTTCCGTCAGGAGTGACCAAGGTGCGGAAAATATCCTTCCGCAAACATTGCCAGTGTAAACTATCGAGCGGAGTGTAATACAAGTATTCGCCCTGCCGGGCCAACAATCCGTTCTGCCACTGCGATACCAATAAAGCCCGGTGATCGAATTGCTCCGGACCACAACGAAAATCTGGTGCCGGAAGGGTTTGATGCGTCAACCAGTTATCTTGGGTAAATTCAATACTGCCGATGGCACCCGGACGGCAATCGGGCAGTTGAAGGCAGTGCTTTTCCCATGCTGCCCGAGCTTCCTGATCAGGTTGCAGTCGCACCCGATTCCAATTTTCGCCGAGGTCTGTAGAATGGTAAAGCCGATCCTCTTTGGTCAACAACCACAAGGTGCCCGCAGTGTCGTTTCCCAACGCTTCTTTGTGGATTCCCTTGGGGAAGTAGCCTACTTCCCAAGACTGTCCTGAGTTTTCGGACCATAGAAAAATCGTAGTCTTTTCCAGCACTTGTCCCAGTTGGAGGTTGCCATGAAGCAACACGATTCCCGGTTGGGGAAAACAAACGTCAATCGATTGGTGGCGGTAGCCAGAATAGAGCCGATCTCCCAAGCGGTTTGCCAATGCATCGTACTTCTGAAATATTCCGCTGCCAGGAGCAGTGCGGTAACAATCAGTGAGGCTATTGATGCGCCACAAACTGCCGTCGGGGAAAACATGGTAGTCGTACCCAGGTTGGTAGGACGCCAGCGAATCGGCATCCTGTGCTTGAGAAAACAGTGATGCTCCGAACAGCAACAAGAGAACAGCGAAATGCCGCATGGATGAAAAGAGATTTGGGAGCAATCGGAGGCAAGCCATCAGAAAAACAAATGACGTAAAATCAATTGTTCTGTGGGGCTATGCTTGCTCGATCATACGTTGCAGCGCCACGCGTTCTTCGGGCGTGTTGGCATTTTTCAGCAGCTCCGGGCGCTCCAGTTTCAGTTCCTCCACATCGCTATTGATCAACACTTTGCGCGGACAGGAATAACCCAGGCTCATAAAATGAAGCAGTCGGGGATAGGCCCTTGGCTCCCACAAAGTGAGCAGAGGCTCGGGAAATTGGGTTTCAGGATTGTGAAAGCAAGTTGCCAGTTGAGAAGCATTGCGCTGCTGCACCAACTGTTGCAACGTTGCAGCCTGCACCAGCGGCATGTCACTCGCTACCGTGAGCCAGGCCACATTCGGGTGTTGCCGAAAGGCCGATAAAATTCCACCATAAGGTCCGAGGTCCAAAAAAGTATCGGCAATGGTGGGGTAGGAGCCCTCCGCATTTCCGGCTCTATCGGAAACAAAAACTTTCGAGCACACTTGATTTAGCAATTCGGCCGTGTGTTCGCGTTGCGGCTTTTCATGGTACACCAATTGGGTTTTGTCTTGCCCCATGCGTTGGCTTTTGCCACCCGCCAGCACCAAACCAAACACCTCCGGCGGCTCCACTTGCCGGGTTATCCACTGCGCCAGCTCCGCCACCTGATGGACCTTGAATTGCGGAAGATCGGCCCATGCCGGTTGATACTCGATCAAAAAATCGAACAGCGCATCTTCCTCTTCAGCCAGCACAAAAGCCCCCACATCCGTGAGCCGTTCCAACTTGCGTTGCAACGATTCCCGCTTGGCCGGATGAATGAACACCACCTGCTTTTGGGCCGGAAAATGATTGGCATTCACCAACACCAAATCACAAGCGCCAAAACCGCCTTTCGCCTCGTAGGCAAAGTGTTCACTGTTGAACTCCAATTGGTGGTGGCTGATCTTGTCGGTATACCTTCGGGCAAAACCGGGCAGCACCTCGCCCTGCCCGTGCTCGGCATCGGCATAGCCTACCCGCAATTGGGGTAAGGCCACTGCCAGCTGTTCCGTAAGCCCTTGAATCACGCCACAAGGCGCACCGATAAAACCAATTTCGTGGCGGTGAAACTGTCCGCCAAGGGGTTTCTCCAGAAAGCTGTGTTTTTTATGTGGCTTCATAATCGCTTTTTCCTCCAGTTTTGCGCAGCAATCGGGTTTCGCGAATCACAATGTTTTGCGAAAAGCTTTTGCACATGTCATAAATCGTTAAAGCCGCCACCGAAGCACCCGTGAGCGCTTCCATTTCTACGCCCGTTTTGGCCGTCAACCGAGCAGTACACAAGATTTCGATCTCTCGGTTCTCCGTCAGGCGAATATCAACCGAACAATTGTCCAAGCCCAGTGGATGGCAGAGCGGAATGAGGTCGCTGGTTTTTTTAGCCGCCATAATGCCCGCCAAAACAGCCGTATGAAATACCGGCCCTTTTTTGGTGTGAAAATCCTCCTGCTCCAATTTATCGATCACCGCAGCATCCAGCTGCACCACCGAGCGGGCCACTGCGCTGCGTGCGGTCACTGCTTTGGGAGCCACATCCACCATGTGGGGGCGGCCTTCAGCATCGAGGTGGGTAAATTGCGAATCACTCATAAGAAAAGGGCTTTTTCGGTTGCAGGGAAAATAAGGAACTTTAACCCAGTTTTTGGGTGGCCTTGAAAGTGTAAAACTACCAAACCTTAGCATGGCACCCCAACCTCTTTTGCAGATGACTGGTCCAACTACTTTCCCGCTTACCTCCGCCGACCGGTCGCGCTATGCCCGTCATTTGGTATTGCCCGACTTTGGCGAAGTGGGACAAGCCCAATTAAAAGCCGCCAAAGTAGTAGTGATCGGAGCTGGTGGTCTGGGCAGCCCCGTGTTGCAATACCTCGCAGCTGCCGGAATAGGCACCCTCGGCATCGTTGATTTCGATACGGTGGCCACTTCCAACCTGCAACGGCAGGTGCTCTACACCGAGGCCGAAGTGGGACAACTAAAATGCCATGCGGCCGCTCAGCGCTTGAAAGCCATGAACTCGGGCATTCACATCGAGCCGCACGCTATAGCCTTGAGCAGCGACAATGCTTTGGACATTTTAGCGCCCTACGATGTGGTGGTGGACGGCAGCGACAATTTTCCGACCCGTTACCTGGTGAACGATGCCTGTGTGTTGTTGAATAAACCCCTGGTATACGGCTCGATCTATCGCTTCGAGGGGCAAGTAAGCGTTTTTCATCAATGGATCAACGAAGCATACGGACCCAACTACCGCGACCTGTTTGCTGTGCCTCCACCACCCAACCAGGTGCCTGATTGTGCCACCGGGGGCGTTCTCGGTGTCTTGCCCGGAATGATTGGTACCCTGCAAGCCAACGAAGTCATCAAGCTCATCACCGGCATAGGCAGCACCCTTTCGGGAAAACTTTTGCTGGTAGATGCCCTGAGTATGAGCCACCGAACCATTAAAATTGTCAAAGACCCGCAGAATCCACTGACTGGGACACGGCCCACCATTGATAAACTACAAGACTATGCTGCTTTTTGCGGCATCACACCAACAACAACCAACATGGAAAGCATTACAACACAAGAATTGAAAACCTGGATCGATGACAACACCGACTTTCGGCTGATTGACGTACGTGAACCTTTCGAATACGAAGAAGCCAACATGGGCGGCACCCTCATTCCGCTGGGCGAAGTGGAAAATAACCTGGACCGTATTCCGCGTGAGGGCAGGGTAGTGGTGCATTGCAAAGCCGGTGGTCGAAGTGCGAATGCCATTCAATTGTTGGAGCAAAAACACGGCTACACCAACCTCATCAACTTAGAAGGCGGCATCCTGGCCTGGCAGGCAATGTAAGCTGTCGACCGTCTATAGCATAGATTTTCATTTGGGCCACTTCAAGCTATTCCCATGGGCATTTGGTTGCTTGCTGCTTCTGTGCTGCGCCTGTAGCCAAAAGCCTGCCCCTTTGCGCATTGCCACCGCATCCAATGCGCGCTTTGTGGCAGAAGCACTGGCCAAGGACTTCGAGCAGCAAACCGGACAACCTTGTGAAGTGATTCCCGGTTCCAGCGGGAAGCTATATGCCCAAATCAAGGAAGGCGCTCCTTTTCAATTGTTTGTTGCCGCCGACCTCGACTATCCGCAAGGCTTATACGATGCTGGCCTCACCCTCGGCCCACCCGTAGAATACGCCCGTGGGCAACTCGCGGTATGGGCGGCCAACGACAGCAGTTTGTGCGCAGTGGATTCCTTGGCATCCATACGGGTGCAGCGCTGGGCCATGGCCAACCCTGAGGTGGCGCCTTATGGGCGTGCCACCCGTGCGGCTTTGCAAGCCCATCCAAAGTGGGACAAGCTGAAAACAAAAGTTGTTTTTGCGGAAAACATCGCCCAAGTGGGACAACTCGTTTCCCTACAATCGGTAGACGTGGGTATCACGGCCTTGTCTTTGATCCAGGGCGCCCCGCAACCCGTGCGCGGCTTCTGGAGGCCCCACCCACCCGCCCTTTATCCGCCCATCAGGCAGGGCGTAGTGGTGCTGCGCGGCAGCACACCCGAACTCGAAAAAGCCGCCCTTGATTTTCAGCGTTTCCTGCTGGCCCCCGAAAACGATTCTCTATTTCAACAGATGGGCTACCTTCGGCAAGGATAACCTTTCGGCTTTTCGTTGGACCTGCAACCCATATACCTCAGCCTGCAACTGGCGGCCCTGGCCACCGGGTTGTTGCTGCTGTTGGGGGTGCCTTTGGCCTACCTGTTGACACAAACCCGCTCTTGGATCCGGCCATTTTTTGAGGCCATCATCAACTTGCCGTTGGTGTTGCCGCCCACCGTGTTGGGATTCTACTTTTTGGTGGCCTTTGGCAACGGCACCGCCTTGGGCCGCTGGCTTCAGGAGGTGGTGGGCTTGCAATTGCTTTTTTCCTTCCAGGGTTTGGTGTTGGCTTCGGTGCTCTACAGCCTGCCTTTCATGGTGAACCCGGTATATGCCGCCCTGCGCGCCCTGCCCGATAGTTTGAAAGAAGCCGCTTATGTCTTGGGCTACTCCAAATGGAAAACCTTTCGCAAGGTGCTGTTGCCCAACATTCGGCCTGCGCTGCTTACCGGAAGCGTTTTTGCTTTTGCCCATGTGCTGGGCGAGTTTGGTTTGGTGCTGATGATTGGTGGCAATTTGCCTGGCGAAACCCGGCTAGCCTCCATCGCTATCTACGATCAGGTAGAAGTTTTGAATTATGCGGGAGCCAACCAGTATGCCATGGTGCTCTTGGGCCTTTCGCTCGGTATTTTGCTCCTTGCTTTCACCGTCAACCGCAAAGCCCCGCGTGTGCTATGATGCAGCTGCACTTCCAAAAACGGTTGGCCGCTGCCCAGGGCGCGATGGAACTTGAAATTCAATTCGAATTGCAAACCGGCCAATGCCTTGCCCTTTTTGGGCCCACTGGAAGCGGCAAGACTTCCATTTTGCGCATGATCGCCGGACTGATGCAACCTGATGGCGGTCACCTAAGTTGGAAGGGCGAAACGTGGTGGGGCAACGCGCCCAAAACCAACCGGCCGCCCCAAGCCCGGGACTGTGGGATGGTCTTTCAGAATTACGCCCTGTTTCCGCACCTCACCGTGCAGCAAAACATTGCCGCCGGGCAAGGTCCAACGTCCGATCCCAAAGCTGTGGATGAACTGCTTCAACTGATGGACCTCAGCCAATTGGCCCATCAAAAGCCCGGGCAACTTTCGGGCGGCCAACAACAACGCACCGCCTTGGCCCGCGCCCTCGCACAAAAAGCTTCCCTTTTGTTATTGGACGAACCGTTGGCCGCTCAAGACCAGGCCACCCGCCAACAGTTGCAGCAGCAACTAAGGCAGTGGCTGAAAGAAACCCAAACCACCACCATTTTGGTCAGCCACGACTCACAAGAAGTAAAAGCCCTCGCCGACCGGGTGCTCATCCTCGAGCAAGGCCGAGTCACCGCCGACGGCCTTCCGGCCGAAATCTTTCCCACCGCCTCCCAAAGCCATGGCGAGTATCAGGTAATGGCCCTGCAACATACCCACGGAGGATGGGTCGCCACCCTGAAAAGTGCCACTCAGTCCCTGCAATGGACCACTGCCCAGCGCCCCAACTGGCAAATCGGCGATATCATCCAACTCAACACAGCTTCCTAAAGCCCCTATTTTCCCGTATTCCGACCCAATGCCCAAGCCGCTTTAAAATACGCGCTAATAGGCGGTAGCCTTTTTCCATTAAGCGGTAGTGAATTTCCAGTAAACGGGGCAATACTTTTTCGAAATATAAACCCGCCCTTTACAGCCGCTTAGAGGGGGTGAGTTCGATTGCTTTTTGGGTTTTGCGTATCGGACTTTGAATGCATGTGATTTTCAGTAGTAGCGTGTGGTGCATAAGGTCATTAGCGGGTGAGAATATCAATTTGCTCTTTGAGCAATGTACTGTCAAGCTTCCCTATATGCGCGATAGCGCACAATAAAACCGGGTCCCAGAGCGGACTGTGTCCGCCAACCGGGGGAGTCGAAGGGCCAACCTTGCTATCACCATGGGAAACTACGCTTATCCAATCCCTTTTTCTTGGTAGTGGAATTGGTGGAATCGGGGCTGTTATTTGAGTTATTGGGCTCTTAAGTTTGAGAAAATAAAAGTTAATCTACAGTTTATGCTTAAAAAATTTTTAGTGAATAGTAGTATCGTTCAGCCAGTTTTACAGCCTTTTAGGAGAGACAGGCGCATGCCAAAAGAGCAGATTAAAATAAGTCCCGATGCTCAAAGTAACCCTACTTTAATACCGAATATCGCAGTTAATGTAGCACCGAACTGTATTAATGAAGAAGCATATCGTTCATCAAACATTGAAATCGACCCTTTTGGCCAATATTGGTATGAAGAGGATGACAGGGTTGAACTGGAGGATGTTATTGCCGGAGATTATTGGAAATACCGAAGATTGGACGAATTAGGTTTCGTAGAAGAAGACAAAAGTCGCAATTGGGAAGATTTCTTCTTAACCCTAAAAGAAACAAGAAGATCTAATATCAAGGTGCAACCTATTAGTTGTGTTAAGCGAGAAATTTTAGGTAATGGTGATTCTACCTGTGTGATATTTAAGCCCAGGGGCAGGAGAAAAGATTGGAGGGAATTAGTAAAAAGGAAATTTACCTTTCCACGAGGTGGAGAAAACAGATATAATGTTTTGCCTGATATCCGTTTTGGAAGTCAGATTTCTATTGGTTCTGCTACTGGAGTACTTGTAAAAGAAAATTGGATACTTACAGCAGGGCATGTTTTCGATATAGACAATCTTAAGTCATTGTTTGAAGAAGAGGAAAAAATTAAATCTGAATTAACGGGACCACCCCCGCCTATTCCTTCTCGGAAAGAAGAACTCGAGAGAAATCTTAGATATATTCAAGGTAAAATAGGAGCGGCCAAAAGCGAATTGGTTGAATTTCGATTTAATTTCCACTATGAAACTGGAGTTAATCCTAAAAATTCAAACCGTTTCATGCAAAAAGAATTTAAGGTCGATACAAGTGATATTAAGTTAAAAAAATGTCAGCGATTCAATAATGGCCATCAAGATTGGGCACTCATACCTATTATTGGTTATCAACAAACTCTTGGAATGTCTACTACTCAATTAGGTATTCATCCTGTCGATCTAAAGGCGAGGCATCAGCCTGAGATTATGGAACCAGTATACATGATTGGTCATCCATTAGGAGTCGCTAAAAAGTTCACACCTAACGGTTTTGTACTTACTACGAAAGATGCCGAAACATTTACAACTACGTTAGACGCTTTTCGAGGAAACTCAGGATCTCCAGTATTTGATACCGTTACTCATGATCTTGTAGGTATTTTGAAAGGTGGAGAAGATGACTTTACTATGGATCAACAAACGGATTTTCTTAAACCAAGAACCTATCGGTTGACCGAGATAATTAACGGCCTTTATGATGGAGAAAAGGTACAGAGAATAAGTACAAAACTTGAAGCCGAAATTCAAAGATTAAACTAATATGAAAGAAATAATAAACCCTGAAAAGTTTAGTTGGCCGTATGTTTATTTGGCTAATAACGTAAATAATGGAGGTAATGGGTATTGGATGGCTGCTATGGTTCCTACCGAATTCCCTGGGGCAGATTTAAATGTCCCATTTCAGACAAATGGAAGTGAGACCCGATTAGCTGAGGTTGAAATTAAAAATGTTTCTGGAGCAGACTTACTAACCCTGAAGAAAAGAGTTTTCATTGATGACCCCAATAATGATACAGGTATTGAAGGCCATTTTTTTAATCCTGTTTCAGCAACCCAAGGTAAACCCGATGAAAAAGGTGCAAAAATTGTTGTGGAATGGAAAGACGGAAACGATAAAAAACTGTCTCTCAGAAAATACAGCTATGGTGCACTTTTTGGAAAAGAACCAGAAGGACAAGCTATAACAACTCCTAGTCAACTTAATTTTATTCCGCTGACTTATCTAAAAAATTTGGATGATGAAGGAAAATTTGAATTATATGTAATTGTATATGGGTTTTCTTCTGATGCCTGTTTTGGATTGACGAATCAGGTAAATGTTGATGTAAGTGTTGATGGCTTTTGTAGAATAATAGCAAACATTGATACTACAAAAAGTGATGATCTTATTGTTTATAAATTCGAATTGGTAGAAATTGAAGAAAAAACGGTCATTGAATTTATTCTTAATCATTCTGGTGGTGAAAAGTCCAAAGGTGCGGTTAGCGTAGAAGACGCAGACCCTAAACCAACCAAGTCTCTCAAATAAAGGAGAGAATTCTTTCCTCTTTGAAAACCAACCATTAAATTCAATAAAATCATGCCAACAGTAAATTTTAGAGTCGTCGGAATGTATTTCGGGCGCAATCAACCACAGGACGAAAATGGGCAACCCGATCCCAAAGCCATTGTAGTGGAAGTAGAAGATAATCCTTCTGTTTTCCAGGTAATGAAAGCCGTTGCTCAGAAAGTGAGAGATGAACAACCCATAGGAGTCGACCTCTTTGGTTTTTCCCCTTCTAATCCTGGATCAGGAGAGGACCTCACTTCCATTTTTATCAATCATACGCAACCTCCAAAAGGTGAATTACCAACCGGTCTTTATGTATTGACAGACAATGCGGCAACCAATCCGTTTTCTACTTTTCAATACTACATCTACGACGACAATTTTGAGCAGGTGAACAAAGACGGTAAGTTCATTCCGTTTTCCAATAAACCCAATCAGGAAATTCGAAATAACTATACGGTTATCATCCGCCAGGTAAACATTTGTAGTGGTCCGATAAACAATGCCCGTGTGATGGCTCGTGCTGAAATTGCTGCCAACAACATTGCAGGAGCTCAACCTGCCTAATTACTTGAGCATGGGGGCAGGCTTTCATTCCTGCCTCCTTTCTTTTAACTTCATAGCTTCTTCAACCTCAAAATATGCAACAGCCCAAGCTACCATTTCTACTATGTCTATTGACCTCTGTCAACACATTCCGACTTAAATGGGATAAGGTTAACTTCATAAAAACGTAGCATGGGTGCCAAATGTTGATTTCAAATAAGTATAAATGTTCGATTTTTAATTTCAAATTATACTTTCCCCATTCCAAACAAGAAACATAGCCAATGGTGGTGCTCGGTGTTGATCGGGCTCTTAGCCTGTATTTGTGCATATAGTGCCCAAGCTGGTATTTCGGATTCGCTTCAACAAATTATTCAAAACACCGAAAGTTCCAGAGAAGCCAGAATGCAAGCCACCGATGAGTTGGTGGACCATTGGTTCAAGCAGTCAGAACTGGATTCGGCAAAGGTTTGCATTGATGATGCTCTTGAATGGGCGAGGAATCAACGCTGGCCGACCTTTGAAAGTTACCTGGAAATGCGCTTGGGAAGCTATTGGAGGAGGCGGGAAGAATTAGACAGTGCCTTGGCACATTACCGTAACGCTACCCTGTTGCGATTGGAGGAGAATGATGTGGCAGGTGCAGCTTCCGGTTATAACGGACAAGCGATCGTTTACAAAAACAAGGGTTTTTATGAATTGGCATTGACCCAATGCCTGAAGGCCAAAACCTTGTTGGAAAAGGTATCTGATTCTACTCGTGTGGCGGAAGCTCAATTGACCTTAGCTAATCTTTACCTATTGATAGAAGATTATCCCTCTGGTATTGAAGCCATTCGTGAAGGGTTGACCTGGGGGGCATCAAGCAATCCGATTTTTCAGTCAAAGGCTTTTAAAACCTTGGGAGCCTTGTACTACAAAGCCGATCAACCGGACAGTGCTCAGCATTGGTATTTGCGCTCGATGGCCGCTTCTGAAGGGTCGGAAAACTTATTGGCCCTGGCAGGGCTGCACATTGATCTGGGGCTGGTAGCTATTGAGATGCAAGAATGGGACAACGCCCATGAACAGTTCAAAGTGGCTCAAGCCATTTCCCAACGACTGGAAAGTACTTCTAAGCTTAGCAAGATTTACCTCAATTTTGGCCTCTTAGCCATACGACAAGAACTTGCTGATAGCGCCTTGTACTACCTAAATTGCGCGGATACCATTACGTTCAGTGCGGTTGACCGTCAAATCCTCTGGACCCTTCGCTACGAAGCCTATCAACTTCTCGGAAAAAGCGACTCCGCCCTGTGGGCTTACCAAAAACAAGACAGCATTGGGCGCCAATTGCTCAATCTTTCAAAGGCCAACCGAATCGCAGAATTAGAAGAGATCTACGAAAGCGAGAAGAAAGACCGCCAGCTGGCCATTCAAGATTTAGAACTTGAACAGCAGCAAAAAGAAAAACAGGTGTTGTATCTATTGCTCATAGCGATTGTCTCGATTCTGGTTGGGGTAGTAGTGATTGCGCGCCTTATGCGCGACAAGCAAAAGGAGCGTGCCAAAGCACGGGAGGCACAAGCCTTGGTAGATGGGCAGGAGAGGGAGCGCGCGCGTATTGGCAAAGACCTCCACGACAGCATTGGAAGCTTGCTTTCGACCATTAAAATTCAACTTTCCGGTTTGGAGTGCAGAACGTATGAAGAATGGGCCAAACAGCGCCAACAGTATGCGCGAACCCAAGCAATGTTGGATCAGGCAGTGGAAGAAGTCCGTCGAATTTCGCATGATTTGGTCTCGGGCGTACTGGTGAATTTTGGCTT
This sequence comes from uncultured Flavobacteriales bacterium, assembly GCA_937899835.1. Classification (GTDB taxonomy): domain Bacteria; phylum Bacteroidota; class Bacteroidia; order Flavobacteriales_G; family Salibacteraceae; genus CALCCE01. Next base: position 2,682 of record CALCCE010000233.1, on the reverse strand, counting down.
AGCCGCTGCGTTGCAAGACCTCGCGCAATCGGTTTCGAATACGGGTAAACTTGAGATGAAAGCTACTTTCCACGACCTCGAAGACCGCCTCCCCAGTAAAATGGAATTGATTCTCTACCGGGTGACGCAGGAACTCCTCACCAATGCGCAGCGCCACGGACAAGCCACCCGCTTTGAGGTGAGCCTGCAGCGCTACGAAAACGAATTGGTGCTCATGGCGGATGATAACGGTTCGGGATTTAATCCTGAAGTGCAGTCGGAAGGCATCGGTATTCGCAACATACGGCAGCGCCTGGAGCAGGTGAAAGGCCAGTTGCGATTCGATAGTCATCCCAAAAGGGGGACAACGGCCATTGTAACGGTGCCCATGCAGGCCATTAGCGAATCCGAAGGAAAAGAAATATCTTAGGCTTCCCCACGCAAATAGATCCACCACTCTACCCTGCACCCATGTCTGCTACCTCTATTTTCATAGCGGATGATCATCGTATGTTTTTAGATGGCCTCCAATCCATTCTTCAAAAAGAACCTGATTTCGAACTGATGGGCACGGCCACCGATGGCCAGGAAGTGCTGCGGCAGTTCCAACAACAACAGCCCGATGTGTTGCTCATCGACATTGCCATGCCGGAAATGGATGGCCTGGAAGTAACCCGAAAAGTGACTGAACGCTATCCGGCGGTGCGGGTAATCATTGTGAGCATGCACAACAACCAGGAGTTTGTGAGCAGTTCACTCGATGCCGGTGCCCGTGGCTATTTGCTCAAAAACACCGGCCAAAATGAATTGATGCTTGCGGTGCGCGAAGTAGCGGCCGGAGGCACTTATTTCAGTGGCGGGTTGATGGAAAGTGTGCTGCGGAGCATCCACCAAGAGCGCAAACAACGCCAAGTGCGGGAAGAGATCAAACTCTCGGACCGTGAATTGGAGGTGCTTCGGCTCATCACCGAAGAGTTGACCAATCAAGAGATTGCCGACCGCTTGTTTTTAAGTCCTTACACGGTAGAAACGCACCGCAAGAACTTGCTGAGCAAGGCCAAAGCGCGCAACACTGCCGGATTGGTAGGTTTTGCCTACCGGATGGGAATTGTATCGGTGGATGAGTAGCAACGGTGCTTAGCGCACCGCCTTCTGTTTCTTTTCAAGGTCTTCTACTACTGCCTCAGCGGCCTGGATTTCCTGGCCCTTTTTGTCCTGGTTGTTGGCGTTGTCCACCAAATCTTTCTTGGCTTGCTCAATGGCTTTTTGAGCGTCTTCGATGGTTTTTTCCAGGTTGCTTTTTTCCTTTTTGAGGTCTTTCAGCTCTTTCTCGCGGCTGGAAAGTTCTTTTTCAGCACCCTTGATGTCTTTACCGATCTTTTCTTTGGTTTGCTCCACACCGAATTCATACATGAATTTCTCGGCGGCCTTGAAGCGATCGGGGTGGGTGGACTTGGAAAGGTAGGCACCACCCAAATCAAAAGCGGCAAATACTTTTACGCCCACGTTTTCCACTTCTTCAAAAACGGCATACACGTCAAAGCTGTTATCGCCCATCGATTTCATGGTGGCATCGTCGGCAAAAATTTCCTTCTTGGAAGAAACTTTGGCTTTGAGGCCCTTCATTTCTTTTTTCCAGGCTTTTTCTACGTCTTTCAGGTTGCCCTCCAGTACAATGACCGAAAGTGCCACCTGTTTGCCGGTGCTAAAATTGGCAGTTGCCTGTTTTACTTCAATTTTTTTCTGTGCAAAACCAGATACCGCTAAGAAGAGCAGGCAGGCGAGTAGGAGGAAAGTCTTTTTCATGGTGCGGGTTAAAATTTGGGTCAAAATACGAATAATTCAGGGCTTGCGTGGGCCAAATCGATCGGTGGTGCGCTTTGCCGGACCGGTGGCGCGGGTGTAGGAGACGAATGCGGGAGAAGCGAAAGCCCTGAACCTGAATGACCTACCGATCAGCCTTGCGGAGAACCGTTCGTAGAAATTTTGACCAATGGATGTCACTTTTCGTCGAGATTAGACACTTATAAGTATAACCTTCTCTAAGCCCGTTCATCATGAAAACCAAATTCATCCTCCCCATCTGGGCCTTCTTTACCCTTTTGTTGAGCACTTCCTGCGAAAAGTGCATGACCTGCCAGTATACCTACGATCGCTATGAGCGCGGCATGTGGGACAACGTGTCCCACACCGAAGAATTTTGTGGTACTACCAAAGAGGTAGAAGCTAAAGAACAAGAGTTTATGGATGAAGCTGCGGAAACCGACCACCGCAACCAGTCTGCTCCCTCTTGTTGGTACGATTGATTGGTTGAAACCCGAACAATTTCCCGACTCAGGCCGCCAATGCCTTCCGAAAGGAACGCTGGCGGCCTTTTTTGTTTTGCGTTCGAAGTATCGAGATCAGGGTCAATTGAAATGTAGTGGGTTCTATTGAACTATTGGGCCGACCACGTGTACACCAAATAAAAAAGGCTCGTTGCTGCATTTTTACCGATCATCCCTTGCCAGAACCGTTGGTGGATTTTTGAGGGTTGAAGTGTAACGTTTCGGCGAGTTGTGCGACTTACTAATAAACCATAACCAAGCCCGATCATCATGAAAACCAGACTGTTCCTTCCCGCCCTCGCTATTTTAACCCTCTTGCTAAGCACCGCTTGTGAAAAGTGCATGACCTGCCAATATTCTTACGACCGTTACGAAA